>NZ_JASHKS010000036.1:0-44349 GCF_030056835.1 Rhodococcus sp. IEGM 1372 | reverse complement strand
CTGAGCTCGGCGTGTCGAACCAAGGACCGGATCAACCGTTATTCAGACAGTCCCCGGTGCCGCCGTAATCGCAATATCTCAGTTCAGGCGGTGCCGGCGGGACATATGTATCGCACTCGGCTTCGTACCCTGTCGTGCCGTCTGAGTACAGGGCGGTGCCTGACTGATACAGATCCAAGTCACCGCACTCGTAGGTGATGAGTTGGGGCTGAGGAACAGGCGGCGGCTCAGGTGCCGCCGTCACGTCCACGTTGGAGGTAGGTGACGCCGACACCGTAACGCTCGAACTGCTCGTCACAGGAACAGCTTCGCTCGGTGTCTCGTCGGGGCTGCTCGAGCAGCCGACGCAGACCAGCGCCACTGCGGTGATTGCAATGAAAGTTCTCGTGGACATGCCAACTCCGAGCTGGTCGAGACTGCATGGACCCGTCCCCGGTACAGGCAATGTCGATTCAGTATCGCAATGAACTGACCACCGACACGGGCGATTCGACATTCGGATATGCCGTTATGCCTTCGTTCACAGGCATAACAGGGCTCAGTCCTATAAAAGAGGGGCGTATTGTCGCCTATGCATGTAGTCGCAAGCATAAGGAGCGAATATGGCCCATCCGCGACGACGAAGTCGGAGATATCCGAGTGAGGTGGCGGCCGCCTTCGTCGCACGTCGGCTTCAGTTACGCCTCACTCAAGCAGAGTTGGCATTGCTCGCCGACGTGGGTCGGTCGACGATCCAAGCTCTCGAAGGGGGCAAAGACTCGATCCAACTCGATGGTGCGATCGCCATCGCGAATGCGCTGGGCTGTGACCTTACTTTGCGGACTCGATCCGGAACGCCTGTGCCACCTCTGGATCCGCGTTGACCAAGCCTCAATGCCCGACCGGCCAGGCGGACTGCAACCCCGCGTGGCCGTAGAGCTCAGCCATGGAACCCGAATCGGGTCTCGGCCAAAAAAGGGGACAGATCGTCTCGTACGCAACGATTTCAGGGTCTTGCGTACCGGAACTCGTTGATGACGTCGCACAGTCTGGTCAGGCGCGCTGTACACCCACGCCCGTCAGTCTCTCTGCTGCTGCATCGGTTCCGAGTTCGACTCGGGCATCCGGGTTGTCGATATAGAACCGAATCCACTGTTCCAGCGCCACCGGGTGGACATCGAAGCGTCTGCAGTCGAGTTCGATGTACTTACCTTTCGGCATAATTTCGATTCTCCAGAGCAAGGTTGTGAAGCGCCGAGTCATCTTCGCCATTTCGTCGACCCTCACCAGAACCAACGGGTACGACTCCACGACCACAGCGGTGTCTCTTAGGTCCACCCACCGCACCTGGATGTCGAATGCCCAGCCGCGGTGGCGAATACCGTCATCCGAGAGCTCGAGGTAACCGTTGCGAATACTGCGCAACAGAATTGGAATCAGGAACGAGGCCATGGACAATCCCATTGCAGCAAGAACCCATCCCACCCCACCCGAGGTGTAACCCATCGCGATCACGCAGATCGACAGAGAGCTGACTATCACGACGAGCAACCTCAAGCCCAGCGGGTTGTAGCGCACAGTCGAGCCCTGCACCCAACGGCGGACGTCAGAGCCTGTCTTGATCGACGGAACGTTGGTCCACGCGAAAGCCATTGTGCTGATGCAGAACACAGCAAATCCGAATGTCGACAGAGCAGAGGCGATCATTCCCTCCACGACACTCACCACGCACGAGTACAGAGCAATCAGCGCCGCAACCCCGAAGATCGCGCTTCGAGCGATCATCGACCCCGGCGATGCCACCCAGCGCCGCAATTCACTGGGCCGCACGTCAAAAAATCGCATCCCACGCCCCTGTCGCCAGTTCGCCGATTACCGACCCCGTGCCGGCAACTGCAGCAGCACCATCACCGATGGCGTTGCCGACGCGGCCCGATCGCCGCCCCACAGCATCAGACGCAGCAGGGATCGCGCCGGTTCCATGGTCTGGGCTGTTTTCAGATCCAGTAGCACTCGCCAGATAGTTGTTTCAGTCCCACACCGTGAGCCCGCCGCCCGCCACACTGACTGCTTTGAAGCCCTCGGGCGCTGCAACGGTCCACGCATCGAAATCAGGGTTTGAGGGAACTACCAAGCTTGTACGGTCGGCGAACTCAATTAGCAAGCCGCCATCATCGGATGCATACGCGGACGCGACGCGTCTGCCGATAAGACGCTGGACAGTGCTGTCTTCGGGTAGCAGCGTGTGCGGCACACCGCGAAACCTCTTAACCCCGGGCTCAGTGACTCGAAAATTCGACTCGATGCGAATTTCGCAATCACGCTCTGTATGCAACGCGAGGGAGAACCCGAACTCCAAAGACACAATCGTGTGCCGTACGAGAGGAAGCTCCACGCGTGTCCACCCTCCCGGAATCGGTCGACAGTCTTAGCCGCTCCTGACTGTCAGACGCAGCAGCGATCTCCGCGGTTCCACTGACAAGCCGACCCCGTCGACAGCCTGGTGGATGGCTTCAGCGAGACAGCGCCTGCAAGGTCGCCTCTCCCGCGCGATACCCCGCCTCGAACAGCCATGGCCACTCGGAAAAGTCCTCGGGGTCGACGACCACCGTCTCGACACCGCCGTTTCCACGCAGCTTGGGCATGTTCTCGGGATGGGACGGGAACCGATCCTTCAGGTACGCGGGTTCGAGACTCTGCCGAAAAATCAGCCACGTCCGAGGCGTAAATCCCACTGCTTCAGCACGTTTCGCGAGGTCGATCCAGGCTTCGGCGTTGGCGTACCCACCTTGGAGTACCAGCCTCCGAGTCTCGAGCATCGGAAACACGCCGTACCAGATCGGCGGGTAACTCAGGAGCGTCTGGCACCAGGTACGACGGCGTTCGGGCGGAATGGGTTCCCACTTCGCCTGTGCTGCTTCGAGTTCGCCACTACCGGACATTGTTCACCTCATCCTGGAGGTGCAACCCTCCATCGACTTGCGCGCCTGCGATTGCGGGACGCGCCGGTTCTTCCCCTGGGGCACCCTGTCGATGGAGACGGGGTTGCCGGACAGCCGGCCAGGTACCTACGGCTGTCACTCTTGAACCTTCTTCGACAATAGCCGAGCGTTACGGCTTGGACAATCATTGCGTTCGGCTGAGCAGCTCAACCCATTTCGCACTTCAAGAGTCCCCGGCTCAGAGCCCAGTCAACGACTGCGCCCCGAAAAAGGAGTCCGACCAAAGCAGCGAGACCTCCAGTAGAACCATGCTGTCCGTGCGCTAGGCTCGGTCTTACTGGGGCTCAGTGTATTTCAGCCGCGATCAAGCCTTCAGCTCGATTACCGATTCGACAAGCAGCGCAGTACCTACGTAGACGCACAGCGGCACCGATCACACCTGGATGTGAAAGTCACTCGCCCAGACCCTCCGCGATCTCCCCGATGGACAACAATGTCCGCTGATCGGCATACTCGGCCTCATCGAAATAGCGCTTGAACACCGACCGCATCAGCTCGATGACCTCGATGTGTTGCATCAGCACGACGTGCAGCGATCGATCACCACTGAAGGCAATCCTCTCGAACTTCTCGCCGAGCTGCCTGGCCGAATCCAAGGTGCCGAATGCCTTTACGTCGACCAAGTTTTGCGTTTTCACCACCATATCCTTCAAGTGTCTGATGTAGGCAGCGCACACCTCGTCGCACTGGAACGCCACGCCTTCGGGAATCTCGAGCTGCCCGGACTCTGCCTGCATCGACAGTGACTGCCACTGCTGCATCGTTGATGCAAGCTCGTTCGTTTCCAAACCCATCGGTTGCCTTCACCTACCTTCAGACGGCAAGGACGGCCGGATTGAACGCGCCAACCGTTCGACCTCGACACACGGATCGTCAAGAGGTGGTGTCATCACCAACCCGTCGAGATTCAGGTACACGACGCCACCCGGGTGGCCGAAAGCGACACCGCAGTTGACCTCGTCGTACTTGATGGCCCGCTGGAAGCGCATGCCGTCGAGTCCCTCGATGGGCTCGAAATTCTCGAACGGTCCCCGTTCACGCAGGTAGTCGAGACTTTCAGTAGACGAGAAGATACCGACGCGATACCACGGCGTCGGCAGTGGGTTCGTCCAAAAACAAGTCATCCAGTCTTCCGAGATCGGTAGATCCCCCACCAAGTTCGAGGACTTCGTCTCGACCGCCAAGCCCGCGTCTTCGATGGCAGCCTCTGGGATGGTGCACGGATCCCACGCACCATTGGCCGGCGCGGTTGCCGTCACCGATGTCGTCGACGGGCCCGCAGGGGGAATGCCTTCGGGTGCCCCTCCGCATCCGGTTGCCACCAGCATCAGTCCGACCGCACTCCCGATCAGCAATCGCATCTTGCTCACAGCACTCCGTCCTTGGAACCCGTCCTTGGTGTTGGACGCAGCTACCGGCGCATCGGTTCCATTGGATCGGACGCAGGTGCGTCCGTGCCTGTTTGACCTCAGGCGAGCAGTATCGACGCGTTTCTCACAGATCCAGCATGTCGCGCAGTCGACGCACGCTCATCGCACCAGGTCGTTCCTCGCCCGGCAAAGAATCGAGGAGACGAATCAGATCATCGCGACGAGTGGGATCTGCCGCGGCATCGCGTGGCGTCCATCCGTCGAGAGCGGGTATGGACTCGGTGAGCCACTTCCGTTCGTATTCGCGAATCTGCTCGTCGAGGAGCCCAATCAGCTCTGGAGTCATCTCGACAGGTTCTGTGCTCTTTCCCGACCTTTCGACCATCGCTTCCTCTGCCGACGAACGCCTGTCGCTCAGCTGATCCGCATCAGGGTGAAGGGTGATCACATCGTCGATCAACGTGTCCACGCGGCGTTCGGACATTGCTTCTACCGTCAATCGGGTGCCGTCCAGGGTGAGTGTTCCGAGGATGCTCGTTCCGACCTTCCAATGCCATCGATTCCCCTCCGCAGCCCCGAACTTGCGGCTCAGCCTCCGCCGCAGTCCATCGACCTCACCGAGCTCGAAGACCGACTCGCACAACGCCACCGGATCGCCGTCACGAGTTTCGATTCGGAGAGGAGCCAACCGGGCACTGAGGAAACTCACCAGATCTTCGGGATCGACAGGGTCGGCGTCGAGGATCTCGATCAGCTTCGTTCGTTGCGTCGGATCGACAGGTTCGATTCCACCGAAGATCTGAAACTGTCCACCGACGGGTACGACGCGCGAGCAGATGAATTGTCCTGCGGTCAACTCTCGGCTCGCCGAACGTTCCGTGACAGCGTGTCGGTCGCCGGTACGAATATCTCTCAGAGACAAACCTTCTCCAGGTCTTACGGATTCGATCTCGTGAATCGAGCGTTCCACCAGGAGCCACTGCTGAGCCAGCATCAACTCGTCGGCCGGCAGTAGCGGGCCGTGAGAACTCACGAACTCTGCAAATTTTCCGCCCTCGAACAGCACTACATCGCTGACCATCGGTTCTTCGAAGGCCTTCGACAAGACATCATCACCATCACCGAGATGCTCCGTGCGTATTCGGGCCAGACCGAGGATGAGATCAGCGGAATTCGCCGTTACCGCATAGCCACCGGCCTTCTGGTAGAGCCATTGAGCGCGCTCTTCGAGCGAGAGAACGTTCTTTCCGAGGTGACACACCTTGTACTTACGGCCCGAATCACACCAACAGCGCTCGTTGCGCCCCAGATCGGGTCGGTCCTGAGGGACGTAGGGCTCCAACATCTCTCGCAGGTCCGCGCCAGCATCGGAATCGATACGTCCGAGCAGTGACAGTCCCCGGACTGCATCTCCCCGCGTCGACGCATACTCGGCGAGAGCCAGCACTGCAGGCTCGAAGTGCGAGTCCGCGTCGAGCGCTTTCTCCAACGCTGTCTCGGCCGATAGTGCGTCCCCAAGTCGGTCCAACGCGGTAGCACGGAACCAGTGCGCAGCTGCGGTCGCCCGTCGAGGCCCAGCACTGAGCAGCGCTTCGGCCGCTTGCAGTAGGGCCTCCGCGGTCCCTTTGCTGTCGAAGTGTCTGTTCAGTGCCAGCACGGCGACGTCGGATCGAGCAAGAGGGATGAGCGCATCCGCACCCTCGGAAACTGCTGCCTCGGAATGCTGTTGGGCGTCGTCGGCAATCTCACCGCGAATGTCCCTCACGATGTCGCCGAACAGGACGAGCGCGCGAGCCTCCTCGGTATCGACTCCGAGAGTGTTGGCGACGATGTTCGTTCGAGTTGTGGCCGCTGCGGCGTCGAAATCGAATCCTGTGCGGGCTACCTGGTCCTCGGACTGGTCGATGCCGGCACCGGCGAAGATCTCGGACAGCGGTGGGCCTGGTCGTGTGAACAGGTCCGGATGGTCGTACATCAGTTGGTAGACAACAGCATCGCGATCGACGCTCTCGTCTTCGGGCACAATCTCGCGCACCGCGGCAGTGACGTCGATCTGCTCCAGCGGGCCGTCGACCAATCGGATCGAAACCACACCGTCCATCACTACGAGCGATACCACGTCGCCTCGTTCGTAGTCGCTCAGAGTTCCCGGCGGGAGTACGAGCGCTTCGCTGGGCGGCCACTGCGGGTCGTCGATGCCGCGGCCGGTAAACGCCCCGCCGTCACCGATACCTCTGTACTTCGTGCGGAGACCAGCGGGATCGTCAGCGAACTGCAAGAGCGTCGTGATGGGCGACAGGTCGTCCATCGAGTCGATGATGTCCGACGCCACTTCCTGCTCGGTGAGCCGGTGAGTGAGGACGCGGCCCTCCAGCAGCCTGTCGACAGCGATGTTGCGCATGTCCGGCAGAAACGCAAGATCGATCGAATCGATTGTGTAGACGAGGTCGTACATCTCGCGTCGGTGTCCGAACCTTCGGTCGGACATGGCAATCGCCCAGTCCTCGGTGCTCAGCGGGCCGAGTTCACGGAGGACGTCGAGGGCTGCGGTATCGAGCTCGTCGTATTCATCGTTGCCGTCCATCGCGACCAGCATAAACGTGTCCAGAGGACGACCTGCGGTTCGGCTCGTATCGTCGTCGGGCCCACATTTTTCCTATGCTGTGTTCGTGCCCTCCGACCGAACAGACAGCAACCTCGCTCGCGTCATTCCTCTGTTCGGGCGCCGGGGATCCCGAACCGCCAACACGGAATTCGCCGACGACATCGAGCCGGCAGTCGAGTCCCCGGTCGAAGGACTGACGCCCCACGATATCGAGCTCACACCACCGACCGCCGAGGACGAGTTCGCAGCGCTGACCGCATCGAAGCCGATAGCGCAGCTTCGTTCGCTCCTCGACTGGCTCGGTCCGTCACGACCGATCACCGGCACAGGTGTTCCCCGGCCCGGGTCGGTCAGCGAGCTGGCGAAGGCCGTCGGGGTGGATCTGGACGCGCGTGCGCGGAATTCACGATCCATGCGCGACATCCGCAACCTGATGACGCTGTGGGATGCGGCAACAGCGGCCGGATTGATCGAGTTGACATCCACCATGGCGATACGCGGTCCCTGGGCCGACGAGTTCGCCCACTCACTTCCCGGCTCGCTGGCCGCCCACCGGACGGCTCTCTCGCACGTCATCCGCCGGTACTTCCTCAGCGAGGACCCGCGCCGCCAGTCGCAAGTCCCCGATGTCGTTGCCGGACAGATAGTTCTCGCCGCGATGACGAGCACTCCACGGGAGCGGCTCCCGGAAGTCGGTTCGGCCCACTCCGGAGATCTGTACGAACACATCATTGCGTTGATGCTCCGCGGCCTACTGGACCAATTCATCGCCGACGGGTGGCTGGTCTGCGACGGGACATACGAGGTGCCGGCACCCTTGCGTCCAACCGTCCTGGACGCCATGAAGTCACTTCGATACTACGAAACGGATGACCTCAACCGATGATCATCACCGGATTGTTCTTCGCCGAGTACGCGCGAGCCTCCAACGACATGCTCGACATCCTCGGCGGCGTCTGGGATACCTGCACGGTTCCCCGCCAGACCCGCATGCTCGAATGCCGACTGGTCGCACTGCTGCAGACGGGACCCGATGACATCGGTAAGGACTTTCCCGCGACTCTCGAAGTGCACGACGCAAACGGCGAACACATCGTGAATCAGCGTGGCCTGCAGATCCCCGGTGCCGGCTTCACCGGCGAGAATCGATTCTGGTTCCTGCCGATGCAGATGGTGTTCCGCGACGAAGGACGGCACAACTTCATCCTCAGCGCCGGTGGGGCCACAGCGAGCGTCGGGCTTCGCATTGCCTTCGGCTGACGTCAGGTGCTGATCGACACCCGCGCGGCACGTTCCACCACTCGTCGAGCGGTTCGGGCCACGGCCTCATCGATCAGGAATCCGTTGCTGTCGACGGCCACACCCGAAGTCGCTCGCTCCAAATCGGCCAACATCTCCTCGGCCTCACGCACTGACTCGTCCGAGGGTGCAAACACCGATCGCACAGGAGCGAGTTGAGCCGGATGAATACACGCACGCCCGACAAAACCGAGACCTGCCAGAGCGCGAGTATCGGCCTCGAATACATCGGCATCGCGGAAGTTTCGCGACACCGCAGCAGGCGGTGGATCGATCCCCGCCGCCACGCTGGCTGCGACCACCTGAGCCCGCACGAACGACAGTGACTCCGCAGAACCGTCGACGCCCAGATCGGCGGCGAGGTCCACTTCCCCGATTTGGAGAAACTTGACCCGAGGCGCACGCGCAATCTCGAGGGCCGCGAACACTCCCGCGGCAGTCTCGATGAGAGGCGAGACCACCGCGTCACTGCCACCCAGTAGAGCGTCGGCCTGTTCGATCTCACGGGCAGAAGAGACCTTCGGCAGCCAGATTCCCGTCAGGTTCGGGTGCAGCACTGCACGAATATCGTCCTCCTGCAACGGCCCTGGGTTGACCCGCACCCAGATCTGCACATCACCCGGATCGCAGGCTGCAACCCACGCCGCCACCGTCGCACGCGCACGGTCCTTGTTCGCCGCGGTGACGGCGTCCTCGAGATCCAACACCACCGCGTCGGTACCCGAATTCAGTGCCTTGTCGAACCGCTCCGGCACGTCCCCGGGAACGTAGAGGTACGTCAGAGCGGTCCTCATCCGATGACGCCTGTGCCCGCGACGAGGGACTTCGCGATGACGGTGCGCATAATGTCGTTGGTGCCCTCACCGATGGCCATCAGCGGAGCATCTCGGTAGAGGCGCTCAACGACGAATTCGGTGGAGTAGCCGTAGCCGCCGTGAATGCGCATGGCTTCGAGGCTGGCGGTGATAGCGGCCTCGGAGGCGAAGTACTTCGCCATGCCGGCTTCCATGTCGACGCGCTTGCCCGAATCTGCCTGCGATGCAGCCCAGTACGTCATCAGACGTGCAGCCTGCAGCTGGGTCGCGATGTCGGCGATCTTGAGCTGAATGGCCTGGAACTCGGCGATGGGCTGACCGAATGCGGTGCGCTGCTTCGCGTATTCGAGGGCGGCGTCGTACGCGGCCTGCGCGATGCCGACGCTTCGTCCGGCGATGTTGAGGCGACCGATCTCGAGACCCGACAGTGCCTGCTGCAGACCACGCCCCTCGACGCCGCCGAGCAGAGCATCGACGGGAACGCGCACATCGGTGAACGTGATCTCACACGACTCGGTGCCCTTGTAGCCGAGCTTGCCCATGTCGCGCTGCACCTCGAAGCCGTCGGTCGTGGTGTCGATCAACAGCAACGACATTCCCTTGTGTGCCGGTGTGGTCGTGGTGTCGGTCTTGACCAGTACCGGAAGCACATTCGCGTGCCGGGCGTTGGTGATCCACGTCTTTGCACCGTTGACGACGTAGTGGTCGCCGTCGCGCTTGGCGGTGGTCTTGATGCCCTGCAGGTCGGTTCCGGCACCGGGCTCGGTCAGGCCGACACCCGTACGCCATTCACCGGACGCGAGCTTGGGCAGCAGAGTCTTCTTCTGCTCCTCGGTACCGTGCTTGCCGATCATCCAGCACGAGAGGTTGTGGCTGCCGAGAATTCCGGCAACGCCCATCCATCCGCGGGCGAGCTCCTCGTACACAAGGGTGAACGAGACCTTGTCCAGGTCGAGACCGCCGTACTCCTCCGGCGTCGTGATCCCGAACAGTCCCATGGCCTTCATGTGTTCGACGATCTCGGTGGGGTATCGGCCCGTCTTCTCCCACTCGTTCGCGACGGGGATGATTTCCTTGTCGACGAAGGTGCGCAATGCTTTACGGAAGGCCGACTGTTGCTCGTCGTACGTGAAGTCCATGATGATGTCCTGTCGATCGATGGTGGTCAGGGTGCCGGCGCGATGGCAGCGGCGAGATCGAGAATGGCGGTCAGGTCGGTTTCGTCGACCAATCCGAGAATGCGGTCGGCGAGCTCGGTAGCCCGAGAGTCATTGCCGCAGTTGCCGAGAAACTTCTCCAGCAGACGGTCGTCGCTCAACGGGAACCCGGCGGATCCTTGACTGCCGCCGACGAAGGCGTCCAGCACCCGTCCGTCGGTGAGAGTCAGAACTGCTCTGCCCGACGCGGCCGCCGCGGGAACCTCGGACGGCAGGTTCGTCACCCGTACTTTACGGGCGGTGACGAGGACGTCCTCGCGTGCGATGGATTCGTCGGTGTACGTCGAGACGGTGATCGCTCCGTCGTGGAGCAACGCTGCCACACTCCACGGCAGATCGAACTTGCCGTCGTAGGTGCTCCGCGGTGAGGCGACTCCGGCGTTCGGTCCGCAGACGAACGGACTCGAATCGGGGTGAACGAACACCTCAATGTCGTCGACATCTCTGGCCTGAACTGCGTTGTCGCCAAGCGCTTCCGACACCGCATCGAGCGTCACGTGCATCAGCTGGCAACTGGGATACGGCTTGATGCCGATTCGGGTGGCTTCCCACCGCGTCCCGAGTCCGTCCGTCAGTGCCGCGAAGTTCGTCGGCCGATCGGTCAGCGCAGCGTAGATTCCGCGTCGACCTTCCAGGACCGAGGACGGTCCGGTAGCCCCTGCCGCCGCGAGCCGGGCCGCCAGGACACCGTTCATGCTCGCCGATCCGGGATGCAGCGCCTTGGTGTCGGCGTCGGTATCGAGAAACTCGAGCAAACCCGAACTCGACGACCCGGCGATCCCCAGGGCGTTGACCAAGGTTTCGGTATCGAACTTCGAGAGATGACCGGCGACCAGTGCGGCGGTCAACGGGCCCACCGCCGCGGTCGCGTGCACGCCCCGAGCGTGGAATCCGTGCGGACTGACTTCACCGAGGCGGCAGGCAGTTTCGAGGCCGAGAGCCGCGGCGGTCAGCACATCTGCACCCGAGGCCGACACCTGCTGTCCGACGGCGAATGCCGCAGGAAAGGATACGGCCGTCGCATGAACCAAGGCTCCGGCGTGGGTGTCGTCGAAGTCGAGAGCGTGCACCATGACCCCGGTCGCGAACGCGGCTGCCGGAGCAGACAACCCTCGAGTACCGGTGAGAGGTCGCGCCTCCGCTGGGCCGCCCAGAGCGTCGGCCACGGTCCATCCGGCTCGGCCGTAGCCGAGGCGTTGAGCCGCAACGGCATTCCCGACGCCATCGAGTAAGTGTCGCGCCGCCGCGCGTCGAACGTTCTCGGGCAGGTCGGCGACGGTGACGCCCGACGCCCATTCCGCCAGAACCGTCGAGGTCACGCCCGAACCTCGTCCTTCGCCGTACCGAAGGCACCCTCCGCCTTCAGCTTTGCGACGCGTTCGTCGTCGTATCCCAGTTGATCACGCACGATGTCGTCGAAGTGCTCGTTGCGCTGCGGAGCGCGACGATACTGCTTGGCCTCGGACCCGAAGTTCACCGGGGAGGCGACCTGACGCACCGTGTTGTACACCGGATGCTCGGTCTCGACAACGAGATTGCGCGCTATCGTGTGGGGTTCGGTCAGTGCGTGCTCGACGTCGTTGATCGGCCCGGTCGGAACCCCGGCCGGACCGAGCTTCGAGAGCCAATGCTCGACGGTGTTGGTGGCGAACACCTCTTCCAGGATCGGCAGCAGCACGTCCTGATGCTTGCCGCGCAGTGAGAAGTTGCTGAACCGTGGATCAACACCGAGGTCCGGGCGATCGATGGCGACGACGAGCCGGTCCCAGAACTTCTCCTTCGCGCAGCCGACGATGAGCCAGCCGTCCGTTGCCTCGAAGGCCTGGAACGGAACCAGCGACGGGTGCGCCGAGTTCTTCGTGCGGACTGGCTCGAAGCCAGCGTTGAGATGCCACGTTGCGGGATACGTGAGCAGCGACATCGCCGTGTCGTACAGCGAGACGTCGCAGTCACCGCCGATGCCGTCGCGCTTGGCCGCGTGCAATCCCGACAGCAGCGAGATCGCCGCGACGAATCCACCGGAGTAGTCGACCAGCGACAGACCGGATTTGGTGGGCGGGCCGTCCGGGTCGCCGGTGACGCTCATCCAGCCGGCGAGACCTTGCAGGATGTAGTCGTAGCCGGGCTCTTTCGATCGTGGTCCGGTCATGCCGAAGCCGGTGAGGCTGCAGCATACGATCGCGGGGTTGAGGTGCTTGAGTTGGTCGTAGGTGATGCCGATCTTTTCGGGCACGTCACCGCGGAGGTTGGAGTAGACGGCGTCGCTGGTGCGGACGAGGTCTTCGAACACCGCTCGCCCGCTCGGGGTCGAAAGGTCCAGTGAGAGAGAGCGTTTGTTGCGGTTGAAGCTTTCGAAGAACAGCGAGTCCTCGCCCTCGCTGTAGGGCGGGACGTAGCGGCCGACGTCACCGCCGACGCTGGGGTCCTCGATCTTGATGACATCCGCGCCCAGATCGGCGAGGTGCAGGCTGCCGAACGGGCCTGCGCCGTACTGCTCGAGGGAGATGATGCGGACGTCTTCGAGTGGCCTCATGCGTCGGAGTCTTTCGTCGTGGGGAGTTCGAGCGGTCCGTTCTTCGCTTCGGGGAAGTAGTTCTGCCCGATGCCACTGTCGCGGGTGGCGACCATGACCGAGCGCTTCCACGAAATGACCTCGACGCCATCCTGATTGAGGCCGCGGGTGATCATCGAGACGATGCCGGCGTAGGGGCGTGATTCGGACTTACGCAGTCCGGTGCAGATGCTTTCGGCGTAGAGGGTGTCGCCTGCGTACACCGGGTGGGACATCTTGATGTCGGTGAAGGCGAGGTTCGAGATCGCGTTCTGGCTCATGTCGATCACCGAAAGTCCCAGTACCACAGAGACTGTGAAGCCGGAGTTGACGATGACCTTCCCATCGGTGATGGGGTTCTGAGATGCCAGGTGCGCGTTGAAATGGTTCTGATTGGTGTTGAGCGACAGCAGCGTGATCCACGTGTTGTCGGTCTCCGAGATCGTCCGCCCGAAGGGATGTTGATAGACGTCCCCCACGGCGTAGTCGTCGAAGAAGCGCCCCAGAACGGCCGGATGGATTGCCACCGTGTCTCCTCGTGTCGGTTTGGCGAGTGCCTTACCTAGACCATAAACATCAGATGTTTACGGCGTCAAGGGTTCGGCAAAACCGGCAATCAACGGACTTCAGGTAGATCAGCTCGATAAAGAGCAGATGTTTACGGGTTGCGGAGTCGATCCATCTGCCGGTAGGAGTCGCCGAGGTGGTCGAGATGCTTGCGCATCAGGTCCATCGCGGCCATCGAATCGCCGGCCGCCACCACGTCGCGCAGTCCTCGGTGGTCGCTGTCGACGCACTGCCAGAAGCCCTCGGGCGCGTGGTCGCGACCGAATCGGCCGGACAGGACACGGAAGACAGGTGCGGTGATGAGCTCGAGCAGCGGGTTGTGGGCCGCACGAAGCAAGACGAGGTGGAATTCCTGGTTTTTGGCGAAGGTCTCGGGTCCCTGTACTTCGTTGGGGTCGAAGATCGTCGCGTTGAGTTGTTCGAGATGCTCGTCGGTGCGGCGGAACGCAGCGATGCCTGCGGCCGGCACCTCCATCAGGTTGCGCACTTCCATGAGCTGGTCGACGGTGACGGTCTCTGCGGCGGCCATCAGCGCGACACCTGTTTCCAGGTGCTCACTGATGTGTCCGACGCTGGGGACGGCCACGAAGCTTCCCCCGGTGACTCCCCTGGTCGTCTCGATCAGGTTCTGGCTGGCCAGGGACCGGAGAGCTTCTCGAATGGTGCTACGTCCGACGCCGAATTCGGCGGTGAGCTCGGCCTCGCCGGGTAGCCGCTCCCCCGGCTGCAGCTCACCGGACAGAATGCGGGTGCGCAGATGGCCGGCGAGAACCGCATACGCGGGGACGCTCTTGGCTGTGGCCTTGAGCGGTGCCGATGGAGCCACGTCTTCCCCCTGGTGTTGCTGGACTGTTTCTGCTGACCGGTGGGTACTGGCCGGCTCGAGCTTAACCTGGCCGCTGCTTAGAGACGTAGGGATCACGGACCTCGATACATCCGCTTTTAAGCAGCCGTTCCACCACACAGACGCATAAAAGGCGATAAATACCGGCAAACCAGACGCAATACATCAGAGGTATTGCTTTTCTGACTGATCATCAGCACTATGACTCATGTCACCTCAGTGGTGACCCAACGACTTCGTAGGACAGGCGGAGCACGCCTTCCCGCTCCACTCGGGCACCGACAGAATGGACGCAGCATGAAACGCATTGGAGTCGACGTAGGCGGCACGTTCACCGACCTCGTCCTGTGGGACGACGACGGCACGGTCGTCGTACACAAGACCCCGTCCACCAACCACGACCCCTCGATCGGCACGATGGACGGAATCAAGGTCCTCGCCGAACGCGCAGGGATCGACCCGTCCGAGATCGATATGTTCTTTCACGGCACCACCGTTGCCACCAACATCGTGCTCGAGCACAACGGCTGCGACGTCGGCATGATCACCACCGAGGGT
This sequence comes from Rhodococcus sp. IEGM 1372, assembly GCF_030056835.1. Classification (NCBI taxonomy): domain Bacteria; kingdom Bacillati; phylum Actinomycetota; class Actinomycetes; order Mycobacteriales; family Nocardiaceae; genus Rhodococcus; species Rhodococcus sp. IEGM 1372. The sequence goes on along the minus strand of NZ_JASHKS010000036.1, from coordinate 29,542 downwards.
TTCCGCGACCTGCTGCACATCGCGCGTAAGAAGCGCCCTCTCAATTACTCGAACTACCAGGATCTTCCGTGGCAGAAGTGGCAGCTCGTGCCGCGACGCAACCGTCGTGTGGTCCCGGAGCGCATCGACGCCGCGGGAAATATTCTGACCCCGCTCGACGAAGATGCCGTGCGCGAACAGGTTCGGCTGCTGCGAGAGCGCGGCGTTCAGGCCATCGCCGTCGCCTTCCTGCACGCGTACCGCAACCCGACACACGAGCAGCGCGTCCGAGCCATCATCGAGGAGGAGTTTCCGGGCGTCTTCATCTCCTCTCCAGCGAGGTCGCGCCGCAATACCGCGAATACGAACGCTTTTCGACCGCAGCGCTCAACGCCTTCATCGGACCGAAGACCTCGAAGTACATCGAGAATCTGGCCGGTAAGGCCAAGGCGGCTCAGGTCGGCGAGGACGTGCATCTCATGACCTCCGCGGGCGGACTCGTCACCTCGCGCAGCGCCAGCGAAATCCCGGTCTCGCTCCTGACCAGCGGTGTTGTCGCCGGCCTGCTCGGCGGCTGCGCCATCGGCAAAGCGTCCGGGTTCCCCAGTGTCATCACTCTCGATGTCGGTGGCACCTCCGCAGACGTCGGCGTGGCACCGGACGGCGTCCTGCGCATGAAGCATCTGCTCGACACCCGGATCGGTGACTACCACGCAATGGTGCCGATGGCCGAGGTCGACACCATCGGCGCCGGTGGCGGTTCCATCGCCGTGGTCGACGACGGTGGCATGTTCCGCGTCGGACCAGGAAGTGCGGGTGCAGTTCCCGGTCCGGCGTGTTACGGACACGGCGGCACAGAACCGACCTCCACCGACGCCATGGTGATGATGGGATGGCTGCGCGAGAAGAGCTTCCTGTCCGGAACCATGGAGGTCAAGCCCGAGCTGGCACGCGAGGCGATTCAGACTCACATCGCCGACAAGCTCGACACCCCGCTCGACGACGCCGCAATGGGCATCTTCAAAATCCTCGCGCATTCGATGACCGAGGCGATCAGCCTGCACTCGGTGCGCAAAGGCTATGACCCGCGCGACTTCTCATTGATCGCCGAAGGTGGAGCGGGGCCGCTGTTCGCGTGGCAGATCGCCGACCAGCTCGGCATTCCGCGGGTGATTGTACCCGGTCACCCCGGCATCACCTCCGCCGTTGGCCTGCTCACCACCGACATCCGCTACGAGGAGCCGACGACGGTGTGGACATCGTCCGCCGACCCGAACATCGAGCTCCTGCAGGAGCAGATCGAGCGACTGTCCGCACTCGCCGTCGCGCAGCTCGAGAAGGACGGCGTTGCGGCAGAGCATATTTCGCTCGAACGCAGTGTCGACTGCCGTTACGTCGGCCAGGGTTACGAACTTCGCGTCGCCGCGCCGGACGGCGACGTAGACGACGTGTGGGTCAAGACTGTCGCCGAGGCATTCCACGACGTGCACGGACGCACCTACTCACAGCGGTTCGACGACAAGCCCGTACAGCTGATCAACGTCCGAGTCACCGGTGTGGGTGCGGTCCCCCACGTGCAGATCGCCGACATCGCCGTGGGCACCGCCGACTCCTCGGGCGCGATCAAGACGACCACGCAGGCGCTGTTCTGGCAGGACGAGACGTCCGCGCCGCAATGGGTGGACACCCCGGTCTACGAGCGGTCGTTGCTGTTGGCGAACAACGAGATCGACGGTCCTGCGATCGTCGAGCAATTCGATTCCACCACGATCATCGGCATGAATCAGCACGCCACCGTCGACGCCGTCGGCCACATCATCATCGAGAGGAACCCCGCATGAGCAAAGCGCTGATGCCCACCACCGGAGTGTCACTGGCGGGCGAATCCACTCGAACCTGGAACGACGTCGAGGTCGATCCCATCACGCTGCGCGTCATCGGCGGAGCCCTGCAGTCGATGGCCAAGGAGATGGCCCAGGTCCTCTACCGCATGGCGTACTCCTCGCTCATCCGAGAGTCCGAGGACCTCGGCGCGGGCATCTTCGACATCAACGGACGCGAACTGTGTGAATCGGATTCGACTCCGATGCACTGTGGTTCGATTCCCGCCTACATCAAGGGTGTCAACCGTCGCCTCGCCGGAACGTACAAGCCCGGAGACGTGGTGCTGCACAATCATCCGTACCACGGAGCGGCTCATTCCCCCGATTACGGCGTGATCATTCCGATCTTCTGGCAGGGCGAGCACATCGGCTTCGCCGGGTGTACCGGACACGTGTCCGACGTCGGCGGCAACTTCCCGGGCCTGTGCATGGATGTCGTCGACGTGTGGGCCGAGGGCAAGCTGATGGACTCGATGAAGATCTACGAGGCCGGGGTCCGCAACGACTACTTGATCCAGCACATTCTCGACAACGTCCGTACACCGGAGCAGAACCGCGGCGACCTCGAAGCACTGATCGCGTGCTCGCGGATCGGGGAGAAACGATTCACCGAGCTCCTCGAGAAGTACGGCCTCGACACCGTGATGAGCGCGGGCGAGCGCTGGATGGACTACTCCGAATCCATGCTGCGCAAGAAGATCCGAGAAATTCCGGACGGCAGCTACACCGCACCCATCGGGTATCTCGACGACGACGGTAAGAACCGCGGCGAACCGCTGAAGGTGGCCGTCCGAGTGCAGGTCGAGGGTGAGGACATTCTCATCGACCTCACCGGCTCGAACAGCCAAGTGCCCACCGCGTTCAACGTCCCGTTCGAGGGTTCGGTTCTGCCGGTGGCCGTCTCGGCCATTCGTACGATTCTGCTCGACGAGGACCTGACCGAGGAATTCGTTCCCCAGAACGACGGGTGCTTCCGACCCGTCAAGGCATATGCCCCCGAGGGCACGATCTTCAACCCGGACTTCCCCGCATCGTGCTTCGCGCGGTTCTCGCAGGTGAACCGCGTATTCGACTCGATCAACCTGGCGCTGGCCCCGGTGCTTCCCGATCACGCGATCGCAGGATCGTCCGCCGCTCTGTGCGCCATCGCCTATTCCGGTATCGCGCCGGACGGTGAATCCTATTGGGTCTACATCGAAATCAACGAGGGATCGTACGGCGGCCGCAACGGCAAGGACGGTATGGACGCCGTCGACGCCCTGATGGCCAACACTCGAAACAACCCCATCGAGGAGCTCGAACTCAATCACGCCATGCGCGCGTTGCGGTACGAGCTGCGCGACGAGGCTCCCGCGCCAGGGAAGTGGCGCGGCGGTATCGGCAGTGTGCGCAAGTGGTTGATGGAGACCGATACGTTCCTCGGTTCCGAGGCCGACAACCGGTCGGATCCGCCGGCCGGAGCCCTCGGTGGCCACAACGGTGTGTCCGGTTCGTTCACCAGAAACGCCGGGACCGATCGCGAGGAAGTGTTGTACTCCAAGGTCACTCAGGAGACGATTCGTTCCGGTGAAACGCTGGAGATCAAACTGCCCTCCGGCGGTGGATTCGGAAACCCGTACGAGCGTGATCCCTTCCAGGTGCTCAGCGACGTCTGGGACGAGTACCTCACCGACGACGATGCTCGACGCGACTACGGTGTGGTCGTGAACACCGATTCGTGGACGGTCGACGAGGACGCGACGGCCGAGCTGCGCGCCCGGAGCGCGGCCTGATCGAGGACGGGACCTTCGGCGGTGTCGTCCGGTGGATCGAGGACCGGAACGACACCCCGGGGCCCCTGTCCGGCCTGCGTATCGGCGTCAAGGACAACATCGACGTGGCCGGCATCGAAACCACCTGTGCTTCGGAGTTCTTCGAGGGCAACGTCGCCGCGTCGGACGCCGAGGTCGTCACCCGCCTGCGACGCGCAGGCGGGTCGGTGGTCGCGAAGCTGAACATGGCCGAGTTCGCCGTGGGCGTCACCTCGCAGAACTCGGCGGCCGGCCCGTCGTACAACCCGTGGAAACCCTCTCGGGTCCCCGGCGGATCGAGTGGCGGCTCCGGGATTGCCGTCGCCGCCGGGTTGGTCGACGCATCCCTGGGCACCGACACCGGCGGGTCGGTTCGCCTACCCGCCGCGGCGTGCGGAATCACCGGCCTTCGCCCGAGCTGGGGATCGATCAGCAACAACGGTGTGTTCCCGGTCAGCGAGCCATTCGACACCGTAGGCCCCATGGCGCGGTCGGTCGCGGAGGTCAAGGCTCTGTTCGACGTCCTGTCCCCCAGTCCATCCGAGCCCTCGGAGGTCACGCGTATCGGTGTCCCGACCGTGTTCCTCACCGCGGACGTGGAATCGGGCGTCGCGCAGACCGTCGCAGCCGCGGTGCGAACATTCGCCGAACTGGGGTATGAGATCGTCCCCATCCAACTCGAGCACGCCGCCGACGCCCAGGACATCGTCTACACGATCGTGTACGGCGACCTCGCTCGCTGCCATCGGCACCGGCTCGACACCGAGCCTTCACGCTTCCAACCCGCGACCCATGAGCGAATAGCGTTGGGCCTGAGCATCTCCGAGTCCGACCGTGCCCGTGCATTCGCCGGCCGTGATCTGTTCCGCGAGGCCATGACCGCCACGTTCGCGACGGTCGACGTGGTGTTGACCCCGGCCATGCCTGTCGACGTTCCCCCGAGGGACGGGGGTGACGACGTGGTCGCGCTCTCACGCCGGATGGGACAATTCACGTATCCGTGGTCGTTGCACGACGGCCCGACGCTGGCTCTGCCGGTCGGGTTCCACCCGTCCTCGGGCATGCCGGTGGGAGCGCAACTCACCGCGGCGGCGCACCGTGAAGGTGCGTTGTTCGGTGTCGGCGAGCGCTATCAGTCGGTGAGCTACTGGCATCGGGCAATACCACCGCATACATCAGATCTTTAACCGGAACTGTTCGCTCTTGGATGCGACTTTGTCCGATTTTGACCCGCCTTGACGCCTTAAACATCTTATGTTTAGGTAAGAGACAGCTGTTACGTACGTCTCACTACGGGTGGGCATGCGACAGCCGACACTCCCACTTCGGCACCGTCACGCCGATCATCCAGCGAGGACGCAGATGCACTTACGCCGAGCCACGTCCATCATGGCACCACTGACGCTGTCCACCGCATTGGTGGCCTGTGGATCCGATCCCGGTCCTGACGCGGACCCGGCCAACCCGGTCACGATCGACGTCACCGTCTCGGCAGCGGCCGAAATCTACAGCATCCCTTGGCTTGTCGCGCAAAAGCAGGGTCTGTTCGAGAAGCACGGTGTGATCGTGGAGAACATCGTGCCGGGCAAGGGCGGCAGCGCCACCATGCGCACGCTGCTCGACGGCAACATCCCCATCGGTGAAGTCAGCTACCCGTCGATCGTGCAAGCCGACGCGGCCGGTTCCGAACTGCGCATCGTCGGCGGCGGCACCCAGGGGCCGTATCCGATGAATTTCTACGCGCTCGCCTCGAACCCGAACATCAACTCCATCGAGGACGTGCGCCGGTGGGCCTACACCCGGCCCAACTCGGCGTCCGACGCCCTCACCCGCCTCATTCCCTCACTCGCGGGCGTCGACGCCGGCCAGATCGAGCGTGTTGCGTCCGGCGGAATCGGCGAGGGCTTCGCGCTTCTCGAAGCAGGGAACGTCGACATCGCCCTCGTCCCCTCGATCGTCGCCGAACAGCGGCCCGAGGACTTCAAGCTGATCGTCAGCAGTCCCGACTACATGTCGCGATTCCTCCAGTCGACGATCACCACGACCAAGGACTACGCCGCGAGCAATCCCGGGGTCGTGCGCGCCATCAACGCCGGCTACACCGAGGCAGTCGCGTCGATCAAGGCCGATCCTGTTGCAGCAGCAGAGATTTACGCCAACTACACCGGCTTCGACGTGGAGTCGGCCACGGCAGTGGTCGAACGAGCGTCCTCGGTCGGCACGTGGGGCGGCGGCTTCGATACAGCGTCCGTCGAATCCGCCCAGGACGGCGTCGAAGCGTCGGGGAGCGATCGCGTACCCAATTTCTGCACCCTGTTCGACCCGGAGTTCCTCGCCGAAGGAGTCGAGAACGATGTTCCCGGCGACTGCGACTCCTGACAGCATTTCCCACCACCAGAAGGTAGCGACGTGACCCAAGCAGCGACTCGACCCCGCCCCGACACCACCTCGGCCATCGCCGTCGCATCCTCGGTGTCGAGACACTTCGGCGACGTGACGGCCCTGCACGAGATCGACTTGTCCATCGGCAGAGGCGAATTCGTCTCCGTCGTCGGCCCCAGTGGCTGCGGCAAGTCGACTCTGCTCGAGGTGTTCGCAGGCCTGCAGGATCACGACGGCGGCACCGTGCAGATCGACGGTCGGCCGTTGACCGGACCCCGCTCCAAAACTGCGGTGATCTTCCAGGAATCGGCGACGCTGCCCTGGCGGACCGTCCGCGACAATGTCGCATTCGCCCTCGAAGTCCGCGGGGTCGGCAAGAAGGAGCGTCGAGCCCGCGCCGACGAGCTGCTGAACACTGTGGGGCTGAGCAAGTTCGGCGACCACTACCCCACCCAGTTATCAGGCGGTATGCGCCAGCGTGTGGCCATCGCGCGGTGCCTGTCCATGGAGCCCGACCTCATACTCGCGGACGAGCCTTTCGGTGCACTCGACGAGCAGACGCGACTGGTCATGTCGTACGAGCTACTCAAGATCGTCGAAAAGCTCACGTGCGGAGTCCTGTTCATCACCCACAGCATCCAGGAAGCGGTGCTGCTCTCCGATCGCGTGCTGGTGATGAGCGCGCGGCCCGGTCGATTCATCGACGAGGTGGACGTCGATCTGCCGCGCCCCCGATCCGAGGACGTACTGGCCAGTCCCGAGGCTGTCGCTCTGCACGAACGCATCTGGTCGCGGCTGCGGGACGAGGCCAAGAAGACGATGAGCATCGAACCATGAGTGCGCCCACGCGCGAGACCACGCGCGCCTCCGTGGTCCCCGGATACATCCGGCCTGCCCCCTCCACCCAACTCGGCCTCCCTGCCTGGGGATGGACGGTGCTCATCCTCGTCGTGGCACTGGTGCTCATCGACATCTCGGCACGATTCTTTGCCTCACCCCTGGACATCGTTCCGGTGACCGACATGATTTCGACGTCGCTGGGCCTGCTGACCGACCCGGACTTCCTCATCGACGAGTTGGGCCGAACGCTCGGCATCATCGTCCTCGCCTTTGTGCTCAGCTCCGTACTCGGTGTCGCCGCCGCATACGTCCTGTGGCGATACGAGTTGTGGGACAGAGCGTTTCAGCCGTATCTCAACATCTACTACGCCGTCCCGACGTTTGCGCTCTACCCCATCATGGTGGTGCTGTTCGGTGCCGGTGTGGCTCCGATCGCCATTCTGTCCACCATCTTCGCCTTCGGTGTGGTGGCGTTGAATGCACGTACCGGATTCAATGCGGTGTCGCCGATCGTCACCAAGCTCGGCAAGACACTGATGCTCACACGGTGGCAGTACTTTCGATCGGTTCTGCTGCCGTATGCGTTGCCGAGCATCGTGACCGGACTCAAGCTGGGGCTCTCGTACGCCGTCATCTCGGTGTTGGCCAGTGAGTTCATCCTGTCGACGCAGGGTCTGGGGCACTTCATCTCCATTGCCTACGACGGGTTCGACATCGCCGACATGTACGCCGGGATCCTCATCGTGGCGCTGATCGCTTTGCTCTCGACCTCACTGATCTCGCTCGCGCTCAACCGATTCGATTGGAGGCGCCGCTGATGAGCAGCACCTTGGACAGAGTAGCCACCACCCCCACCGCTCCCCCGAAGGTCGCCTCGTCCGCGGGCCGCGACAACGCCCGACGGTTCCTCCCACCTCTGGTCGTGGCCGTGATCGCGGTCCTGATCTGGTGGGTCGCGGCGGTTCTCGTCGACAGTCTCATCTTCCCGACGCCTGCCGAGGCCATGGCCTCGCTCGTCGAGGACCTGGGCAAGGCAGACTTCCGAGCCAATGTCGGTGACTCGCTGCGCATCCTCGTGCTCGCGTTCCTCGCCAGCACGGTCGTGGGTTCGCTCCTCGGCCTGACACTGGGACTGAGTCCGTTCTGGACCCGGACCATCGCCCCGATCGTGTACTCGATCAACGGCATCCCGAAGATCGTGCTGTACCCGATCTTCCTGTCGTTCCTCGGAATCGGCGCATTGAGCCGGTTCGGATTCTCTTTCTACGCAGCCTTCATCCCGATGTTCCTCGTCGCTGTCGAGGCCACCGCATCTGTCCAACGAATCCACCTGAAGATGGCGGCGTCACTGCGGGTGAGCTGGCCCAGGTTGATCCGTCAGATCGTTATTCCCGCGGTGCTACCGGCGTTGGCGACGGGTATGCGCATGACTTTCGGCCTGGCGTTCCTGGGACTGCTTCTGGCCGAGATGTTCTCGTCATCCAGCGGCATCGGATACGAACTGCTGCGCAACGTCAGCCTGGTACGCATGGAGAACATCATGGGCACGGTTGTGCTGATCCTCGTGATGGCACTGCCGCCCACCATCGCCCTGCAATGGTTGGAAAGTCGTATCACCTCGAAATACGGCGGTCGGTGACGAGAGAGCAAACGCGCGCAGGCCAACCGGGGTTTAGGTGGGCCTGAACGAGCGGTCAGGCTGGCCATCGAAGACGCCACTCTTGTCGAAGCCTTGATCCACATGGGCTCGGCTGTACCGCGTTCACAACACGAGCTTGCGCGGAGCGACGTTGGCGCTCAAAGGCTTCGATTATGGCACGGTAGTTCACTAGTTGGACGCCAAGAGAAAAACCCACCCGCCGATCAAAACCAGAGGTGAGACCACTGCTGGTGACGCTCCAAAAGTATGACGCCAAGTCCAACCCCGGGCCAGCCGTGGAATCGCCCGATCACCTGCGATGCCGTACTGATGGGCGTGCCTGCGCAACGAGAACGTTGTGAGAATAGCAGCAGCCACTGAAAAAAATACCAAAGCAGCAAAGATAATTCCGAGAACTGGTAGCAGACCATGCATCGCTTCGAAGTCTGATTGGTAAGGCCGAGCTTGATTGGAGGACGTCGGAAGGCCCGCGACCAAAAGAGCATTCGCGGCAAACAAGAATGCTTCGCAGGACATCAACCAGGAAACTCGGTGATGGATCAGATCTGTCTCGCGTTCAATCTGGTGCCTGACTACTTGGTATGCTTCTAGCTTCCTGGCTTCCATTTCATCGTAATTCTCCTCGTCCACCCGAATGACCGCCATGACGTTCCTCCCCCAGTGACCGACCAGTGAGGCAGGCGGTCTGACTGAAAGCATCATACGTAAAAATTGGTTGACCACAACCTGATAGGGAAGACTAGGGAACGCTGCCGAACAGGGGGATCTGTCGGATTGCATGAATCTGCTTGCCAAGCCCGATGATCACCGTATCGGCCGCTCTCGTGGTTGGTTGAGCAGGAAGATTCACTACCTCACTGCTGGAAACGGTTTGCCGTTGGTGGTTCTCATCGGTGCCGGGCAAACGGGTGACGGTCCGATGCTCCTGATTCTGTTCTCGCATTTACGGATCGAGCGGGAGGGGCGCATCGGCGCGTACTGACCCGGATGCGGAGTTCGGAGACAAGGCGTAGTCCTCGCGTGCAATTCGTGCGCTGTTTCGGTCGCGGCGAATCGGGGCGGTGATCTCGGAGCCGCGAGATTAGCAGGGTCATCGGTGTAATCGGGGCAGCGGTTGTGGTCGGCCACCGAAGTTCGATTCGCAGAAATGCAAAGGCCGCAATATAGTTGAGCGCCTTTTCTATGCTGTCGAACAGTGGCGTGGACTTGCCACCCGGTAGAACAAACTGGTGCCAACGTACCGGGCGGGCGCGGTTCTACATGCGGCCTTCCCGTGGTCGCGCCAGATCATCCGTTGGGAGACACGCCTTAGTTGGCCGGGAACTGCCTGCTGTTCGGCTTAGGTTCTCGTTCGTCAGCAGGTGTCGGCCGTCGTGGTGACGGATGACCGGACGATCGGCGTCGTGCGCATCCACCACCCGTTGCGCCATGGACTCGCACATCTGTCGCCGAATCTCGTGGAGACTCATCCACTTGACTTCACTGCTTTCGACAGTTGGGCAGGGTTCGCCAGACAATAGTTCACAACTAAACACCAAGGCGACATACCCCATCGACATGTTCTTGTAGACGCCAGTCAGGCGGGTTGGCCGAACTGTTACGCAGGTCTCTTCCAACACCTCGCGTATTAACCCGGCTTCGATCGTTTCGTTGCCTTCCAAAATACCGCCGGGAACTTCCCATACAGCGTTGTCGGCGCGCCGAATCACAAGGAAAGCATCTATGGCGGCATTGAATACGACACCTGAAACGCTTACGGAATGTCGATACCCCACTCTCCGAACCTCTCTTTCCTGCCCGATGCCTAGTCGGGCATCAACGACTCTGCTCGCGCAGCCTATAGGCATAGGAGCATTATTCAAGTGGGGAAGGCCAGCAAAGTAGTTCGCAAAGCTTGGAATGCCCTCGCTTTGGCACGGAATGTTGCCAGATTCGCATCCGAACCGGTCGCTGATTCTCAATGCGCCCCGCTTCCCCGACTCTGCTTACGCGGATCGGTATCCATCCTTCTACCGTCGTCGCACCTTCGTTGCGCCAAGCAGAAGTTCAGTACACCATTATTTGCTCGCCCCTTCATGATCCTCCTCGCGTTCAACTAATTCGGCTAGCGGCACCAGCACGATTGCAGTTGCTCGCCCGGGCTTGGTACTGGTTCAGAGCCATTGCAACGCTGTTCTATTCGATCGACAGCAACCCGAAGATCTTGTTGTACCCGTTCTTCCCGTCCGTAGAATCGGTGCTCTGAGACGGTTCGGACTCCAGTTCTACTCCAGGTGCATTCCAATGTTGCTGGCACTGCCCGCGTAGGCGACGGGTATGCGCATGACCTCCGGTTTGACGTTTCTGGGACTACCTCTCGCCAAGATTTTCTCGTCGTCCAGCGGCATCGGATACGAACTCCTGCGCAACGTCAGCCTGGTGCGGATGGAAAACATCATGAGCACTGTTGTGTTGATCCTCGTGATGGCACTGCCGCCGACCATCGCCTTGCAGTGGTTGGAAAGTCGCATCACCTCGAAATACGGCGGTCGGTAACCGCCGTAGATCGGCGCACGCCGGGAGGGCTGCGGTCAGTCACTCGAACGCAGCACCGACGGCCGACCGGACCAATGCTGATACCGCTGGCGATCGGACTCCGGACGGCCACGCGATGATCGTCGTGATCATCGGCGCATCGGACACAGGCACGGCCACGTGCTCGGGCCACTGCCACGCCCGACTCGATGATGGAATGACCAGCAGCGCCTGGCACAGCGCGACTAGTTGGGCGATCTGCGATTGAGCACGCACCTCAGGCCCGGGTCCCTTCGGATACGTTCCGTCGAGCTGTGGCCACCGAGCCATCGGCAGATCCGCCACCTCACGGATATCGTCCATGACAACTTCGTCCTTTGAGGCCAAGGGGTGATCACGCGGAACAATCGCGACCTGGCCCTCGGTGAGGAGTCCTCGGAGTCAAACCCGACGAGGTCATCGACGGGGCGATGCATCAACGCCACATCGGCATCACCGCGGCCAAGATATCCGGCCTCCTCACCGACTTCACACAACATGACATCCACGTCAGCGGGGTACGCATCGAGAACGCCGCGTAGGAGCTCCTGGGACGCACCGGCTTTGGTCACCAGTTTGACTCTGGTGCCGGCGGCTCGTGCTCGCTGCGCTGCCGCTGCGACCGCGTCGAGCGCGGTGGCAGCGTCCCTCAGGAGCACCGCACCGGCAGCAGTAAGGGCGACTCCGCGACGATTCTGATCCAGGAGGGCGACCCCGAGTCGGCGCTCCATCCTGCTGATCGCCCGCGACAGCGGTGGCTGGGCGATCCCAAGCCGTTGCGCTGCGCGTCCGAAGTGCAACTCCTCGGCAACGGCGATGAAGTACCGGAGTTCGCGAGTTTCGAGATCGTCAACTCCGACAGCACAGCTGTGATACCCGTTGAGTATCAGAGGTTGGTCGATCGGTATTGGACGCACTTGCTCTCGACGCCGACCATGGATCGCATGACGACAAAGACCGCGCTGATCACCGGCGCCAACAAAGGGATCGGCTTTGCTATCGCACACGGACTCGGAATGCAGGGAATCAGAGTAGGTGTCGGGGCCCGCAACGATGCACGACGACAGGACGCGGTGGACAAGCTTCGTGCCGAGGGCATCGACGCGTTCGGAGTCCCCCTTGATGTCGCGTCGGATCACAGCGTTGCCGCCGCCGCCGACTTGATCCACGACCTGGACATACTGGTGAACAACGCGGGCATCTCCGGCGGCGACCAACAGAATCCGACGACGCTGGATATCGACGTATTGCGGACTACGCTGGATACCAACGTATTCGGGGTCATCCGAGTGACGAACGCACTAGTTCCGACGCTTCTTCGATCCGCCTCGCCACGCATTGTCAACGTCTCGAGCAACATGGGCTCGCTCTCGCTACAGACCGGCCCGATCATGGCGGCCTACGCTCCATCCAAGACCATGGTGAACGCGATGACCGTGCAATATGCACGGCAGCTCGCGGACACTGCGGTGATCGTGAATGCATGCTGCCCGGGCTATGTGGCAACGGATTTCACCGGATTCGCGTCCACTCGCACGCCCGAGGAGGGTGCGCAGATCGCACTGAAGCTCGCCACCCTGCCCGACGACGGCCCGCGGGGCGGGTTCTTCGACGACGCCGGATCGGTGGCCTGGTGAGCGGAGGCCATCCGCAACAACGTTGGTTTAGTGCCGGGCGCATAGGTGTCTTCGGTTGTAACGCCGCACGCAAAACCCCGATAGTCAACGGGCTCGCGAGAGAGCTCATACTCTAAACAGATCGGAATGTAGCGTTGCGTGTTTCGTTGCTGGTCGCCGTTGTGTCAGGCCTGCTGATCTTGAGCGGCTGCAGCTCAGCCGCAACATCGAGTGCCCCCAACCCTGGATCGACCACTTCGTCGACTTCCGCCACCGTCCCTACCCCGGCGGTAACCAGTAGCTCGGAACCTACGCCCACCCTCACTCCTGTAGAGAGTCCGGTGGCCGACATCGAAACTGCGCCTACCCCGGCCGAGCCCTTCGTTGTCGAGTGTCTGTTCGGGACCCCAGGGCCTGCCCGATGGAGCGACAGCACCACGCGTTTTTCGCAGTGGTGTTTCGATGAGCTGGACGGCGATGGATATCTGCGGTCCGAACGAGAAGCCAACACATTCGAGTGCGACGGCTACGTATGTCGGAACCCGTACAACGGAACGACCTATCCCGATCCGGATGCGGTGACTCCGGTACCTACAGGCACGACGTCCGGCCGCGGATATTCTTGTAACTCGAACGAATGTTATTGGTCTGACGGCTCATTCGTGATCGGAGCAGATCGGTGCGGCATTGCGTGCGGAGAACCGCCGACATCGGGCGATATCCAGACCCGATTGGGCTGCGAGGCTGGGTACATCACCGATCCCGATCTGTGCACGTCCGTGGGCAACTAAGATCCGGCGCATTCGCGTTGTAACACTTCCGCCATTAAAACCGACCACATGGTCGTAACTGTCTGGCTCAGTGCCGGGCACCAGACCCGCGGCATTCGAGAGAGACAAACGATGAGCAACCAATTCCACAACAGCCCGAACTACGGCACGATCAACATCCATCAGACAACCCATGTCGGATTCGTTGTGCCACAACGTTCTTGGCCGCGTCGCCATCCGATATTGACCGCGTTCCTGGTGCTGCTCGCCATCGGGTTCGTGGGATCCAATCCATGGGTGCTGTTCGTCGTCGCGGCGATCTGGATCGGCATGAAGATCTACAAGTCCAACGAGGCGAAGAAGTTGGCTGCCCAGCAGGAACAACAGCGTCTGATCGACAGCGCGAACGCTCAGAATGAGGCCTTCCTGCAGGGCCACCAGTTCGGCACACACGGTCACTTTCCGACACAGCCATAACGCCCTAGCCGCGGTCGATCGGCTCAGAACGACTATCTGAGCTGATCGGCGGCGATGCGAAGTCCAATACTGATGCGGTCGGCGGTCTAGTCCCAGCAGCGAACCCGCGTGTCGCCCGCGACTCACTCAGCCTTACTCCCCTCGCGCCCGTCTGCGATCTTCCGAAGTGAAGGCTGAAACCGAACGCGCATCGACACCGGCCGAGCGCTTTCGATGCTGATAGTCCGCCACCGAATCGAGGGCCGCCGTCACACCGACCGACGTCGACACGTACGTCATCGACTTGTCCCGCTGAAACCCCAGATCGGCACCCACCTCGACTGCGTCGATGTTCGATCCCAGGAACACGAAGTCCCAGCTGTACTCGGCTTCCTGCCGCTGGATCAGCTCTCGCACAGCAGAATTGGTCCACTCTCGACTCGCGTTCTCATGACCGTCGGTCATCACGAGCACTGTCACCGAGCCCGGGCGCTCGTCCTCCGGTGTCGCGGCCAACCCGGCACCGACCTCGCTGACGAGCCGGCCGATCGCGTCGTACAACGCGGTGCCACCCCGCGGCTGGAGAACGAGTGGTGCGACGTCCTCGATGGGCACATTGTCGTAGACCAGCTCGTACCGGTTGTCGAACTGAGCCAGCGTGACCACGGTCCGACCGTCGGCCTGACGCTCCCTGGTGATGAACGAGTCGAATCCGCCGCGGGTATCGTCGGCGATGGAGCGCATCGAGCCGGACCGGTCGAGCAGTGCAGCGACGAGGGACAGTTGAGGGTTGGTCATAGCTTCCTCCTTCAGGTCGCAGCCCAAACTGCAACGAACGAAATAGATTCGGCGAGAATGCGAGTGCTGTTCGCGTCGATCATCGGAGGGCGACGGCCGTTCCGCCCGAGAACGCCGAGTCGTGCAGCTCGATCTCGGCGGGCACGGTCCCGACGGGGACGTCGAACACAACGGTCGTGTCCAGCGCATTGCCCGGGTTGATCTGTTCGTAGCCGATGCCCTCGTCGAGGTAAGCAGTCGCGAGGCTGTCGACCGAGTACTGCTTGCCGTCGGCGTCGAGCAACTTCTGAGAGGACGCGTCCAAGCTCTGTGCTCGGTCGCCGATGTTGCGCACGGTCATGGTCACCTGGACGTACTCGCCCTGCGCAGTCTGCGTCAGGTACTCCGAGCCGACGGTCGTGACGGGTGGCGCGACGGCCGTGACGATGAACTCGAACTTGCCGTCACGCACTGCTACGCCGATTCCCGGCTGAGCCGGCTCGGCCGGGGCTGCAGGAGCCGCTTCTTCCGACGCCGAGGATCCGGCCGGCGCGGGAGCTGTCGGGCTCTCCGACGAACCACCACCGATGAGCCGAATAAGGACACCCAGCACGACGATCGCTAGGATGACGGTCAGGATCTTGTGTCGGGCAAACCAACTCTTCTTCTGCTCGGGAGCGGGCGGGGCGTACTGCTGCTGGGGGTTCGGGTTGTGGTTGGTCATGTCGAAATTCCTCTCGTTCGGCGATGCATCAACCACACCGCAGTCGGCCCCGTCCGCGCCTCGGCTGACCGGTCGGTGCGCCTCGTCCTTTCGGTCGCATCCGATCGGTCATGCGGACCGTTCGGACGATTCGCGGTGTCAGTGCTCCGCCGTACGCTGCAGTTCGTGAGCACCCACCGGACAGGCACCCTGCGCCGCAAAGCCTGGACTACGGCGGCGGTGGTCTTCAGCCTGTTCTGCTCGATGATGACCGCGGGGCTAGCGGGCTCGTCCGGGACGCCAGGGTGGAACCTGGGCATCGGCGTCGCGCTCAACCTGATCGCCGGCGTCGCTCTGATCTGGCGACACGAGCGGCCGTGGGTGGTTCTGGGACTGGCGCTGGCCGGGCCGCTGTTCTTCGCCACCGATGCGACGGCCGCGTTGATTGCACTGTTTGCCGTCGGTGCGTTCGCACGCACCAAGCCGCTCGTGCTTGCTGCCGTCACGGTGTACATCGCGTGCGGGGTGTCGTTGACGTACGACGCCCATCGCAGTCGGTACTACTCCGTCCTGACCATAGGTTCGACGAAGGCCGAGGACGGGTCTGTGCCGGTGGAATGGGACGTCCCGGCGTGGATTCCGTGGGTCGTCGCGGCAGTCCTCGTCGGGTTGGTGGTGGGTGGCGCAATACTGCGCCGCACGCGATCCGATCTGACGGAGGCCGTGGTCAGTCGAGACAAGGTGACAGTGGAGTCCAACGCACTTCGTGAGGAGATGCTGCTCAACGCGGAACGCGCCCGCATCGCCCGCGACATGCACGACACACTCGCTGCCAGCCTCAGTCGCATCTCGCTGTTCGCAGGCGGAATGCAGGTCAACAGCGCCGACGGGCCCGAGAAGGTAGCCCAGACGGCGTCGTTGATTCGGCAGACTGCTCACGATGCGTTGGATGAGCTCAAGCGCATCATCGGCGTGCTGCGCGGATCG
Source organism: Rhodococcus sp. IEGM 1372 (assembly GCF_030056835.1). Classification (NCBI taxonomy): domain Bacteria; kingdom Bacillati; phylum Actinomycetota; class Actinomycetes; order Mycobacteriales; family Nocardiaceae; genus Rhodococcus; species Rhodococcus sp. IEGM 1372. The sequence goes on along the minus strand of NZ_JASHKS010000036.1, from coordinate 13,146 downwards.
GCCGATGCCTCGAGCGGTGGCCGGCAAAGCGTCGAGGGCATCTCCGATCTGGTGCACTCGGCGCGGGACGCAGGCTTGCACACGACGCTGATGCTCGACGTGACGCCCGGTGAAATTGGTGCTATGAGCAGTCATGTGGCGTATCGGGTGGTGCAGGAATCGCTCACCAATGCGCAGAAGCATGCTGCCGGTTCGACTATTCGGGTGGCGGTGTACGGGTCCGATCAGGCAGGCGTGCGCGTCGAGATACGCAATCAGCTGATGGGGCAACCCGCGTCCGCGCATGGGTCTGGCACGGGTTTGGCGGGATTGGCCGAACAGGTCCACGGGGTGGGCGGCACGTTCAGTGCCGGTGCTCAGCCGGGCGAGTTCGTGGTGGCGTGCTGGTTGCCGTGGTACTCCTGACGGGCAGTGTCGGAGTGGCGTTCTAAGCTCAGCGAACCATGACAGCGCCAGCCGTGATCACAGTTCTGATCGTCGACGACGACCCCTTCGTTCGGCGGGGAGTGACCGACATATTCGCGAAGACCCCGGACATTTCGGTGGTGGCCGACGTGGAGGACGGCGACCAGGTGCCTGCTGCGGTGGCGGCGTTCCGGCCGCATGTGGTGCTGATGGATCTTCAGATGCGACGGGTCGGCGGACTGGACTCCACCCGCGAGTTGATGAGGCTGGCAGAACCACCGAAGGTCATCGCGATGACGGCGATGGATGTGGACGATCTGGTGGTACGGGCCATCGAGGCGGGGGCGCACAGCTTCCTGAGCAAAAGCGAGGCACCCGAGACGTTCCATCAGTCGGTTCGAGCAGTCGCATCAGGCAACACGTTGTTCAGCGAGGACTCGCTCCGGAAAATAGTGGCGACGTCGATGTTGCCGGCGGCCCCGCGGTCGGTGTCGATGGACGTGCTGAGCCCACGGGAACGAGATGTGCTGCGCATCTTGGCTACTGGTTCGACCAATGCGGACATCTCCTCCGAGCTCTACCTCAGCGAAACGACGGTGAAGACCCATATCTCCGGGATCTTCGTGAAACTCGGTGTACGCAATCGAGTCGAGGCGGCACTGGCTGCCTTCCGAGCGGGAATGGTCACGTGAGCGAATCAAGCCACGATCGCCGGCCACCTGACCTCGAACTGCCGTTAAACAGTATGCATCTCGGCAATGAACGGTCATAGTTGGAGCGCGAGGCATCTAATACGGCACTTGCTCCACAACACCCAATACCGCACCGACGTCGGCGGCAGCGAGATCAGCAGCAATCCTTCAACCGCGACTGAAACTCGGATAGACACGCTCGACAAGCTGCGGACAGTGGTATCGGGTGTATACGCAGAAATGCTTTCGCATTAAGTCGAGAACCAGCGCGCCTGCGGACTTCGACACCCGAGGATCGGAGATCAACCTCGTGAGCGCGTCCAGCCCTTCAATCCAAAGCTTTAGAGTGTCAGCCCCCGCGTCCTCGTAGCCAGTCTCTAGGACCTCGACGCCGGGGTGATCAGCGAAGAAGCCATCGATGTCCACTATGGACGAATCGAGCACGCTTTCTCGGATGTTGACGAATCCGGCGAGTTGACCGCCGCGCTCTTTGTCAGCGTTGAGAACGAAGACTTCCATCTTCCCAACGCTCACGCAAAATCGACGCGGAAATTTGCTGCTGCTATAAGTTCCTGTGCTGACCGACCAGTATTGAAACTCGGTCGCTCGAGGGGACGGGATGCACGACTCGATGTAGGTACGCAGGAGTGATGTGACAGCGTCTTCATCGGGATGTTCGAGGTAGCGGCGGGCCGCCGTCGAATATCGAATCGACTGAGCTGACAGTTCTTTCAGCGGTGTCCGATCAAGAGCATTGAACGCAGCCGGTCCCGCAGACCAATCTTCTTGCGCCGCCGGGTTCAACAACTCGCTGAGCACGTCGACACCGTAGGTGATGCTCGCGTTCAGTACATTCCGAAGCGGCGCACCAGTGGATTCCAGTTCGTGCGTGAGTCCCCGCTCCACACGTTTGAGTTCCTGCTTCGATGCAGCACTAGGCAGAAGGCGCACCGCAGCGACCTCGTCTCCCCACTTCGCCTTGTGTCCACCCATCCGCGACCGTAAATCAACGGATTCTCCAAGATAGTAAGAGTCATTCTCGAATCGCAGGAGGTAGTAGCCACTTCGCTTCGGGCCGGCCGCAGGCAGACCGATATTTGTTACGTCCGGAAAATCTATTTCAGGACCGAATCCATGATCCTCAGCCCACCGAGCGACAGTCGTATGCAGAATTAGGTTCATGCCACACTCCCGCCCACAGAAGATTCACTGCACTTTTTCCAACCAGGAGCAACAATCACCAGGGCTCGACTTCCAAACTTTTACTGGCACGACAGTAGAGTCGCTGTTCACGTAGTACTACGGTATCCACACAAGGAAAGCCTACGTCTCGCCACCGACACAAGTCGCTCACGTGGATCCGAACGACGCTCGGTAATCGCTTGCCAGCGAGAAGTCCGAGTCTTCGATACCAGAGACTGCATTCGCGATCAAATCCGAATGTTCCTGCAAAACTGTAGCTTTGACGAAACTATCCGTCACCACAGGTTCTTCGATGTCATTCCCAGCCACCGACGTTGCAGCGCGCAACAATTTGAGCGCTTCCTTCTGCTGCCAGGGCGTCAGCGGTTGCGACGTCACCAGCTCGATGACAAATGTCCGAGCCACCGGCGTCGCCTCTATCGACTGAACCGAGGATGCACCGATAGCTGGCGTCCGACGGGACCGATTCAGCGAAATGACCGTCCTGGGTTCTCCGGCCAAGAAGTCCCCCGGCAGCTCATGGGCTTTCGCTGCCATCAGCGATACCTGGGCTGAAACGGACGACCCCTTGAACCAACCGCGGCCGGCAGTGACCAACCCTCGATTGGAGAGATGGCGAACCGCGGGCAGAAACTTTGCACTGGTCTGCGGCGTCAGCTGTCCGATGCGATGCCCCTCCACGCGTACCTCGACAAGCTTCTTCTCGGTCTTCGCAGTGCTGACGTCGATTTCATGCAAAGTGACCAGTACCTCGAGCTCGCCCTCTGGCTCGACGAAATGTCGAAGAATCTCGAAATGGTCGTCGGCCTTCGTCACCTGAACCGAGTATCCGTGGGGCAACATCGTGTACGGCACATCGGGAGGCTCGTTGCCAGGAAGAATGAGGTGTGGCTCGCTGAGTTGCACACCAATGTTGATGTCCAGATCCAGCGGTACACCCGGCCTGTCATCCCACCGGTTCTGGTCGTAAGCGCGAATGGACGCGGGCACCGTCGGAACGAGTCCTCGATCGATGAGGCCAATCAACCGACTGTGGAACAGAATTGCCCGCTCACGCGCCAAGTAGCCGATCAAGTGGTTGGACGCCCGAACTGACACAGCGTATCGATCGTGCGGATTTCCGGGCTCAGGGATCAACTCGACCGTGCGTCGAACGGTTGAGCCCGACGGGTCGAAGTCCGAACCCAGGGTGGCTCGGATCGCATCGATATAGGCGTGGACACCGACAACTTCTTCGTTGCACCAGTCTCCCTGACCGCCCCACAACGGGTAGGGCTGCCACTGCCCACCTGCATTGCCCATCGAAAGTCTCCTCGTCTCGCCGAACAGGCAGCACGCTATCCGACCGTACGGACACCGCAGCACCGAACCACCCAAGCGGTCTGGTCGACATCATTCATCCGAATGAACCCATCGCCGCGACTGGGCACGATTACCTTGACGAGACGAAATGGGCGGTCCCCTTTCGCTCGGGTGACGAGGTCAGCGAAGTGTTGATACAGATCGTTCCTACCCCCTCGTCCGCGACCCCATCACCGAGTTGGCGGCAACCATCGATTGGCCGGTGCAATTCGATCGAGTGGTCACATCACACGGGGGCTGTACGTCTCTCAACCAGAGGGCTTCCCAATCTGGTTGGGCCGAAACAAGATCACAGTCTTGTAAGCCGACTTTTGTTGGCTGCAGGGATACCGCGTCGAGCTATCGGACATCGCGGAACACGAGTAGCCGACCAACCCAAGTTCATTCTGAGCTCTCCGTCGCGCTCCTTCGACAACGTCGATTCGCGGACATCGCCGGCATTCCGTGGAACGTTCCCGCAACTAGCGACGATCTCTTACGGTGAGAGCAATGCCGTTCTGCTGCCCACCAGTGGGGCGGCAACGACCGAGTAGTGCGGAGATCTGATGACCCAGCCCCAACTGACTGACGCGACTCACCGAATAGAGGAAGGTGGCCTCGTCGTCGAGTTGTTCGCCCATCCTGCGGTGAACCTCGCGCTGGTCCACAACGGGGTTCCTTTGATCACGGCTCTGTCTATCCGGAATGCGTCGAACCAAGACACGATCGACGTCCAGGCGTCGGTCCAGTTGTTCGGACGCGGGCATCCCATCTCTCCCGAGTGCGACGAGGTTAACGACGGTCCGCTGGCTCCGGGCTCTGCTCTTCAGTGGGACAACTTCGCTGAAGTCGTGCCTGAGGTCGATCATTTGCAGGAACTCAACGAGAGTTATCCGGCGACCATATACGTGAGCGTCAAGCATTTGTGGAGTCGACCGATCCAGCTCAAGGTGCCAATAAGGGTTCTGGCACACAACGAATGGTTCAACGCGCCGGTTTATTACTCGTCCCTAGCCGCGTTCGTGCAGCCCAACACTCGGGCAGTTTCGTCGGTCCTCGCCATCGCCAGCACACTCCTGGAGGAGCAGACCGGCAACTCGTCGCTGGGTGGATATCAGTCCGGGCCGGAGCGCGCCGCCTATATTGCAGGCGCGATCTACGAGGCCCTCCGATCGAAGGGCATTCGATACATTAGCCCGCCTGCTTCGTTCGAGCAGTCTGGCCAGAAGATCCGCACTACAGCGCAGGTGCTGGAGGAGAGGTTCGGCACCTGCATCGATTTGGCAGTCACGTACGCTGCGTGCCTCGAAGCCGCTGGGCTGCGTCCTGTGCTGTGGCTCAAAAAAGGTCACGCGTTCGCAGGCTTCATGCGTGAGGAGACGAATCTCGCGAGCGCCACGGTGACCGATACGAATACGATGGTCAACCTCGTGGAATCGAACACGGTCGTCCCCGTCGAAGCTCAATTCTACGACTTCGCGCAAACCGGGACTTTCGCCAGTGCCGTCACCATGGCTCGACGACACTTCGCGTCCCCGGGGACACTATTGGGCGTCACCGCGGTGACGACGGCGCGTAAAGACGGTATCCGGCCGCTCCCGACCGCGGACGACGTCGCGATCGAGACGGTAGACGACGACTCCGACGCCGCGGCGGACAGAATCGAGCTTCCGTCTGATTTGGTCCGAGCTGCCGCTGAGCACGATGCAGTGTTCGACCCCACCGATAACTCCCCGGCTCGCGTGCAGAAGTGGAAACGATCTCTGCTGGACCTCAGTACACGAAACAGGCTGCTGAATCTTAAAGCTGCCAAGGAGGTCATCGATCTCCACATACCGAAATCCGGTCTGGCAATTCTCGACGACCTCGTTCACGCCAACGTAGCCATCGAGCTGATGCCCAACGACGAGATCAGTGACATCCACGAGCTCCGGGGTGCCCGTCTTGCGCAGAACATCGACAACGATGTGCTGCTGGAATACCTGCAGAAGAGCAAAAAGCTTTATGCCGCTGTCACCAAGGCGAAGTACGCGACTCAGCTCAAGAGTCTGCAACGGTCGGCCCGAACGATGTTCGAGGAGACCGGATCGGCCAATCTCTATCTGACCTTCGGAGCGCTCGTCCACACCACGTCCACAGGACGCGAAGCACGAGCTCCCCTGTTTCTGCTTCCGGTCAAAATCACGGGAGGCACCGGGAACGCACCGTTCAAGGTTGTAATCGACTCATCGGAGATTTCCAACCCGAACTACTGCCTAGTCGAATGGCTACGTCTGAAACACAACGCCTCAATCCCCGCGTTGCAGAACCCGCCGACGGACGATTCGGGAATCGACATCGATCTAGCTCTGCAGCAGATCCGGGGCTCACTGGTCGAGCACAACCTGTCATTCCGGATCGACGAATGCACATCACTCGGGATCTGCCAGTTCGGCACCTTCGGAATGTGGAAGGACCTCGACGAACACTGGGAAATACTGCAGAAGAGCGCGATCGTGCACCACCTCGTGCATTCCGCTGGCGAGTCCTTCCTCGACAACGCCCGCCCGCAGGGTCAGGATCTCGACAATGTGCCGGTCGAGGAAATCGAAGTGCCCGTTCCCATTCCTGCGGACGGGTCCCAGCTACGCGCCGTGGCACTCGCGGCCGATGGACACAGCTTCGTACTCGAAGGTCCTCCTGGTACGGGGAAGTCTCAGACGATTACCAACCTGATCGCCCACACCCTCGCGCAGGGGAAGTCGGTGCTGTTCGTCGCCGAAAAACAGGCAGCCCTAGATGTGGTGAAGCGACGACTCGAGAAGATTGGCCTATCCGATTTCACACTCGACCTACACGGAAAAAATCAGCGACCACAAGCCATCCGTGACCAGCTGAAGAAGGCCATCGACCTGGACGCACAATACAACGAGCGGTTGTGGCAAGCCAGCCTCGCCACCATGCGTTCGCGACACGCGCCTCTCGCGGAGTATCCGAAAGTCTTGCACGACACCAACGGAGTGGGCCTGTCCATGTGGTCGGCCACCGACACCGCGATGGGTCTGCCAGACGGTCCAACAGCGGACATTCCCCACAGCTTCGTCGCGCAGCCGGCGGTTCCCATCGCCGACATCGAACACTCTCTACGACTCTTCGCTCGGTCCGCGCGCAGCGCTCGTCCGACGACCGACAACGAATGGAACCTGGTCGGGGGTCTCGACGACGTAATCTCGGAATCGACCCTGTCGACACTCGCCTCCGGAATGGACCGAGACCTCGCTCTTGCGCACTCGTCCGCGTTCGCTCGTGGCGCGCTCGAACGGGCGACCGACGCAGCGTCCCTTCGCACAATGGCGGACAAAGCCGAACAACTGTCTCGCTTTCCAGTTCCTTCAATTAAGCTGCTGGACAGGGCGTCTCGTAGAGACTGGCATGGCGCGCGAGACGCTCTTCTCCGTTCTATCAACGATTTTCAGAATTCCGTGCGGGCGGTATCCGACACCTTTACGCCCTTGTTCGTCGCTACCGGCGAAATCGAGCCCGTAGTTGTGGCCGCGACCGAAGCAACCCACGGGCTCTTCGGCAAGAAAAAGCGGGTCGAGGCCTTCCATCACCTGACCGCGTCTCTAGTCGCTCCTGGCGTGTCACTCACCCCAGAGCAGGCTCTGCCTCTCTTGCAGACGCTTCCGGGCGCGCGGACCGACGCTCTCGACGTCACCGGGCGCATGACGGACCTTCTGCTCGACTTCGCACCGCAATGGTGGAGCCCGTTCGACCCTGACGCTGCAGTTCAACTGCAGCCACTTATCGAGCACGTCGAGAAAACAACCGCGATGCGACGAAACGATCCGGCGTCGTGGTCCTTCATCGTCGAATGCGGATCGATTCCAGAGACCGATCTTGCAACGGTGCGCTCGCTCGCCGCGGGGTGGACGCAGTGGATTGCTGCGCTCGGCACTACCCCGGAGTCGCTCGCCCGCTGGCTCGGCGACGATACTTGGCCTCAGAAGTGGTCCAAGGACTGCCAGCGATGGGTCGACTCTCTCAGTATCGACGGCATCCACACGGTTCAGCAATATTCGTCGACGACTTCGTATCTGGACCCGCTCAGGTCGGCCGGCCTGCAGGACTTCGTCAATCAGTTGCTTAGCGGGTCGATTTCGTCGTCGGACGCCGAGCTGTCCTTCATTCGCGGTGTGGCCGCGACCTCCGCACAAGAACGCCGGCGGCGAGCCGGCCTGGTGCACTTCGATCCTGAACAGCGCTACGGCGAGGTCGACGATTTCTCTGCTGCGGCCGACGCTCAACGTAAAGAGCAAGTGGTGGCGCTTCGATCACTTCTGTTGGGACGCAGGCCGTTCAAGGCAGGGCAGCTGACAGATGAGGTGGGCAAGTTGCGTCGCCTGCTCGATGCGAAGCGTGGCGGCCAAACGTTCCGCCAGTTGATCACTCGTTATCCGGACCACATCGTGTCAGCGACGCCGTGCTTCTTTGTCAGCCCGACCTCGTTAGCACAGTTCGTCCCGCCAGGGACAGTGACGTTCGACGTGGTCGTGTTCGACGAAGCATCGCAGGTCACCGTCCCCCAAGCAGTCGGTGCCCTGGGACGTGGTCGGTCGGGTGTCATCGTCGGCGATTCGCAGCAGATGCCACCGACCGCCGTCGGCAAAGCGACGGCCGGCGACGGCGACGACGTGTTGGACGACGAGGAAGTAGTTCCAGAAGATCTCGACAGCATTCTGTCCGAAGCCGTCGAATCCGGGATCCCACGCCAGTGGTTGTCGTGGCACTACCGGAGCCAGGACGAGTCGTTGATCGCGTTCTCTAACGAAAAATACTACGAAGGCCGCCTAGCCAGCTTGCCAACACCAGGCGGGGACGAGTCGCTCGGTGTCGAATGGCGTCGTGTACAGGGACATTTCAACCGCGAGAACACCAAACAACGCCATCGCACCAACCTCGTAGAGGCGGAAGCGATCGTTGGGGAGGTGCGTAGGCGACTTGCGAACGCGCACACGGCCAACGAGAGCATCGGAATCGTCACGTTCAATACTCAGCAGCAGACTCTCGTACGCGATCTTCTGGAGGAGTGCCGAGACCCCCTGGTGGCGGAGCAGCTCAGAGAAGACAAAGAAGACGGCCTTTTCGTGAAGAACCTTGAGAACGTGCAGGGCGACGAAAGGGACGTCATTCTGTTTTCGACGGCGTTCTCCAAGAAGCCAGGTGACTCCAAGCTCGTACTCAATTTTGGTCCGCTGACCCGCGCCGGTGGTGAGAAGCGGTGGAACGTAGCCATCACTCGGGCGCGGCGCAAGGTCATCGTGTTCACCTCATTCGATCCAGCGGATATCGACCTGAACCGAACGAACTCCGTCGGTATGGCACATCTGCGTGGTTACCTGGAACGGACCGCGCAGCTCGGCGAAGTAACCGAGACCGACGTTCGGTGGGAGTCGGTCGACGCCGTCCTACGCTCGCTCGGTCAGAGTCTGATCGAACGCGGCTACGAAGTACGCCCCGGATACGGGTTGTCCGACTTCGTGCTCGATCTTGTTGTCCGTCAACCGGGCAGTGCTCATTGGCAAGTAGCGGTTCTAACAGACGGACCACAGTGGGCAAAACGGCCTACCGTTTCCGACAGGGACATGACTCCCCTACTACTCCAGTCGATGATGGGGTGGGGCGGTCTGGTTCGTGTCTGGCTGCCGGAGTGGATTGACAACCCGAACGCGGTTCTCGATCGTATTTCCGACGCCGTTGCCCGCGCAGCGCAGTTCGACGAAGAACGCGCAGCACGTCGTGAATCCGACGCCGAGGACTGGCAAGCATCCATCGACGAGCTGGCCGAGATTGCCGCCCTCGACACCCCCGACACAGAGTTGGAGGTCTCTGCGGACATAGAGCTCGAGAACGTGCCCATGCCTGCGGAACCGGATCTCGAGTACGCCAGGATCGCGAGTGCCATCGAGGAGCAACATCAGATACGACTGTCCAGTACGCGCGACATCCACGAGAAGGCCGCGCTGTACCTGGAAGCACCGACCACGCGTCTAGGCGGACGTGAGGACCTCGAGCGGGACCAGTCTCCCAGCGTTCGCGCAACCATCGTCGACGCGATACGTGCTGTCGTGGAGATTGAGGGCCCCATCGAAGTAGACAGGCTGTGTCGGCAGATCGGTACTCGTTTTGGCTTCGATCGCCTGCGAGCCGCTCGGAAAGAATTGATCGAGCGGTGTATTCCTGGCGAGCTGCTCCGCAGTGGCCTGGGCGGCGACTTCGTCTGGCCGGCAGGGTTGGACTCCGAGTCATGGCGCGGGTTCCGCATCACTCAAACGGGACTCACTCGACCACTCGGAGAAATCGGCCCGGAAGAGATTGCGAATGCGATGATGTTCGTGGCCGATGGCAGCGCCCTGGCGCAGTCGGATCTGTTCCGCCAGACGCTGGCCCAGTTCGATCAGAAGCGTCTCACCGCGCAGACCGTTGAACGACTCCGCCATTGCCTCGATCTCGCGCTACGCACCAGCCGAATGATGCAGGTCGGTGATCTTTACGCGAGCGGTTCCTGACTCCACCCCCGAAATGCACCTCGATTGAAAGGCTCAGTGCAGCATGACCTTGGACGAGTTCCTTACCGACGCCGCGAGTAGGTCTGCGGACAACGCGGTGACGCTGACCATCAGGGACTTGCTCGGCCGGTGGGGAGCGAAGCGCCGCGACGCAGAGACGGTTCAGTCCATTTCGTCGGACCTCGCAGCGTACGGATTACAGGCGTTACCGTCGTTCGAGGTGAGCTGGATCGACACGGAAATCAAACTGATCGCTCATGCTGCGTCTGGCGAGCCCAGTACCGATGATTGGGAACCTCGGCCAACCTCGACCGACACCGAGGATGTGTCGCTGACCGTCTCGAGTCTGCAATCCGCGACCGGTGGGGTCACGCGTGTACGGCCCGACGAGAGCGTGATCAAGGCAAGGTCACTCATGCATCGCCATGACTTTTCGCAGCTACCCGTGATGAAAAGTGAACGCGCGCTGGTCGGCGTCATCAGCTGGGAATCTATCGCAAAGGGTCGTCTCGACGGCGATGTCGACACCGTGAGCAGTGTGCTTGCATCGGCTGCAACCGTCGCATTGACAGCCGACCTCCTCGCATCCATTCCTCGCATCATCGAATCCGGATACGTGTTCGTGGAGGACAACACGAAACGGGTTACAGGAATCGTCACAACCTCCGATCTCAGCCAACAATTCGAACTGCTAGCTGGGCCGTTCTTGCTGATTGGCGAGACCGAGAGACGGCTGCGTCGGCTGATCGACAAGTGGTTCGCGGTCGACACCATCAGGGATGCGGTCCACGACTCACCAGAACGCCGAAAGAAGGTGGTGAACGCCTCCGGATTGACCATCGGCGAGATGATGAAATTGTTTGAGCCCGAATACAACTGGAAAACGTTGAGCTCTTTGGTTGACCGGAAGACCTTTCTTCAGGCTTTGGATGAGATGCGACGGTTGCGCAACGACATCATGCACTTCAACCCGGACCCACTCGATCAAACGGCCATCACCGGAACTCGGCAGTTTGCCAAGTGGTTGGAGTATTTGGACTCCGCCGCGGTCGCGAAGGAGTGACCTGAAACCCAAAGCAATCATCTGACTCCACGTCGAAGGAGCCGAAGCAGATCGGCCAAACGGTAGTCTCGTTACATCGACCTTCTTGATCGATAGTTGAGGTATTACCAGGCTCCTCTTCGCTGACAACTGGCAACAATAACGAAAAAACAGGAGAACGACATGGGCTTTCAGACTCCCTTGTACGAGCTGAATGACTACCTGAAGTGGACCTTGAGTGGGAGAATCCAACTTCCGGATTTCCAGCGTGGATACAAGTGGGAGGACGAGAGAATTCGTCAGCTCCTGGTTACCATTTTGCGAGGTCATCCACTCGGAGTTGTAATGCTTCTCCAAACGGGGAACGACCAGATACGATTCAAGCCCCGACCAATCGAGGGTACGCACATAGCGGATGGCACTGCTGCCGACCTGCTCTTACTTGATGGACAGCAGCGACTCACCTCGCTGACGCAGGCACTTACAGGAACTGGGATCGTACATACGATGGACAGCCGTGGAAAGCTTATGGACCGCCGTTACTATGTCGACATGTCGTTGGCCGTTCAGGGCGACGATCGTATCGACGAAGCGGTGCTATCAATTACCGGCGACGGGATCGAGCGGACCAACTTCGGCAAAGACGTCGTTCGGGACGTCTCGACGGCAGACAAAGAGCGAAGCGTAGGCCTTTTTCCTGCTCGTCTACTCTTCGGTGACGCGATGTCGTGGTTGTTCGATTTCGATGATCGGGATCTTGCCAAGCAGTTTAATGCCGACATAGTCAAACCTGCTGGTACTTACAATATTCCCGCGATCGAGCTGGGCAAGGAGACGAGTAAGTCTGCGGTCGCGACCGTATTCGAGAAGGTCAACGTTGGCGGTCTACCGCTCAATGTTTTCGAACTGCTCACGGCTACATTTGCCGGAGATGCGAAATACTTCGAGGCAAACGGCACAGATTTTCGCCTGAATGATAATTGGAAAGAAACCAAAGCCAAGTTCGCGAAGCATCCGGTACTCGCCAGCCTTGAAAATACAGACTTCCTACAGGCAGTCAGTCTTCTCGCAACAAGAAAACGCAATTTGGCGGACAAGAGCAATCGACCACCGGCCGTTTCTGCAAAGCGAGAGGATGTACTGAAGCTCTCACTCGAGGATTACCTGGAATGGGTAAAACCGCTACGAGAGGCTTTCGTTTGGGCCTCCGATTTCTTGGCGGACCGCCACATTTTCGATACTCGGTTTCTCCCCTACCCGAAGCAGTTGGTTCCGCTCGCAACCTTGCGAGTAGTAATTGGAAAATCAGCAGACTTACTCGGGCCGCGAGACAGACTCGTTCGATGGTTCTGGTGCGGAATACTCGGAGAACTGTATGGCGGTGCAATTGAGACCCGTTTTGTTCGAGACCTGGAGCAGGTACCGTCCTGGGTGCTCGGAGACGATGGTGCCGCTACACCAAATACGATCAATGACGCGACATTCGTCGAATCACGACTGCACTCCCTTCGCACTCGCCAGGCAGCAGCATACAAGGGCCTGTACGCACTACTTCTAGCAAACGAAGCTCGAGACTGGATGGAGGACAAGGCGCTCGATAAGGTTCAGTACGTCAGTTTGGCAGTAGATATTCATCACATCTTCCCCAAGAAGTGGTGCGCCAGTCATCAAATCAATGACGAAAGACGTGAGAGCATCGTCAATAAGACTGGCATTTCAGCGGTGACGAACAGGACGATCGGTGGCGCTGCACCATCGAGCTACTTGCTGCAAATCGAGAAAAAATCGCAAATCGAGGCCCAACGATTGGATAGCATTCTTGACGCGCACCTTGTCCCTTCCGCCGCTTTACGAACCGATTGGCGTGTCCCCAGTGAACGGGGCCATCTGGTTTTAGAGTCTTGTTGCCCATGAG
>NZ_JASHKS010000099.1:0-268 GCF_030056835.1 Rhodococcus sp. IEGM 1372 | reverse complement strand
ACCGGGTCTGGCGACCGTAGCCCTCGGTTTCAAGGACCAGCTAAAAGATAACGGGGCACCCGGCCTTCGCGCGAGCACCCCTGCCTGACGGGTTCGGTGCTCACACGGGCCGCACCTGAGCGTTCACTACCGTCGCCCATCGGCGGTATCCCGCGCCTGACACTCGATCGTGAACACTCATGCCCGCGTCCAACCCCGATGGTGGCCTATCTTGAGGGGGAGTGTCAGATTAACGGTGGATCCGACCTTGGCGTCGGTTAGTTTCCGT
>NZ_JASHKS010000035.1:0-48267 GCF_030056835.1 Rhodococcus sp. IEGM 1372 | reverse complement strand
GAGCTCGGCGTGTCGAACCAAGGACCGGATCAACCGTTATTCAGACAGTCCCACGTGGACTGTGAGTTTCTGCATGGGCGGCCCGGTTCGTTGTCCACGACGTGGATATCGGTATGCCCAATGTCGAATCCGCGATGGACCCACCGTCGTGGACACCTTGGTTGTCCGTGTCGTGCAGAATGTGGTTTCTGTTCGTACTCGACCCGTTCTGTGACGGCCGATAGCTGCATGTGTTGAGCCGACTATCCGGTCGGCAGCTGTTGGACAACGGTCAGAACCCTAGGGGCGACGGTTGGGACCTACACAGAGAGCGTGGAATTTCGTGGATCGCGGACGGCGGGCGGGCGGGTGCAGGCTGCTTCGCATCAGCGCGTGTTTAGTCGGATTGACCACGCTCTCGACGGACTTTCGGAGCAGGTCTCGGTGTCACGAGCGTGTCACATGTCGGTATGAACGGACGTGGATTCGGGTGGTGCTGCCTGGACGATTGACACAGGTAAGAGGGTCTGTGGTGGTTCCATGCGGACGTATCTGGTTGTCTCGCAACATACTTGTAAGCGAGCGGTCAACGGTTCAATCCCGTTAGGAGGCTCCACTGCTCCGATCCCGCTGCTGGGGTCGGAGTTTTTGTGTCTGTGCGGAGGGTTCGCGCGCATATACGCCCCTCGTGGGAATTCACGGCACCTATAGGCGGTGCGGATTCCGACGAGGTGCGTGGATGGTCGGCTACGCCTGCCGTTACGTCAGGACGTACGCGTGGCTGCCAGTCGCCGCTGAGCGATGGCGACCACAGCGACGACCGCAACTCCGATGGCAAACAATCCCAATGCAGCGGGCCATTCGTTGCCGACGGCCAGCAGCTCTCTGTTCTCGCCCTGCCACGGCCACAGTGCACGCAACGACCCCAACAGCAGGCCGGCAGCGGCGACCATCGCCAGATCGTGGTAGTTCGCCAGCAACCACTCGAGCACCCGAACGAAGCTGACCAACCCCACCAGAGCGCCCAGGGCGAACACAGCCAGGTATGTCAGGTTCCGCTCGTCGACGGCCGTGAGCGTCGGCGCATACAGGCCGATGACAAGCAGAAAGAACGACCCCGAAACGCCTGGCAGCACGAGCGCACATATTGCGATGGTCGCGGCGAAGAACACCAGAATTAACGACGGATTCGACGACTCGACCCCGGGTAACGACGTGAGAACGACAACCCCGACAGCAAGAACGACGAACAGAACCACGGCAGACAGTCGGGACCGGGTGGTGGGGAAAGCGCCACGACTGACCTCCATGAACGGGATCGCCACCGACATCGCGATCATGCCCATGAACAGCGCCTTGGAGTAGACGGGCTGATCCGTGACGAAAGCCGCCATGATCCCCGCCACCGAGAACACCATCAACAGCATGCCGACGCCGACCGTGACGAGCAGCCACCAATCGACCTGACGGACCTCGGCGCGCACGTCGGACCGCGTCACCACGGCCTTGGGTATGTCCGTCAGATGCTTCGCCGACGCGATGGCCCTGGTGTAGATGCCGGTGACCAGGGCGACCGTGCCGCCCGAGACCCCGGGAACCGTTTCCGCCAGACCGATCAGACCGCCGCGAACGACGTTGGCCGCCCATTCCGTCGCCGGCGGCCGCCCTCTGACAACTTCATCGAGTCCGGGTCGATCCTGCTCCTTGTCACCATGGCCGGAGGGCGTCTGCCGGTTCGTCGTCATGTCCGAATCGTCCCAAACGCTTCGATGCCACGTGACACCGGCTCGACAAGCGCGGGTACGACCCACTGCGAGCGAGCGGTCAACGGATCGATCCCGTGAGGAGGATCCCCTCTCCGATCCTGTTGTTGTGCTCGCGGCACCTTGCAGCAGATCAGCTCCTCACTTTCGTAGACCCGACGCCGATCGGAGTCGGGTATCCGAAACGGAGGAGCTGATTCGAGGCGGCCGAGCCCGCAGCGGCTGATTCGGTCCCGCGAGGAGGCTCTACAGAGCTGTCATGTCCATGCCATTTGTGATCGGTTGTCCCAGTACCTTTCCGGGTCTTCCGTAAGTTTCAGATCGCTCGCCGTGATCAGTTCGCGGTCGATCGACAGCGCGGCAATATTTTGCTCGAGTTGCGTCACAGTCGCCGCGCCGGAGAGCACGACATCGGCCCACGGTTGCGCGAGTGCAATCGCCAGTGCGACTGCGTCACGACCGACCCCGGCGGAATCCGCGACCCTGGCTAGTAGGGAATCTTCTGCCACCAGCCGGCCGTTGGCCATCGCCTCTTTGACGACGACGAACCAGCCGGCCTCGTGTGCACGTTCCAGGGCGGGGCCGACGGACGGCTCGAGCGGGTTCCACGTCGACTGCACCGAGCTGAACACTCCGATGTCCAGCGCTGCCTGCACCACGTCGGCTTGATGCGGCCCGCTGGTGCTGATGCCGATTCGGGTGCCGCTGTCGGCAATGGCGCGCAGATCGTCGAGCAGTGCAGTGTCGCTCAGAGCTGGACTGTCCGGGGTGACGCTGTGAATCAGGTAGTGGTCCGGCGCGCCGCCGAGATCGCGCAGGGTCTGGGGCCACTGTTCGGCCAACCGTGCAACCGAGTGCTCTTTGACCTCGTGTTCTGCGGCACCCCGCTGGAAATCGGCGACGTAGGCGTAGCCCCATTTCGAGCCGATCACCAGGTCCTGACGCCGATTCGGATGCCGAGACAGCCAGCTGCCGAGGAACCGCTCGGCCAGGCCGTAGGACCGAGCGGCGTCGAAGTGTCGAACTCCGCTCTCCCACGCGGAGTCGAGTACCGAGTGGCACAGCTGCTCCAGGGCAACCGGATCGAACCGCCCGTCCACAGCTGTCGAGTGCCCGATCGTCAGGTACTCGGGACGTCCGAGTGCGGCAAGGCCGAGGCCGAGTTGCGTCATGTCGTCAGTACTTTCGTTGTGTCCGTGCCGGAAACAGCCACCATATCCGTGATCGGACAACGTGCACGTGGTCGATGCCAGATGTTGCGAGACGGCTGTATGCCGCTGAGACTGGAAGTCCAGGCCCAATCGGGTGTGCGCTTGTAGAACGACCACGAAGGAGAGAGCTGTTGACCGACTTTGCAGGTAAACCGTTGATCGGCGAGATTCGACTGGCACGTGTGCGTACCGGATTGAGTTGGGCCGCTTTGGCAGAAGCCATCGACATGCCGGTGGCCTGGACGGTGTCGGCACTCTACGGCCAGCATCCTCTCAGCGTCGCTCATGCCGATGTGCTCGCCGAGAAGCTCGGGATGGCCGAGGGCTCGTTGTTCGAGCTGACCCTCGCTCCTTATCGCGGATCACTCGACATCTCTTCGGACCCCACGGTCTACCGATTCCACGAGGCGTTGGAGGTGTACGGACCCGCGCTCAAGGAACTGATCGCCGAGGAATTCGGCGACGGCATCATGAGTGCCATCAACTTCACGATGAACATCGAGCGACGCCCACACGAGGACGGAGATCGCGTCGTGGTGACGTTCGACGGGAAGTTCCTCGACTATCGATGGACCGAATAGGCCGAAAATCTATAGCCAGGTGGCCGATTCGGAAGACGGGCCGGCCAATGCGCGTCGCATCCAGCCGTACACCCGCTCGTCGTTGAGCAACGTGAAGTGATGCGCGCTGTTGATCGCCAGTCCGTCGTCCGGACGAAGTCCTATGTCGCGCAGTTTGTTCCGGCCGCCGGCGCTGTCGGTACGGACGAGGCCGTCGCCGACGAAGATCCCTACCGGGTGTCGAGGGTTTCCGGTGACGACCGCGGAGGCGTGATGATGCCGAACCCCCTCCGGAACCGAGATGTCCGCGGCTGCTCCGACGTCGAATCCGTCGGCGTAGCTGGGATGTCCTTCTGCCTCGGTGATCGATCCGTGGACCAGGTCGCGGATTCCGGCGCTGCGACGCGCCAGGAGGTTCGCGAACGGCCGGGTCTCGGGCGCGAGGGCCAGAGCCGCGACGGCGAGATGTACGCCGTGTGCGAGTGGCGCACCCAGATGCGGTGTCCCCAGGGTGAATACGTCCGTCAACAGCTCCACCCATCGGCGGCCGTTCTCCGCAGCGTGGTGTGCGGCGCTCCGCGAGACCAGCCCGCCCATGGAATGACCGACCAGGGTGATGCGGTGAACCCTGACGGGCCAGGCAGGCACGAGCTGTTCCAACAGGTCCGACAGGTCGGCACCGTTGGTGGCAATTCGACGACCGGTGTTGTAGCGCAGAAAGATCGAGGTCGTTCCGGCTTCTGAGTCCAGGCGCTCCCCGTACGTGGGTCGCCCACCGAGCCGCCATGCCGATTCGGTCTCCACGAGCGCGTGCAGGAACACCACGAGGTGCGCTCCGGCGTCGGGAAACGCCGTGGCCAGAACGCGGTACTTGGGAACTACCGGGCGTCCGTCGACACGTATCGACATCGGGTGGGCGAGCACCCGGGAACTGCGCTCCATGTCGTCGCCGATGAGACCGTGCAGGACGGCGATGGTCTGAGCGCCGCGGGTGGTGTGCGACGGTGACGGCCGCGCATCGTCCTCGGTGACCTCGTCGCCGGTCACGTCGGAACTGCCGGTCAGTGCACCGACTGTTGTGGCTGCGCCGGTGCAGGCGGCTGTGATGGTCGCGTAGGTTCCGGCGGCGATCGCGTCGTGCATCAGCTGTGTCGGCAAGGCAGCCGGCCCGACGCCGAGTTTCACGGCGGCAAATGTGCGTCGTGCAATGGCCGAGTGAACTGCGCGGACACCACCCGCGGCCGACGCCAGCTCGCGAAGCGCGATTTCTGCGAGTTCACCCAACTCCTGTGTGCGCTGAGTTCTCTTCCCCACTCGATTCAGTGTACGTGTGTCCACTGGATCCGTCAGGGCTGGGATGGCTGCGGTTTTCCCACGTCACCGTCGCTCGAAATACTCGTGGACCTGGCGTACCGACATCGCTCCTTCACCGACCGCGGATGCGACTCGCTTCACCGAGCCGCTGCGGACGTCGCCCGCGGCGAACAAGCCGGGTCGGCTCGTTTCGAGCGTCCCGCACAGCGCTGCTCCGATCTGCAGGGCACCGTCTCCACGAGCGAGAGCTGCGTCCGTACCGGTGACGACGAACCCGTGTTCGTCGAGTGCGATGGCGTCGGCAAGCCACCCCGTGTAAGGCGTCGCTCCGATGAACACGAACAGGGCGTGCGCCCTGATCGTGTCTAGTTCGCCCGTGCGGTTGTTCTCGACCACGACTTCGTCGAGGTATTTCTTGCCGCGGACCGCGCGAACCTCGGTGTGGCGATGCACGGTCACGTGCGGGTGGTGCTCGATCTGGTCGACCAGGTAACGGGACATGCTCTTTCCGAGATCGTCATTGCGGATGAGCAAGTGGACGTCCGAAACATGTTCGGCGAGAAACACTGTCGCCTGGCCTGCGGAGTTACCGCCGCCGACGATGGCCACCGGGTCGGTCCCGCACATGCGGGCTTCCTGATGAGTGGCGGCGTAGTACACACTCGTGCCTTCCAGTTCCGCGATACCTGGAACGGTCAACTTGCGGTAGCGCGCGCCGGTGGCGAGCACGATGGACCGGCCGCGAACCGTGCCGCCGTCGAGAGCCGGAGCACGTGGTACCCGGCTTCGGACGTCAATCCGGTCACCTCTGCCGAGACCAGGATGCGGGCACCGAACTTGTCGGCCTGGATCACAGCCCGCTCGGCCAATTCGGATCCGGAGATTCCGGCCGGGAATCCCAGATAGTTCTCGATTCGGGAGGAGGTGCTGGCCTGTCCCCCTGCGGCGATCGTCTCCAGTGTCACCGTGTTCAACCCGTCCGACGCTCCGTAAACGGATGCGGCCAGTCCGGCCGGTCCTGCACCCACGACGACGAGATCGAACACGTCCTGGGCCGCGTTCGGCACGGAGAGTCCGACGATGCGTGCGAGCTCTGTGTTCGTCGGATTGCGCAGTACCTTCTCGCCGTGCCAGATGACGACGGGAACGTCCTCGGGGGCGATGTCCAGGCTGCGCAACAGCTGCTCCGCCCGCTCGTCCCGCTCCAGATCGATCCATTTGTGAGGCAATCGATTTCGCATTGCGAATTCTCGAAGCCGCAACGTGTCCGGTGAATAGCAGGACCCGATGATCCGGAACCCCGAGCCGAGCCCGATCAGCAGGTGCCGACGCAGCAGGTAGGCCCGCAGGATCAGATCGCTCAGCACTGGATCGTGGGCAACCAGTTCGCGCACCCGCTCGGCGGGAGTGACGAGCAGCTCGCCGTCTTCGATCGCTTCGGCGGTGTAGAACGCCACCTGACCTTCGAGCAGTCCGAGCTCACCCAAGAAGCGGCCGGGTCCGTGCACGCGAAGTATCCGACGTTCACCGTCCCGGTCACCCTCGTCGAGAACGGCGACCTTGCCGGACAGAACGACGAAGAAGTCGTTGCTGGGCGCACCCTCGCGTATCAGCACTTCTCCGGTACGAACCGATCGACGTGTGCCACCGACCTCGAGCACTGCGACCTGATCGTCCGTCAGCCGCGGGAACGCGCCGTGCTCGTCCGTGGTCTCGTCGACGACGGCTGGACCGGCGTCCTCAGACGAGATTTCGGTCGACATAACACCACCTCCAAGTTTCTCCGGGCTCCATCGACCGAACGATCGGATGGCCGACGACATGTGCGTGCGCGCTCGCGTGTCTGCCCGGCGAGGAGTCGCAACACCCGACGTGCCCGCACGTCAGGCACAGCCTCAGGTGCACCCACGGGGTGCCGAGACGGAGGCATTCTTCGCAGCCCTGCGGGGTTCTGGGCACCACGGACCGGATTGCATCGACGTGCGGGTCCACTGGCACGAACGTCATGATGTCGCCTCCTTGCCTGCATTCTCAGAAAGCGCTCGATCGAGCCATGCGCGTAGCTGGGGTACCGGGGCTGCACCGGCCTGCCGAGCGAGGACCTCACCCCGATCCATCACCAGCAGGGTCGGCACGGCCCTGACGGTGAATCGTTCGGACGTCAGGGGCGCGGCATCCACGTCGACCTTGACCAGCTTGATCCGGCCCGCGCGTTCTCCGGCGAGCTGTTCGAGCGCCGGGCTGACCATGCGGCACGGTCCGCACCAGGTCGCCCAGAGATCGACGAGTACGGGCACCGAGGGGTGTTCGGCGATCTCCGCGAAGTCCTCGTCCCGTGCTGCGGCGATCCACGGCAGCGGCTCGTGGCAGTTCCCGCACCGGGGTGTCCCGTCCGCTGCGGCAGGCACCCTGTTGACCTTGCCGCAGTGCGCGCACTTCACCTTGTCCGATTCCATGGCGACATCTCCTCTCAGGCCGCCGCGACGGCGGGTTCCGCATACGCGACGACGAGTTCTCCGTCGACCACCGTGACGGTGATGGTGCCGCCTGGTTCGATGTCCCCTCGCAGTAGCGCGCGACCGATCTTGGTCTCGACCTCGTGGGCGATGTATCGACGCAATGGCCGTGCACCGTAGACCGGGTCGAATCCGCGTTCGGCGACGAGCCTGCGCGCGTCCGGGGTGATGTCCAGATCGATCCTGCGCTCCGACAAGCGGTTTCGAAGATCGGCGAGCTGCAACCCGACGATGTGCTCGATCTGGGGCAGGGTGAGTGGGGTGAACAGCACGATGTCGTCGACCCGGTTGAGGAACTCGGGACGGAAATGCCCACGCAGTTCCGCGAGAACCCGCTCGCGGGCGTTCGGCTCGATCTCGCCGTCGGGTGTGACTCCTTCGAGGAGGTGCTGGGAACCGATGTTGGAGGTCATGATGATCACCGTGTTCCTGAAATCGACCTGCCTGCCTTGTGAATCGGTGATCCGGCCGTCGTCGAGCACCTGTAGCAGGGTATTGAACACATCTGCGTGCGCCTTCTCGATCTCGTCGAAAAGCACTACCGAGTACGGCTTTCGGCGCACCGCCTCGGTGAGCTGTCCGCCCTCGTCGTACCCCACGTATCCGGGAGGTGCCCCGATGAGCCGGCTCACCGTGTGCCGCTCCTGGTACTCGCTCATGTCCAGGCGCACCATGTTGTCTTCGCTGTCGAAGAGAGCACCGGCCAATGTTCTTGCGAGCTCGGTCTTTCCCACGCCCGTCGGGCCCAGAAAGATGAACGACCCGATCGGCCGGCGTGGATCACGGATGCCGGACCTCGCCCGGATCACCGCGTCCGCGACCAGCTGCACCGCCTCGTCCTGACCGACGACCCTCTCGTGCAGAATCTCGTCGAGCTGCAACAACTTCTGTCGCTCGCCTTCCTGCAGCCGAGCGACCGGGATCGAAGTCCACGCAGCCACGATTTCGGCGATCTCGTCCTCGGTGACCACTTCGCGCAACAGCGGGCTCCGGCCTTGTCTGGTGACCAGCTGCTCCTCTGCCGACTCAAGCCTGCGTTCGAGCTCGACAATCTCGCCGTAGCGCAACTCGGCGGCCCGATTGAGGTCGTAGGCGCGCTCCGCCTCCTCGGCCTCGTGGCGCAAGCGCTCGAGCTCGCTCCGTAGCTCTTGCACCCGGCGGATCGCCTGTCGCTCCGCCTCCCACTGAGCGTGCCGGGCATCGGCCTCGGCCCGCAGGTCGGCCAGCTCCTTGCGCAGCTCGTCGAGACGTGCCTTGCTCGCGCCGTCGGTCTCTTTGGACAGCGCGGCATCTTCGATCTCGAGCCGGGTCACCTTCCGGGTGAGTTCGTCGAGTTCGGCCGGCATCGAATCGATTTCGGTGCGCAACCGAGCGCACGCCTCGTCGACCAGATCGATGGCCTTGTCCGGGAGAAAGCGGTCGGTGATGTAGCGGTGCGAGAGGGTGACGGCAGCGACGAGAGCGCCGTCCTGAATCTTGACGCCGTGAAACACCTCGAGGCGTTCGCGGAGTCCGCGCAGGATCGAGATGGCATCCTCGGCGCTCGGCTCGTCGACGAGGACGGTCTGGAACCGTCGCTCCAGTGCCGCATCGGATTCGATGTGTTTGCGATACTCGTCGAGCGTGGTGGCACCGATCATGTGCAGCTCGCCTCGGGCGAGCATCGGCTTGAGCATGTTGCCGGCGTCGAGAGACCCCTCACCGCCCACTGATCCCGCACCGACCACGGTATGCAACTCGTCGACGAACAACAGAATCCGCCCGTCGGCTGCCTTCACCTCGGCCAGCACCGCCTGCAGACGCTCCTCGAATTCCCCGCGGTACTTCGCGCCGGCCACCAGGGAACCCATGTCGAGTGAGAAGATCGTTCTGTCGCGCAGGCCTTCCGGAACGTCGCCGCGGACGATCCGCTGGGCAAGGCCCTCGACGATCGCGGTCTTCCCGACGCCGGGGTCGCCGATCAGAACCGGATTGTTCTTGGTCTTGCGGCTCAGGATCTGCGTGACCCTGCGGATTTCGGCGTCTCGTCCGATCACCGGATCGAGTTTGCCCGCCCGCCCCTCGGCGACCAGGTCGCGTCCGTACTTCTCCAGCGCGTCGTACGCACCTTCCGGGCTGGCCGAGGTGACGCGTTGATTGCCGCGCACCTTCGTCAGCGCTGTGAGGAAGGAGTCCCTGGTGATTCCATGACGGGCGAGTACTCGCCCTGCCGCAGTGGCCGAACCCTCTTCGGCGAGGCCCATCAGGAGATGCTCCACCGACACGTAGGAATCCTTGAGCCGCTTCGCCTCTCGCTCGGCGGCGTCGAGGAGCGCGGACAAGCGTCGGGTGATCGTCACCTGACCGGTCCCGGCACCGGGGCCGCTGACCTTGGGCCTTCGCGAGAGTTCACGTTCCAGATCGGATTGCAGGGCATCGACCTCGGCACCGGCCTGCTCGAGCAATCGGGGCACCAACCCATCCTGCTGACCGACCAAGGCGAGCAGTAGGTGCTCTCCGTCGACCTCGGTGTGACCCATTCTGGTCGCAAGGCTCTGGGCCTCCTGCAGCGCTTCGCGCGACTTCTCGGTCAGGTTGCTGATGTCCATGTGGTTGTCCTCCTTCTGCGGGAAGATGCTTCGAGTGTCTCGATTCGTTCCAGCAGGTCGAGCACGAGCCCGATTGCCGAGTAGTTCAGGCCGAGACCGGTCCGCAGTCGTCGAATGCGGGCTGCATGGGCCACTTCGGTTGGCGCGAAGAACATTTCGCCACCTACGACGCGGTCGGCGTCGAGCAGACCGAGGACCACGAGCTTCCGTGCAAGTTCCGGATGCAGCCCCGTACGTTCGGCGAAGGCGTCGGTCGACAATTCGGTGCGTCGAACCAGTACGTACCGGACCACCGGGTTCGGGTCGCTCATGTCTTTGTCCTCGCATCGAAGTTCGATTCTGCGGCCAACTGCTCGAACAGTGCGCGTTCGCGTGCTGTCGGTTTCGACGGCACCATCACCTTGATCTCGGCGTACAGGTTGCCGTTGGGGCCACGTGGATTCGGCATTCCTTCGCCGCGCAGTCGCAGCTTCCTTCCAGTCGACGAGCCCGGAGCCACTTTGACTTTCGCCTCGCCACCCGGGGTGGGAACGGCGACGGTCGCCCCGAGGACCGCCTCCCATGGCGATACCGGGAGGTCGACGTGAATGTCTCGGCCCTGTACTCGGAACCGGGAATGTGGCTCGATCCGTACCACGAGGTACAGATCCCCTGGCGGCGCGCCGCCGTTGCTCCGTCCGCCTTGCCCGGCCAACCGAATTCGCTGGCCGTCCACGACCCCGGCCGGAATGTCGACGTCGTACTGCCGTCCGTCCAGTCCGAGCGTGCGTGTGCCGCCCCGGTACGCCTCCTCGACCGTCAAGGCCAGTTCCGCTTCCTGATCGGCACCGGGAATCGGCCCGTACCCGCCACCGCCGCCGAACATCTGCCCGAAGAGGTCGTCGAGATCGACGCCACCGTCGCCACCGGAACCGAAGTGCACGCGTCTGCTCCCGCGGCCGTATCCTCCGCCGCTGTTCCCGCCACCGCCGTACCCACTCGAGTTGGTGCGGGTCCGTTCGTCGTAATCCTCGGGGACACGCCGAAAGTCGGCACCGAACCGGTCGTAGCGTTTCCGGGTGTCCGGGTCGGACAACACCTGGTAGGCCTCGTTCATCTCCTTGAACGTGTCTTCCGCAGTGGGGTCCTTGTTCACGTCGGGGTGATACTTGCGAGCCAGCTTGCGGTAGGCCTGCTGGATCTCGTCGGTGCTCGCACCCCGCGGGACTCCGAGCGATTCGTAGTGGTCACGCGCCATCGGTGCTCACCCCTCGGGGCGGCTGACGACCACCGACGCCGGCCGTAGTTGCCGTCCGTCCTCTCCGTAACCCGGACGGACGACGTCGATCACGGTCCCGGACGGAAGGTCGGGCCGGACCACCACGCTGACCACTTCGTGCAATTGCGGGGAGAACGGAACTCCGACCTCGTCGTGACGCTCGAAACCGAACCGTGACAGCACCTGCACCGCCTGATCGCGGATCGCCTTGACGCCGTCGACAACGGTCTGCGAATCGCTGTCCGCATGTGCCAGCGCAAGTTCCAGATTGTCCAGTACCGGCAGCCACGCCGCGGACACCTTCGTCACCTCCGCGGCCCGTTCTCGCTCCAGGTCCTTGGCATACCGCTTGCGCAGGTTGTCCAGATCGGCAAGGGCTCTGCGCCAGCGGTCGTCGAGTCGAGCCTCCTCGGCACTCGTGGCGGCATGATCCGGTACCGTCTCGGTTCGATCTCCTTCCGTGACGTCGGCCGCTGGTTCGGGTTTCGAATGATCTGCAGCCCTTTCCATCTCGTGCCTCAGCTTCGATCGAATTCGGCGTCGATCACGTCGTCGTCATCGGTCGAGGCCGCGTCCGCGCCACCGACCTGACGTCCGTCACCGCCGTCCTGTACCGGCACGAGCCCGTAGAGGAGCTGTCGGAGCTCGGAGGCGAGTGGTTGTACATCTGCAGGCGAAGCGCCGTCCTTCACGGCCTTTCTGGCATCGGCGATCAGCATCTCGGCCCGTGCCCTGTCGTGCGGTGGCGCGCTGTCGCCGAGTTCGGCGAGTCGCCGTTCCACCTGATACGCAACGGAATCGAGTTCGTTGCGCGCGTCGACAGCTTTGCGCAGCGCCTCGTCATCGCCCCGATTCCGTTCGGCCTCGGCCAGCATGCGTTCGACCTCGCTCGGGTCCAGATTGCTCTGCTCGCTGATCGTGATGCTCTGTTCCTTGCCGGTGTCCTTGTCCCTGGCCGTGACATTGAGGATGCCGTTGGCGTCGATATCGAACGTGACCTCGACCTGGGCGTCGCCGCGCGGTGCGGGCCGGATGTCTTCCAGACGGAAACGTCCGAGCGAACGGTTGTCGGCGGCCCGCTCGCGTTCGCCCTGCAGCACAACGACATCCACGGCGGACTGCTCGTCCTCCGCGGTGGAGAACACTTCGCTGCGGCGGGCCGGGATGGTCGTGTTGCGCTCGATGATCTTGGTCATCACCCCGCCCTGTGTCTCGACGCCGAGAGACAGCGGGGTGACGTCGAGCAGCAGCACGTCGGAGACCTCGCCCTTGAGCACGCCGGCTTGAACCGCCGCGCCGAGAGCCACGACTTCGTCCGGATTGACGCCCATGTGGGGGTCCTTGCCGCCGGTGAGCCGGCGAACCAGGGCTTGCACCGCCGGGATGCGCGTCGAACCACCGACCAGAATCACTTCGTCTATGTCGTTGGCGGTGACCCTGGCATCACTCATTGCCTGTTTCACCGGGTCGAGGCAGCGCTCCACGAGATCCGCCGTCAGATCCTCGAACTTCGATCGCATGACGGTGGTCGTGAGGTGCTTGGGACCGTCCGAATCGGCGGTGACGAACGGCAGGTTGACCTGGGCCTGGGTCACCGAGGACAACTCGACCTTGGCCTTCTCTGCGGCCTCGAAAAGGCGCTGCAACGCCTGTGCGTCCTTGCGCAGATCGATGTTCTCCACCTGCTGGAAGTCGTCGGCGAGGTAGTCCACCAGGCGTCGATCGAAGTCGTCCCCGCCCAGGTGAGAGTCGCCGGCCGTCGACCGAACCTCGACGACACCCTCGCCGACGTCGAGCAAGCTCACATCGAAGGTGCCGCCGCCGAGGTCGAAGACCAGTACGGTTTCGTGGACCTGCTTGTCCATGCCGTACGCCAGCGCCGCAGCGGTCGGCTCGTTGATGATCCGCAGGACTTCGAGGCCCGCGATGCGGCCGGCGTCCTTGGTGGCGTTGCGCTGCGCGTCGTTGAAGTACGCCGGAACTGTGATGACCGCTTCCTTGACCTTCTCGCCGAGAAACTTGCTCGCGTCGTCGACGAGCTTGCGCAGTACGAGGGCACTGATCTCCTCCGGCGCATACTTCTTGCCCCGCACATCGATTCGGGCCTCGCCGTTGTCACCGGCCACGATGTCGAAGCTGACCGCTCTTGCCTCATCGGAGATCTCGTCGTAGTGGCGTCCGATGAAGCGTTTCGCCGAGTAGATCGTGCCCTTCGGATTCAAGATCGCCTGCCGTCGGGCAAGCTGACCCACCAGCCGTTCTCCGCTCTCGGTGAAGGCCACCACCGACGGCGTCGTCCGCGCTCCCTCGATATTGGAGATCACCACCGGCTCGCCGCCTTGCCAGCTGGCGATGACGGAGTTGGTGGTGCCCAGGTCTATACCCACAGCAGTCGCCATGACTCGTTCCTTTCGATCGGTCCGGCCGGTGAGCATGTGGACAGCGGCGTCCGTTACCCCGACATCGGCGAAGACTTCGTAGTGAGGTGGTTGTACTGGCTGGTACGAGTCGAGATCGGCACGCCTGTTGGGAAATGCAGGTCGAGAAGGTGGCCGACGCACCCGCAGCGAAAAATGATTGGATTAGAACGAATGCGGCTGGTAGACAGCATTATTCACCGTACAACGGAGGTCGACCGCCTGAATCCCTGGTCGCGACTGTCGTCGTCGGCCAGTGTCGGTCGTTCGATATTTCTGTATCCGTGCAAACAGATCGTGATGTTCGAGCCGATACGCGGTGTGGGCAGTTCGCAGCAGCACACTGAACTGACCGGTAACCCAAAACGTTGGCACATCAACATGTTTCGCGACGTGACCGAAATTCGGCCGGCGCTGCACCTGGCGTGTCTATTCCCTCTACCGGTCGAGTCTCCTCTCTCGGCTGCGAGATTACTAGGGGCAAAACCAAATTCGTTCGCGCGCGGACTGACAGGCCCTTCCCTTTGCCGGTTCGAGGTGTGATGCTTGGCCGTGTCCACCACCTCGAACAGGAGAATCGTCATGGTCACCAAGGCACTGCTGGTCCGACTCGAAGCCAAGCCCGGCAAGGAAGATGCAGTCGAGGAGTTTCTCCGGTCGGCCCAACCGCTCGTCGAACAGGAGCCCGGCACCCGACCCTGGTTGGCGGTACGGTTCGGCCCATCGACGTTCGGCATCGTCGATGCTTTCCCGGACGACGCCGCCCGTGAAACGCATCTCAACGGACCGGTCGGCCAGGCTCTCGGCGAACGGGCGGACGAACTCTTCGCCTCGCCGCCCGAAATAAGCTACCTCGATGTACTCGCCGAGAAGCTCTGACCTGGACTGCACACTTCGCTCACCTGCGAGCCCGACTGTCGTCCTGAATTGTTGGCCCGCTTCGGTTGTCCGCTCGGGTGTGTGTCGACAGCATGTCCACGCTGAGTGAGATCGTTTGTCCCAGTTGATTTCCGGTGATTCTGCGACGTGCGTATCGTTCGTTGATCGGTTCGCGGACTCCGGCGCTGTGACGCGCCGATAGGGGTGGGAACGACCGGGTCTCGGCGCGAGTACCGTCGGGTCAGTCTCGGCGGCCGACCACCGGGTTGAGCTCGGAGTTCGCGATGCCACCGGGCTCGATGCCGGGGAGGAATTCGCGCCAGGTGCCGCTGATCAGGGTCGGCGACTCGACGACGCGGGTGCCGTCGGCGAAGTAGGTGGTGGCCAGCGCGCGACGCGGCTGTGTCGTCCGGTTCGGGCCGGCGGTGTGGAAGCACAGCGCGGAGTGGAACGACACGTCTCCCACGGCGAACGGCTCGGACTCCACCGCCACGTTGCGCATGCGGAAACGCTGGGTGACGGCCTCGTCGTAGGAGGTACCGACCTTGTCGAATTCCAGGTCGGCGACCTCGCTGAGAACGTCCCGTCCGCGCGCGAACGTCAGTGGACCCATCGGGCCCGGAATTGCCGACATCGGCATCCAGGCGGTGACGGCGTCGGTGGTCTGCAACGGGAAGTGCTCGGCGTCGTGGTGCCACGGTGTGCGTCCGCAGCCGGGCTCCTTGGACAGCGCATTGTCGTGGTACAGCCGAACGCCAGGCACGTCGAGCAGTGCCGCGGCCAACCCGCCGATCCGGGGTGACAGCGCTACGGCACACATCAGGTCGTCGTGGAGCCACATCTGCTCGAGCGCGGTGAACCGGCCCGCAACGTCATTGCCGTGCTCGGCTCGCAGTAGTTCGTCGAGCCGCTCGGCGAGTCGACGTACGACGGCAGGCGAGAACACGGCGGGCAGCCGCACGAAGGCGTGACGGGCGAATGCATCGACGGCCGCCGGGTCGAGATCGTAGGGCTCGGTGAGTTCACGCTCGACTTGATCGTCGGTCGCCGCGTCGATGTCGGGCAAGCCGGGACCGTCGACCAGTTCTGCGGGTGCGGCGTCGTTCGCGGCCAGCGTGACGTACCAGTCCCACCAGTCCTGATCGTTGCCGGCCCAGTCCTGATCGATGCCGCCGTCGCGGTTCTGCTCGGGGAGCCGTTCGTTGGTCGACGGGTTCACAGCCACAGCAGCGCCGCCTCGTGGGAGAAGGTGTAGGAACCGGACTTGTCGCGGCAGGAGGCGAGGTAGTCGCCCAGCACCGGTGCGGCCTCCATCTCGTCGAGCGACACGGAGTCGTCGAAGGCGCAGCGCTGCAGAAAGCCTTCGGCGACAGCGCGATCCGATGTTCCGGTGGTGTACGTGACGCGCTGGTCGCGCACGTCCGCGCCCGCTCGAATCAGTGCGTCGCGCACCTGCTCGGCCGTCGTGTACGGCGTTGCTTCGCGCACGCCGGCGCGGAAGGCGTCGTAGAACGCAAGGTAGTGGGAGGACGCCGTGGCCTGCGCGACCAGGCCGAGGCCGCCGGGGGCCAGTGCAGCGACGAACCGTTCGGCCGCGCTGTCCAACTCGGCCGGCGGGAGGGCGTACAGCGCGTGGGTGGCCCACACGATGTCGTACCCGCTCCGATCGGCGGGTAGGTCCTGCAGGGTCATCACCAAGTCGTCCCGAGGCACGAACGGAGCACCGAGCGCACCACGCGCCTCGGCCACCGAGAACGCAGACGGGTCGAGCAGGTCGTAGGCCAGCTCGGGCACCGCCGACAGATCGGTGTAGCGGCGCAGTGCAGTGGGGAACTTGCCACTGCCGCAGGCCACGTCGAGCAGCGACCAGCCCTCGTGCGCGTGCTCGGCGAGCAGGGCGGGCCAATCGGCTGCCAATGCGAGCTGGTGATAGTCCTCGGTGGCCAGGGCGTAGAACGCTTCCATGCCCCTGCGTCCGGCCTCGCTCCAGTGCTCGAGACTGCGATCGGCTGTGTCTCCGCTGCTCACGCGATTCCTCCTAGGAAGCCGACCTCGATGCACCGGATGGGGCGTCGTGGTTGACTCGGTCCAATGTCCAACATAGCTCCGACTTCGTCGACCGACACCGCGGCCGTGCTCCTCGACGGGTTGCGGGCGGCGCGGCGTGGCGCGGCGGCCCTCGCCGGTCTCGACCCCGGCTCCTACGCTCGCGGGCATGCCGCCTTCGAGTTCCTCTCCGACCAGCGCGGCCTCATCGCCGAGCACCTGTCCGGGCGGCTGGCCAGGGTGGGGGATGGACCGATCTCGGTGCTGTCGGTGGGCTGCGGTGACGGTTCGCTGGACGTCCGCCTCGCCGCGGGGCTGATGCAGCAGGTGCCCGGCCGACCGGTGCGATACGTCGGCATCGACCCCTGGCCCGGGAGCGCGACGTTGTTCGCCGCCAAGATGGCCGCCCTGACGGCCGACGAGCTCGACGCCGACGCGTACGTCGCGTCGTTCGACGACGTCCCGGTGGACGAGACTTTCGACGTCGTGATGTTCGTGCACTCGATGTACTACGTCGCCGACGTGGGGGCAACCCTGCGCGGCGCGCTCGACCTGCTGCGGCCCGGCGGCGAACTGTGGGTGGCCGTTGCACCGTCGGCCGCGCTCAACGCTCTGGTCGGTGTGCTCGCCCCTCCGCTCGAGGGCCACCGGCAGTGGTTCAGTGCCGACGTCGACAAAGCGTTCGTGGACAACGGGATTGCCCTCGACGACACGGTCACGCTGGACGCGATGGTCGACCTCTCCACCGCGATCGACGAGGTGCTGGACTTCGCGGTGCAGGCCCGGCTGACCCCGGAGCTGCGCGGGCCCGTGCGGGCCTACCTCGACGCGGTCTCGGTGCCCGGTGCCGATGGCAGGCCTCGGGTGCCCCACCCGGTCGACGTGTTCGCCGCGACCCGTCGTTGAGAGATGGTCGCCGCGGATCAGCTCCTCGGACCCGGATATCCGACGCCGATCGGAGGCACATATCCGGAACTGAGGAGCCGATCCTGGGGGACGGGCAGGCGCGCTCACACGCTCGGGAAGCCTCCGGCTCGTCCGAGTAGGGCGGGCACCTGTTTGCCCAGTGCATTCCCGAGCCACGCCGCGGCGTCGACCAGAACCTGTTGGTGCACACCGGTTTCGACTCCGGACCGATCGAGTGCATAGATCAGGTCCTCGGACGCTATGTTGCCCGTTGCCGCGGGGGCGAACGGGCAACCCCCGAAGCCGCCGATACTGGCATCCAGCGCTCGCGCACCCGTCTCGAGAGCAGTCAACGCATTGGCGTAGCCCGTGTTCCGCGTGTTGTGGAAGTGCCAGCGCTGTGGGATTCCCGGTGCTCGTGTACTCGCAATGTCGGCCAACACGCGGACCTGCGCCGGTACGCCGACGCCGATGGTGTCCGCCAAGGCGATTTCCGACGGTCGGTCGTCGGCGAATTGCGCGAGAATCTCGCCCACGTAACCAGGATCGACTTCTCCGCTGAACGGACAACCGAACGCCGCCGCGATGGTGACGGTGGTGGCCAAGCCCGCGGATCCGGCGTCTCGAATGACATCGCGCGCCGTCGACACTGCCTCTGCGACTGAGCAATTCTGATTTCGCCGGCTGAACTCCTCGGATGCGACGACCACCACGTTGACCTCGTCCACGCGTGCGTCGATCGCTCTGTCGAGTCCGCGGCGATTCAGCACGAGTCCGATGTAGGAGACGTCGTCGCGTCGCTCGATCCCGGCCATCACCTCCTCGGCCCCGGCCATCTGTGGCACCCGGCGGGGGTTCACGAAGCTGACCGCTTCGATTCGCCTCGCTCCCGCTGAAACGCTTCGGGCGATCAACTCGATCTTCTGATCCACCGACAATGCAGTCTTCTCGTTCTGCAATCCATCACGCGGGCCCACCTCGACAAGTTGCACAGAAGTCATCCTTCGATCCTTCTCTCCGCTTTCGTTGTATGCAACACCTGTGTTTCTTTCGGGGAACATTTGCGATTCTCGTGGACAGGAGGTGGGGATGGTCCTAAGTTGTGAACAACCAGCCCATCTTCGATCGGAGGCCTTCAGTGGCCAGAGCCGTGGATCGTGTGTATTCCCACCTCCGGGACGGGATCATTGCGGGCACGTACGCGCCCGGTGCCAGGCTGGGTGAGGTCGATATCGCCGAGCTGACCGAGACCAGTCGGACGCCCGTTCGTGAGGCCCTGCGGCAGCTGGAGATGGAAGGGCTCGTCGAGGTGGTTCCGCATCGCGGAGCTCGTGTGTACACCTGGACTGCAGACGATCTCGAGGAGATCTACGACCTGCGTATGACGCTGGAGGCCATGGCTGCCGCTCGCGCTGCACGTCGTATCGAGGAGAAGGATCTCGACCGGCTGAGCGAACTCTGCGATCTCATGGAATCGTCGGCGGCCGGAGACGCCGGCCAGAGACTCGACCTGATGGCGCAGTTGAACGACGAGTTCCATGCCATCGTGCGTACCGCCGCCGCCAGCACGCGCTTGCTGACGATGTTGAGCGCGGTCATCCAACTCCCCCTCGTGATGCGCACCTTTCACCGCTACTCGCCGGCGGACCTCTCCCGCAGCCACGCTCACCATCGAGATCTGGTGGCCGCGTTGAGAAGCGGAGACGAGATCTGGGCCGACTCGGTCATGCGGGCGCACGTCCGCGCTGCGAAACACGTTCTACTGCAATCTCTCACGCCCGACGAAGTCAAGGAGTCCGAATGAGCGAGGCCGCCACAGGGCCGTTGTCCGACCTACGAGTAGTCGAGATGGGTCAGTTGTTGGCAGGACCGTTCTGCGGACAGCTCCTCGCAGATTTCGGAGCCGAGGTGATCAAGCTGGAGCCGCCGGGCAAGGGTGACCCGATGCGGCAATGGGGTCGGGAAAAACCCCACGGCAAGTCGCTGTGGTGGCCGGTGGTGGCGCGGAACAAGAAGTCGGTGACATGCAACCTTCGCACCGAAGAGGGACAAGCGTTGGCGCGCAACATCATCGGTAAGTCGGACATCGTCGTCGAGAACTTTCGCCCCGGCACTCTCGAGCGATGGGGGCTCGGGTACGAGGATCTGCGCACACTGGACCCACGCCTGATCATGGCCAGAGTCACCGGATACGGCCAGGACGGGCCCTACTCTCCCCGTGCCGGGTTCGGCTCGATCGGTGAGGCAATGGGCGGAATCAGATACGTGACGGGAAATCCGGATCTGCCACCCTCTCGGGCCGGAATCTCGCTCGGCGACTCCCTGGCCGCAGTGTTCGCGACGATCGGCGTCCTCACTGCCGTGCACCACCGGGAGCGAACGGGGCGTGGTCAACTGGTGGATTCGGCGATCTACGAGGCCGTGCTCGCGATGATGGAATCATTGCTCCCGGAATACGAGATCGGCGGCTATCAGCGCGAACGTACCGGGTCGGTGCTGCCGAACATCGCGCCGAGCAACGTCTACCCTACGAAGGGTGGCGAGATGATTCTGGTTGCTGCGAACCAGGATTCGGTATACGCCCGTTTGGTCACCGCAATGGGGCGGGCCGATCTCGTATCCGATCCCCGGTACGTCGACCACGCGTCACGCGGGGTGAACATGGAAGAACTCGACGACCTCATCTCGGCATGGACCGCAGATCTGGGAACCGACGAGGTTCTCGACATCCTCCACGAAGCCGGTGTTCCCGCCGGCCGCATCTACACCGCTCGCGACATGTTCGACGATCCGCATTTCGCGGCCCGCGACGCCATCGTGCGCCTGGCCCATCCCGATTTCGGCGAAATCCCGATGGCAGGGGTCGTGCCCAAGCTCAGCGACAGCCCCGGAGCCGTCCGGCATGCAGGACCTGAACTGGGAGAACACAACTCGGACATCTACGGATCGCTTCTCGGTCTCACCGAGGCCGAACGGGCTGCGCTCGTCGACCGCGGCATCATCTGAGCTCGACTGCATCGTCCTCACTCACCGCACCGCACACCACCGGAGATCATCATGCGCTATCGACTCGGAGTCGACGTCGGCGGAACATTCACCGACGTTCTGCTTCTCGAAGAAACGACCGGTACCACCTACAGAGCCAAGACTCCGTCGACGCCCGCCGATCAGTCCGTCGGGGTGTTGAACGGCATCGACAAAGTGTGCTCGGAGGCCGGCATCGAACCGTCGGAGATCGATCAGGTGCTCCACGGCACCACGGTGGCGACCAACGCCATCCTGCAGGGCCGGGGAGCGCGCGTCGGACTCGTCACCACGGACGGGTTCAGGCAGGTCCTGCAGATCGCCAGATCGTACGTACCGGGCGGGTTGGCGGGTTGGATCATCTGGCCGAAACCCGAACCGCTTGCAGCGCTGGAGAACACCGTCGAGGTCGTGGGTCGTCTGGCGGCGGACGGTTCCGAGGTGACGGCGCTCGACGAGAACCAGGCGAGGGGTCAATTGCGTCGCCTTGCCGGTGCAGGCATCGAAGCGCTGACGATCTCGCTCATCAACTCCTATGCGAACGACACACACGAGAAGAAGATCGCCGAGTGGGCTGCCGACGAGCTCCCGGACATTCCGATCTCCATCTCCAGTCAGGTCCTGCCCGAGATGCGGGAGTACGAGCGGACCCTGACCACCGTGGCCAACAGCTACGTGCAGCCCGAGGTGTCGCGTTACGTACGCAATCTCGACAACTCGTTGCAGGACAGGGGAATCAAGGCTCCGCTGTCGATCCTACGAAGTGACGGCGGACTGGTGCAGTCGGCGAAGGCATCGGAGGCGCCGGTGTCGTTGCTGCTCTCCGGCCCGGCCGGCGGCGTCACCGGTGCCGTGTGGTTCGCCGAACAAGCCGGTTTCTCCGACTTTCTCACCTTCGACATGGGCGGGACGTCCACAGACGTCGCCCTCGTGCTCGGTGGGCAACCACGTATCGGCCGTGAGACCAAGGTCGGCGACCTCGCCGTCCGCGCGACGAGCGTGGACGTGCGAACGGTCGGTGCCGGTGGCGGTTCCATCGCGCACGTGCCCGAGTTGACGCGCGCATTGAGGGTCGGGCCGCAATCGGCCGGGGCCGACCCCGGGCCTGCCGCCTACGGAAAAGGCGGAACCGACCCGACGGTGACCGACGCGAACGTCGTTCTCGGTTACCTCCCAGCCTCCTTGGCGGGCGGGGAGGTAGATCTCGACGCCGACGCGAGTCGCACCGCGGTGGCGACGATCGCCGAGGCCATCGGCTTGGCCGGTCCGGAGGAAGCCGCATCCGGAATTGTCGACATCGTCAACGAGAACATGTTCGGCGCACTGCGATTGGTCAGTGTGCAGCAGGGCTACGACCCTCGCGATTTCGCACTCGTCTCGTTCGGTGGTGCCGGGCCGCTGCACGCGAACGCGCTGGGTCGACTCACCGGGTCGTGGCCGGTGATCGTGCCACCGTCTCCCGGGGTTCTCTGCGCGTACGGCGACGCCACGACGTGTCTTCGGGACGAGGCTGCGCGCACCATGGTTCGTGCCTTCTCCGACATCGACGACGGCGAGTTGCGCACAGCTCTTGCCGAATTGGCCGAAGCGGCGTCGGAAAGGCTTTCGGCCGAGGGGGTGCCAGCAGACCAGCAGACCGCCACCTACCAGGTGGACCTGCGCTATCAGGGTCAGGGTTTCGAGATTCCCGTCGACCTCGACGCGTCCGCCCTCGATTCGGGGGAGCTGTTGTCCACTCTCGGCTCTGCCTTCGACGCCGAACACCAGCGACTGTTCTCGTTCCTGCTCAAGAACGAACGGGAGGTCATCAACCTCCGAGTCACGGTCAGTGGTCCACGCCCCGAGGTGGCGTTCCAGCCGTTGGAGGACGGTGGCGACGATCCGTCCGCGGCGTTGATCACCACGAACGACGTGTGGATGGACGGGCAGTACGCAAAGGCCGGCATCTACGACCGCTCGAAACTGTTGGCAGGCAACGTCGTGACGGGTCCGGCAGTGATCACGGAGATGGACTCCACCACGCTGGTGTTGTCCGGACACACGGCCACGGTCCACCGCAGCGCATGCCTTCTCATCAACCCCGTCGGCACCGACGACACCCATCGCACCACTCGACTGCAGGAGAGCTGATGGCCACCATCATCGAGACCTCGAAGACCCCGTTCACCACGGTTCCCGTCGACCCGATCACGCTCGACATCATCGAGAACGCCTTGCGAAACGCCCGCGCCGAGATGGACGAGGTCCTCTTCAGGACGGCACTGTCACCGGGTATCCGCGAACAGCACGACGAATTTCCCCTCATCGCCGATCCGAGCGGCAAGATGGTGGTCGGGCAGTTCGGCCTGTCCGTTCCCGACTTCCTCGACAACTTCTCCGGCACCGTCGGCGAGGGCGACATCCTGCTCACCTCCGATCCTTACGCGTGTGGTGCTGCCATCAGTCACGCCAACGACTGGCTGATCGTGTTGCCCATCTTCCACAGCGGACGCGTCGTCGGCTGGTCGTCGATGTTCGGGCACATGGCCGACGTCGGAGGTAAGACGCCGTCGTCCATGCCGACGGACGCGCACACGATCTTCGAGGAAGGCGTGATCATTCCGCCCTTCAAGCTGTACAGCGCAGGCGAATTGAACGAGACCGCGCTGGACATCATTCTCAACCAGGTGCGCAAGCCGGACTGGAACCGAGCAGACCTGAACGGACTGGTCGCGGCGTGCACCACCGCGTCGCGGCGCATCGTCGAGCTGTGCGACCGGTTCGGCGTCGACGTGTATCTGTCGGCGCTCGACGCGTTGCTCGACAGGAACTATCAGGCCATGAAAGTTCTGCTCGCGATGTTGTTCGTCGACGGCGAGACCATCGAGTTCAGCGACTTCATCTGCGATGACGGATGTGGTTACGGCCCTTACGAACTGACCATCGAGCTGACCCGACACGGGGAGAAGATCCACCTCGACTTCAGCAAGGCGGCACCGCAGGCCGTCGGGCCGATCAATTACTTCATCAACGAGAATCTCGTCCGCATGTTCTTCGGTATCTACGTCATCACCGTGGCCGACCCGCAGATCCTGTGGAACGACGGCTTCTATCCGTTGATCGACGTGACCATTCCCGAGGACTCGTTCTGGAAGCCGCGCTATCCGGCCGCACTCAACGGCCGCAACCACGGAATCGGCCGTGTCTTCGACCTTTTCGGTGGGTTGCTGGGCAAGAACAACCCCGAGATTCTCAATGCCGCAGGCTTCTCGTCGTCGCCGCACTTCATGTACTCCGGCCACTACGACGGGGGCGCGCGGGACGGGGAGTGGTTCCAGCTGTACTCGATCGGATTCGGAGGTATCCCCGGTCGTCCGATGGGGGACGGGCCGGACGGTCACTCGCTGTGGCCGTCGTTCGTCAACATCCCCTGTGAGTACCTCGAGTCCTACTATCCGCTGCGCATCGAGCGGTGGGAGACCGTCACCGACACCGGCGGGGCCGGGCTTCATCGCGGCGGCAACGGCGTCGACGTGGCGTACTACTTCGAGGAGCCGGGCACCATCGCCATTCACGACGACAGGTGGCTCACGTATCCGTGGGGTGTCAACGGAGGCAAACCCGGTGCGCGAGGGAAGAAGTGGATCGTCCGAGCGTCGGGTGAGGTCGAGGTGTTGGCCAGCAAGATTCACGAGGTGCCGGTGGGACGAGGCGATGTGCTGCACTTCGTCACGTGGGGCGGCGGCGGTTGGGGCGACCCGCTGACCCGGGATCCCGAACTGGTCGGTCTCGAAGTTCGGCGGGGCCTGGTCAGTGCCGAGGGTGCCCGCATCGGCTACGGAATCGTCTGCGATGCCGACGGTGTCGTCGATTCGTCCGCCTCCGAGGCCGCGCGCAGTGAGATGTCTGCCGCGCGCGGGGAGATCGCAGTGTTCGACAAGGGGCCGTCGATCGACGTGATCCTCGAGCGGTGCGAGGCCGAAACCGGATTGCCCGCACCGCGTCCGCCGGTGAACGTCCGTAAGGCAGTGCGGGCGTGAGCGACACGCTCGGGTCGTACCGGGAGTCGGGATTTGCCGGTGAGCTGGGCCCCGGCCGTAGCCCGGCGGTTCTGGTGGTCGACATCGTCGCGGCCTACCTGGTGGACGGCTCGCCCCTGCGTGCCCCGGTGGAAGCGGCAGTAGAGGCTGCGGCACAGCTGGTTTCGTCCGCACGATCAGCCGGTGTTCCGGTCGTGTTCACCCGGGTCAGCTATCAGCCCGGCGGAACCGACGGCGGGCTCTTCACGACGAAGATTCCGGCTCTGACGGTCTTCGAGGAGGGCTCGGAACTGGGCGAATTTCCCGTCGACCCCCGTCCGATCGCCGGGGAGATCGTGGTGACCAAGCAGTATGCGAGTGCGTTCTTCGGTACCTCTCTGGCGGCCACTCTCACCGCCCGCGGCATCGACACGCTGTACATCTGTGGGTTGACGACCAGCGGCTGCATCCGTGCAAGCGCGACCGACGCACTGCAGCACGGCTTCCGGCCTCTGGTGGTGGCAGATGCGTGCGGTGATCGGGAGCCGGGCATGCACGAATCGAATCTGCTCGACCTGCAGGCCAAATATGCGGACGTCATCGATCTGGCGCAGGCAATCGAACAGTTCGGGGCGTCCTCTGGTGACGGCTGTTCGAGCCACAGATGAAGATCAGCTCCCCGGATTCGAATACTCGACGCCGATCGGAGGCTGAGATCCGAAACGGGAGAGCCGATGTGGTGGGACGGTTCCGTCCTGCCAGGAAAATCCCGTCGGTTCGGATGAATCGATCCACCCATGGGGGGATAGTGGTTCCATGGACACGCTGAATCCCGATGTACCGGACGACGTCTTCGCGGACGTGTTGAAGCAGATCTCCCAGTTCGTGCGATCACGTGTGGTTCCTCGTGAACTGGAGATCATGAACAACGATTCGATTCCGGACGATCTGCGACAGCAGGCCGCGGAGATGGGTCTGTTCGGCTACGCGATTCCGCAGCAGTGGGGCGGTGTGGGCCTGAATCTGATTCAGGACGTCGAGGTGGCCATGGAACTCGGTTACACCTCATTGTCGTTGCGATCGATGTTCGGCACCAACAACGGGATCGCCGGGCAGGTGCTCGTGGGGTTCGGTACCGAGGACCAGAAGGCGACGTGGCTGCCGGGCATGGCAACCGGCGACATCGTCGCGTCCTTCGCGCTGACCGAGGACGGGGCCGGGTCGAATCCGGCGGGGCTACGGACCACCGCGAAAGTCGACGGCTCGGGTTGGGTGATCAACGGCAGCAAGCGCTACATCACCAATGCGCCGATCGCGAACATGTTCGTCGTCTTCGCCAAACTGGACCCGAAACCGCAGAGCGGCAACGGTATTGCAGTATTCCTGGTCCCTTCCGACACCGCCGGGATCGAGGTGGGCGTCAAGGACGCGAAGATGGGGCAGCAGGGCTCGGGCACTGCCGACGTGAACTTCACCGACGTGCGCGTCGAGGCCGATGCGTTGGTGGGCGGCAACGGCGACGCAGGAGTGGAGCCTGCGGAACGACCGATGATCGATATCGGGTACAAGGCGGCGATGACGTCGTTGGCGCGGGGGCGGGTGCATATTGCGGCGTTGGCCGTCGGTCAGGCGCAGCGTGCCTTGGACGAGTCGGTGGCTCATGCCGCGTCGTCCTCTCAGGGCGGGGAGCCTATCGGTAACTTCCAGTTGGTGCAGGCGATGATCGCCGATCAACAGGTGGGTGTCATGGCGGGCCGGGCGATGGTGCGTGAGGCGGCGCGGGCGTGGGTGCAGGAGACCGATCGCCGTATCGCGCCGTCCGCGGTGAAGTTGTTCTGCACCGAGATGGTCGGCCAGGTCGCCGATCTGGCCGTTCAGATTCACGGTGGTGCAGGGTATATGCGTGAGGTTCCGGTGGAGCGCATCTACCGTGATGTTCGGCTGCTTCGGTTGTACGAGGGGACCAGCGAGATTCAACGACTGATCGTCGGCGGCGGCCTGATCAGAGCCGAACAGAAGCGGACGTCGTGAACACAACCCCGCCGAACGGGCAGTATTGCGCTGATCTCGGGTGGCACGCAGACGTCGGTGCCTAACGTGGACGGGGACGACGAAAGGACCAGCGCATGTCGCAATTCCCCGGCCTCTCCCACGTGGCCGTGACCGTATCCGATCTTGCCGCCAGCACCGAGTGGTACTCACGACTGTTCGACGCGCCCCCCGTACTCGACGAGGACGAAGAATCCGGCAACTATCACCACACCGTGTTCGCGCTCGACGGCGGCATGCTTTTCGGATTGCACACCCACGGCGAAGCTCAGGTCTCCGGTGCCTTCGACGAGAAGAGAACGGGTGTGGACCACATCGCGTTCGGCTGCACACAGGACGATTTGGCGGCATGGGTATCGACGCTCGACGGACTCGGCATCGCGCACAGCGGAATCAAGCACGCACACTACGGGTCTGGAATCTCGTTCCGTGACCCCGACGACATCGCCCTCGAATTCTTCGCTGCGCCTGCCTGATCGCGCTGCCCGTCACATCGTCAGGTACCGCAGAAGGTCTGAAATCCGGCACTGAAGTTCTCGGGCGCAGGCAGAGCGAAGTCCGACCGGTCCTCGCGGTGGTCGAACGGTGACGTGACGACGTCGAGCAGACGCTCGAAAGGCCCGAGATCACCCTCGGTCGCGGCCCGGAGTGCGGCGTCGACCAGATGGTTGCGGGGAATGTAGGCGGGGTTGACGCGATCCATCCCGTCGGCGATCGATGAAAAATCCTGTCCCCGTGCCGAAACCGCTGTCCGCCAACGCTCGAGCCACTCCGCGGACGCGTCCGGTGGAACGAGGGAGTCGAAGGGCGACGAGTCTCCGCGCAGGTTCTCGGCGAGGGCACGGAAGGTCAAGGTCCAGTCGGCGCGGTGGTCGGTGAGCAACCGGTGCAGGTCGTCGACGAGCGCCGCGTCCACTGCGTCGTCTCCGAGGCCGAGTTTGGCGGCCATCGCGACAGAGTAGTGCTGTCGGTAGCGATCCCCGTACGTGTCCAGGACCGCGGTGAGAGCCGTGATGGCGGTATCGGGCGTCGAATCGACCAGGGGCAGTAGTGTTTCGCCGAATCTGGCCAGATTCCACCCGAGCACTGCGGGTTGATTGCCGTAGGCATAGCGTCCGCCGTGGTCGATGGAGCTGAACACCGTAGCCGGATCGTAGGAGTCGAGAAATGCACACGGTCCGTAGTCGATGGTCTCCCCGGAGATCGTCGTGTTGTCGGTGTTCATGACACCGTGCACGAATCCGACCGACATCCACTGCGCGACAAGCGATGCCTGGGCTTCGACGACAGCCTCGAAGAAGGCGAGACACCGTTCCTCGACCGGCAGCCCGAGCAGTGCCGGGTAGTGGCGGGCTATCGCGTAGTCGACGAGGGGCTGCGTGAGCCCCTCGCGCCTGGCCGCGAACTCGAAGGTACCCACCCGCAGATGGCTCGATGCAACCCTGGCAAGCACTGCGCCGGGTTGCGGACCTCCTTCTCGCACCACCTGTTCACCGGTGGTGACGACGGCGAGCGAACGTGTGGTGGGAATGTGCAACGCGTGCATCGCTGCGCTGATGAGGTACTCGCGCAGCATGGCTCCCACTACCGCTCTCCCGTCGCCGCCACGCGAGAACGGGGTAGCGCCGGACCCCTTGAGATGCAGATCGACTCGACGACCCCGATCATCGCGCAGCTCGCCGAGCAGCAGTGCTCGGCCGTCCCCCAACAGTGGAACGAAATTGCCGAACTGATGACCCGCGTACGCCATCGCCACAGTGGCGGATTCGGCCGGAGGAATCGACCCGGACAGCACACCGGCTGCCTCGGCCGTGCGCAGCGACGCCGGGTCGAGCGCGAGTGACCGAGCGAGTTCATCGTCGAGAATCAACACCCGAGGATCCGGCGCGTGGGTGCCCTGCCACGGCACTGTCAGTCCAGGAACCTCGTCGGCGAAAGTCGTCTCGAACCCGAATGCGGGCAGGCCCGTGGACGGTACGCCCGGTCTGGTGGATTCACTCATGGTTCAGGGGTACCACGAATCGTGGCACCCAATCCCCTGGGACTCTGCTGTCCGATGCCGTTCAGGGGCGAGATGCTGCGGCCACGCCGGGGTCCTGCTTCCTTGCGAAGGTCTCGTACCCGGCCGCCGCATCGAAACGGATGTGCACCCGTCCGTCGTCGCCGTCCACGGACACGCGCGCCCGCACTCGGTACACCTCGGCGATGAGTTCCTCGGTCAGCACGTCCGCAGGTGTGCCGCCTGCGACGACCCTGCCGTCCTGGAGCACCAGGACCTCGTCGCAGAACATCGCCGCCAGGTTCAGGTCGTGGAGCGCAACGACGCTGGTGATCGGCAGGCGCGCAACGAGGGCCAACAGCTCGAGTTGGTGGTGGATATCGAGATGGTTGGTGGGTTCGTCCAGCAACATCTCGCGGGGCTGTTGGGCGAGTGCGCGAGCGATGTGCGCCCGCTGCTGCTCACCACCGGAGAGCGTGCGCCACAATCGATCCGCTTTGTCGGTGAGTCCGGTCTGCGCGAGTGCATCGTCCACGGCGTCGTCGTCCAGGTCGCTTCCACCGAAAGCCCCGCGATGCGGGATGCGTCCCAGACGCACGACGTCTCCGACCGTCACATCGACGTCCGTGTGGGCGTGCTGACCCACGACTGCGACCGCGCGGGCGATGTGTCTGCGCTTGAGCGAACCGAGCTCCGCACCGTCGAGTTCGACGACACCGGCGGTGGGTGATGCGGCCCCGGCCATCAGGTGCAGCAGTGAGGACTTACCGGAACCGTTGGGGCCCAACAGTCCCACCATGCGGCCGGGCCCCGGATGCAGGGTCACGCCGTCGACCACCAGGACGCCACCGCGCTTCCAGGACACGTTCGATGCGTGCAGGGTCATCGAATTCCTCTCTTGCGAGCCATGATTGCGATGAAGGCGGGAACGCCGACGAGTGCTGTCCCGACGCCCACCGGCAGTGGGGTCGGAGCAAACGCGACGCGGGAGACGGCGTCGACCCACACCATGAAGATCGCGCCGATGACAGCCGTTGCCGGGACCAGGCGACTGTGGTTGGGCCCCACGAGCAGTCGAGCCGCATGCGGCAGGATGAGCCCGACGAAACCGATCGCACCGGCGACGCTGACCAATGTCGCGGTGATCAGGGCGGTGCCGACGAGCAGAGCCAATCGGACCTTCTTGACGTCGAAGCCGAGCGAGGACGCCACCGAGTTTCCGAACGCGAACGCGTCGAGCACGTAGGCGTAGTAACAACACACCACCGCGCCGATGCCGGCCACGGCCACACACAGTACGACGTCGTTCCATCGCACACCCTCGAACGAACCGAGCAGCCAGAACATCACGCCGCGCGTCTCGTCCGAGTCGGCGAACGCGAAGATCACGAAAGACGTGAGGGCCGAGAACAATTGAGTGGTTGAAACACCGGCGAGAATCACGCGATCGTTTCCGCTGCCGGACATTCGGGCTAGTAAGAGCACAAGGCCGAACGCGACGAGCGCGCCGATGAACGCACCACCGGACAGTCCGAGTGCGGCACCACCGACACCGAGAACACCGACCACGAACGGGTCCGCCAGCGGATTACGCAGGAGCGACTGCATGATGACGCCGCAGATACCGAGCCCGACGCCACTGGCGGCGGCGACGAGCGCCCGGGGCAGCCGTTCCTCCCAGACGATCGCATTCTTCGACACCTTCACCGGCACGTCGGTGACGCCGAGATGGTT
Source organism: Rhodococcus sp. IEGM 1372 (assembly GCF_030056835.1). Lineage (NCBI taxonomy): Bacteria > Bacillati > Actinomycetota > Actinomycetes > Mycobacteriales > Nocardiaceae > Rhodococcus > Rhodococcus sp. IEGM 1372. Next base: position 18,026 of record NZ_JASHKS010000035.1, on the reverse strand, counting down.
GAGCACCACATCGCGGACGTTGACCAGCGAGATGTTCGCCGGCCCGAGGGTGATGGCGACGAGGATCGACGCCACGCACAGCGCGACCCCGCCCAGCAGGGCGAACACCCAACGCCAGAGGTGGCGGGAGGTCTGCGATCGCTGGGCGGTGCGCTGGGGTGTGATGGTCGCGGTCAGGACGACAGTCCCAGGTCGCGCAGTCCGGCGGACACCTTCTCGACGCCGTCGACGGCCCGGATCGACGGGTTCATCTCCGCACCGTGCAGGGAGATGTAGCGCTTGTCTCGGACGGCGGCCATCGTGCCGGTGACGGGGTCGGACTCGAGGAATGCGATCTTGTCGGCGAGCAGGTCACCGGGAAAACGGTTGCGCGCCAGGTCGCCCAGTACCAGGACGGTCGGATCCCGATCCACCATGGTCTCCCAGCCGACGGCAGGCCAGTCGTCGTCGGTGTCGGCGAAGACGTTCGTCATGCCGACCGTTCTGGCGAGTAGATCGGCCGATCCCCGTCCGCCTGCGATGTACGGACTCTTGGTGTCCGCGAACCAGAATGCCACGGAGACATCCGATTCGGCAGTGGTCGCGGTGGCGTCGGCCATGCGGGACTTCAGCTCGTCGACGAACTCGGCACCGCGCTCGTTGACGTCGAAGATCGCCGCGAGTTCGGTGATTTCCTGGTACAGCGACTCCATCGTGAGCGGCGTCGTTCGGGTGTTGCCCCCGTTGACGCTGCGACCGGCGTCGCAGTCGGTGGGTGAAAGATACGTGGCCGCACCGGTTTCGGAGAAGCGGGACCGCTGAGCGACGCCGCCTTGCTCGAAGTGGCGTCCGAACGATGCAGTGACGAGATCGGGTTCGGTATCGCCCACGACCTCGTAGGTGGGGGCGTTGTCGGCCAGTCGGGGAACCGAGGCGTTCGCGTCGGCGAGGTTCTCGCGGACCGGATCGGTCCAGGATGCGGTGCGGACCATGCGGTCCTGCACGCCGAGCGAGAGGAGAATTTCGGTGGAGTTCTGATCCAGCGACACCACCCGCTGAGGTGCCGAGTCGAAGGTCACCGACTCTCCGCAGTTGTCGATCGTCAATGGGTAGGTGGTCCCACCTGCGGTGGTGTCCGAGACCGCGTCGGGAACCTCCTCGGAGGCTCCGCACGCGACGAGCGATCCGACCAGGGCAGCAGCGGCGGCGAGAGTGCCTGCGCGGCGACGAACGTTGAGCACGTGGGATGTCCTTCGGGTTCCGACAGCAACGAGCCGCCGGGGATCACCCGACGGCGCAGCGCGGCCGAGGCGCGCATGAGCACAGGCTAACCTTTGGTTGGCGGTGATGGAAATCGTCGCCGCTGAGCCGTCGGTGAGAAACCGGTCCGCACCGACGCTGTCGCGACATAATCGGTGGATGGCCGACTTCAACGAGATGATCATCGAGGAGTTCCGCAGTCACGGTGGGCACGTGTCCACGGCTGGGTTCGGCGACTCCCTCGTCGTCGTGCACTCGATCGGTGCCAAGAGTGGCGAGATCCGGCTGAATCCGCTGATGGCAATTTCCCAGCAAGGCAGCTGGTTGATCGTCGGCTCGGCCGCAGGTTCACCCAAAGACCCTGCCTGGGTTCACAATCTGCGCGCACATCCTCGCGTCGACATCGAGGTTCCCCACGATGGGGAAGTACGGGCCGTCGCAGTGGAAGCCTCGGAAGTCCCCGATGCCGAATGGGCCGACAGTTGGCAGAAGTTTCTCGACGCCTCCTCCGGATTCGCGAAATACGTCGAGACCGCCGAGGGCCGTCGATTCCCGATCTTCCGCCTCACTCCCACCTGATCTCCCGGGGCGGGTTTTCCGACTTCGACAAGCGTTGCGCCTCAACGGGAAACGGATCCGTCGCCGCGGGACTCGAGGTCGGCTCGGGGCCCAAACCGTCGCCGCTCTCGAGCTCGTCGAGATCTGATCAGCCGGAGGCGAGGGCCTTCTGTCGGTCGGCCACCCGGCCGGCTACGGCAGAAGCGAGATCGGCGACCTCTGCATCGAGTTCCTCGCGACTCCTGGTATCGGTTTCGTACAGGAAGTTCGTCGATCCCACTGTTGCACCGCAGTATTCGATGATGCCTCGCTCGATCTGCGTCCGGAAAGCGGCATCGACGCCGTGGCGCTCGAAGCTGTCGGCATCGTCGCCGGCAAGGGCAACCAGGTGGACGGTGAGTCGGTCCAACTTCTTGTCGAACCCGACTCCAGGGCTGTATTCGTACGCCCATCCGCTGACGAAGACGCGATCGATCCACCCTTTCAGTAACGCGGGCATCGACCACCAGTACATCGGGAAGACCAGAACCAGATGATCGGCGCGATCGATTCGTTCCTGTTCGGCACGCACGTCCGCCGGTGTGGTTCCGTTGCCGCGGAACAACTTTCAGGTCTGCGTCCTCGAATCGAGGATCGAAGTTCTCGGCCGCCAGATCGGCCGTCTCGACGGTGTCGCCTGCGGTGCGGATCGCGTCCGACACGGATCGAGCGACGTGGTGGGTCAGGGAGTCGGGGTCGGAATGGGAGACTACGACGAGTGTGGTCATGGCTGATTCCTTCGGTGAGGAGAAGCGGCTATGTACCAAGAGTAGGTTACTATTCGTATATAGCGCAAGGAGGTGCCCGATGGCCCGGACGCGACTGTCTCGCTCCGACCGATACGACCAGTTGGTGGAGGTCTCCTGGGCTCTCGTGCGGACGGAAGGAGCCGACGCTCTGACGCTCGGCCGACTCGCTGAACACGCCGGCGTCGCAAAACCCGTGGTGTACAGCCACTTCGCCTCTCGTGCGGAACTCCTGGCCGCCCTGTTCACGGAATTCGACGACCGGCAAACGGTCATGCTCGAGGAATCCCTCCACGCTGCGCCCACCTCGTTGAACGGACGCGCGCACGCAATCGCCAACTCGTACGTGGGCTGCGCGTTGGCACAGGGGCGTGAGCTGACGGGTGTGCTGGCGGCATTGGAGGGCTCGCCCGAACTCGAACAGGTCAAGCGATCGGCCGAACGGGCGTATTCCGATCGATGCCGGTCGATTCTCGAGCCGTTCAGCGGCTCCGGCGGGATCTCGGCGCCGTCGATCACCGCGATCTTCGGTGCAGCGGAAGCGCTGTCGCACGCGGCGGTATCCGAAGTGCTGGGACCAGAGGAGGCGACGGCAGAATTGACCGAGCTGATCGTCGCCGTCGTCGGCAGGGCTGACCGGTAGTCGACCGACGGGTGCGCCGTCAGCCGGAGATTCGCGGCTGCACGGTGGGAAACCGGTTGCGCAACGCGTCGAGCTGGCGATACAGCTCGTAGAGTGCCTGCTTCTGGGTCTGCGCTTCGTCGCTGTGCCACACATGGCTGCGGGAATCGCCTACTCGCAAGGCCTTGCGCGCCAGTTGCTCGGACTCTTCGACGCGACTCGACGCGGCTGCGATCTCGGCGGTCAGCATGTCGGCGAACACCCGAGCCTGGGCCGCGTCCGAATTCTCTGCCATGTGCGTCCACTCTCGATCTCGCGGCTCGACCGTTGATGGTTCGAGTACCGGTGATCAGGATAACCAACCGGAAAAAGACCGTCGGACCGGCTCGAGGGGTTCGGAGGCGTCGTTCCGGTACCTGGACTACTACTCGGTGTAGTCGGTAGTAAGCTCCCGTCCATGTCTGCGTCAACGGATGGATTCGCGCTCCTGCGCGGTGCGTCCGTGGGCGGACTGTCGGCGCTGGTCACCGTCGCAGCGCACACCTTCGGTGGGGGAATGCCTCCATCCGACGCGGCCATCGTGCTGTTGGCCGTCGTCTCCGCTGCGATCGGCTACGCGACCGCCGCGGCACCGACACCGGCGGCACCGCGCGCACAGCTGCTGATGATCCTGACTGCCGCGCAGTCGGTCGGACACCTGTTGCTCACCGCCGTCGACGGTCACCATCACGGTTCGATACTCACCCAGCAGATGTTCGCGGCCCATGTGGTTGCCATCCTGGTCGGCGCTCTGGCCATCCGCGGAGCGGAGCACGGCATCCGGCGCGCAGTGACCTCGCTACGTGAGGCCCTGCCTCTGTTGGCGGCTCTCGTCGTCGACGAGTCCCGCATCGCCCCTGAACTTCCGGTCTACCGACTCCCGGGAACGCCTCGTCTACTCGACCTGTCGGGCTGCGGAAACCGCGGACCGCCTGCGCTTCGGACCTGACCGCAGCTCGTCACTCCCACCCGCCCTGTACGTAGGCGTCGGGTATCGAGCTGTCGCTGTCTGTTCGACGAGCCCTCACATCGCGCGATCCGCGCTGCCTCGAGCACGCCCGACCGTCTGTGCGATGCCTTCTCGCGCACCACTGCGCGCACCCACACATGCCTTCACGAAACGAGTCCTCATGTCCACACCGGAATTGGAACGCCTCGCCGATTCATCGCCGCCCACCCCTCCCCAGCGCCCACGAAGCTGGCGGCCGCTGATCATGCGTCTGCACTTCTACGCAGGCATCCTGGTAGCACCGTTCATCCTGATCGCCACCATCAGCGGCGGCCTCTACGCCGTGGCTCCCACCATCGAACAACTCGTGTATCGCGACTACGTCCACGTGGACACGACCGGTCCGGCCGTCCCCGTCGCCCAGCAGATTCGGGCAGCGCAGGCCGAACGACCAGACCTCACCGTCGCCGCCGTCCGCCCTGCAGCCGAGGCCGGCGACACCACTCGGGTGATGTTCACCGACCCGACCCTGGGCGAATCGCAGCGGCTGGCTGTTTTCGTCGACCCCGCCACCGCGACGTCCGTGGGGGAGCTGGCGGTGTACGGCTCCTCCAGCGCCCTACCGTTGCGCACCTGGATCTCCGAACTCCATCGCCATCTGCACCTGGGGGAGCCAGGTCGCCTCTACAGCGAACTCGCCGCCTCGTGGTTGTGGGTGATCGCGCTCGGCGGCCTGTACCTGTGGTTCGAGCGGTATCGACGCAATCGCGACAAGGCCAGGCTGTTGACCTTCGATCGAAAGTCGAAGGGCCGCAACAGGTCCTTGAACTGGCATGGCGTGGCTGGTATCTGGATCGCCGTCGGTCTGATCTTCCTGTCCGCCACCGGATTGACATGGTCCACCTACGCCGGGGAGAACGTCACCGAGCTGCGGTCGGCACTGAGCTGGACCACCCCCGCCGTCACCAAGACGATCGGCTCCTCCGACGCGGCCGCGGCGGGTGACCACTCCGGTCACGGCGGGCATCCGATGGAGATGCCGGCCGACGCATCGACGACGGAGGACAACGTCGGACGCATCGACTCGGTGCTGGGGATCGCCCGAGCCAACGGAATAGACGGTGCCGTGGAAGCGTCCATTCCACAATCGGCCGACACGGCGTTCGTCGTCGCCGAAACCCGTCAGCCCTGGGTGATGTCGAACGACTCCATCTCGATCGACGGTGCCGCCGGCACAGTGATCGACACCGTGTTCTTCTCCGATTGGCCCCTCGCGGCCAAGCTGTCGGCCTGGGGTATTCAGCTGCACATGGGCACGTTGTTCGGGGTCGCCAATCAGCTTGCGCTTCTTGCGCTCGCCGTCGCGCTGGCATCGGTCATCGTCAGGGGCTACATGATGTGGTGGAAACGCCGCCCCACCAAGGCAAGCGGCCTCACAGCAGGGCGGCCACCTCTGCGCGGCGGCATTCGCCGCATCTCACCGATGTCCGTCGCCGCGTTGGTGGTCGTCGCTGTCGCTGTCGGCTGGTTCGTCCCACTCCTCGGGCTGAGCCTGGTGGCCTTCCTCGCCGTCGACGTCGTGCTCGGCTCGATTCGTAGAGCACGGACCAGAACCACCAATTCCGCTGCTTCTCAACATGAAAGCGAACTCGCATGAATCTCACCCGTCGTACCTCCACACTGTTGGCCGCACTGTCGGTCACCGGCCTGATCCTCACCGGATGCTCGAGCAACGAGCCGGCCGCCGCGGCGACGGAGTCCGATTCGGTCGTCGTACGCGAGCAATGGGTCAAAGCCGCCGACTCCGGTATGACGGCGGCCTTCGCCGAACTGCAGAACACCGGCGACTCCGATGTGCACGTGGTCGGGGCTTCCTCTCCGGCGTCGAGCCGAATCGAATTGCACGAGATGGCAACCGGGGCGGACGGGGCGATGGTGATGCGGCCGAAGGAGGGAGGCTTCGTCATCCCGGCGGGCGGTACGCACGTGCTCGCCGCGGGCGGCGATCACCTGATGCTGATGGACGTCACGTCGCCGCTGACCCCCGGAGCCGACGCGGAATTCACCCTCGAGTTCGAGGATGCGTCGAGCACGACGTTCACCGCGCAGGTCCGTGACTTCTCCGGGGCCCAGGAGAATTACGAGCCCGGCACCATGGACATGGACGGGTCGGCAACCCCCGCGCCGGCACACGGTGGCTGACAACGAGAACCGGTCACCACGCTCGCTGAGCCGGCGGCGTCTCCTCGGTGGAGGCGTCGCCGCGCTCGGCGTCGCGGGCGTGGGAGCCGCGACCGGTTACGGGATCGTCGGCAACCGAGCCGAGCAGACGGCCACCGGCAGTGAGACCGTGCCGTGGCGCGGCGTCCATCAAGCCGGTGTCGATACTGTTCCGCCCCAAGCGCACTCGATGTTCGTCGGGTTGAACATGCAGGAACGCGTCGGACGCGACGAGCTGATCGGGATCCTGAAGGTCTGGACGGAGGACATCGGACGGTTGACGTCCGGTGCACCCGCACTGGCCGATACCGAAGCCGAACTGGCGCTCGAGCCCGCCCGCCTGACGGTGACCGTCGGGCTCGGTCCGAGTGCGTTCGATGCGATCGGTCTGCCGGATCGGCGGCCGTCGTGGCTGGCACCGCTTCCTGCCTTCGGAATCGACCGCCTGGAACCGGGATTCACCGGCGGCGATCTGTTGCTGCAGGTGTGCTCGGACGATCCTGTCACCGTTGCGCACGCTGTGCGGGTACTGACCAAGAACGTGCGCTCGTTGGTGACGATCGCCTGGACACAGCGCGGATTCCGGCGTTCGCGCGGTACCGAGGAATCGGGCACCACGATGCGAAATCTGATGGGACAGGTCGACGGCACCGTCAATCCGGAGGCCGGAAGTACCGACTTCGACGGTCTGGTCTGGGACGACGGGAGCGATCAGCCCTGGATGAAACACGGAACGTCGATGGTGTTGCGGCGCATCCGGATCGAGATGGACACCTGGGACGAGTTGGATCGACCCGGCCGGGAATTATCGGTGGGGCGAACCCTGGACACCGGTGCCCCGTTGACCGGAACCGCCGAGTTCGACGAGGCCGATTTCGACGCAACCGATCGATTCGGAATTCCGGTGATCCCACCGTCCTCGCACATCGCGAGGGCACGGCATGTTCACGACGGCGAGCGAATCTTCCGGCGGGCCTACAACTACGACGACCCACCGGCTGCCGGATCGTTGTCGAACACCGGCTTACTGTTCGCGAGCTATCAGCGCGACGTGCTCACCCAGTTCCTGCCGATTCAGCAGCGACTCGACGAATTCGATGCGTTGAACCAATGGACCACCCCGATCGGTTCTGCGGTGTTCGCGATACTCCCGGGAGTGGTCGACGAAGGCTACCTGGGGCAGAGTCTGTTCGGGTAACCGTGACACCTGGGTGTTCACGAGGTGCACTCAGGCCGGTGCCAGAGCTCTGTCCACGTTGGCCAGCGCCAGGCCCATGCTGGTCGTCATGCCTATCCCGGTGGTAACGGTGGCGATGTGCACGCGGTCCACCGGTTCCTCCAGCAGGAACTCCGAACCCGGTGCCGAGCAGTAGATTCCCTGCCATCGCTCGGTGACGTCGATGCGGTCGACTCCGAAGAGCGACCGGGCCTCGGTGAGCAGCACCTGGAATCCTTCCTCGCTCTGGAACGGCGACGCGGTGATCTCACGAACGTGCGTGTCGCCGAGCAGGATCGATCCGTCCGGTTGTGGGGTGTACATCTGGTGCAGATCGAGCTCGACGTAGCCGGGATACTCGGCCTGCAGGCGGGCAGCGACGTCGGCAACGGCGGGCAGGTTCTCGAAACCCGAGTACCTGAGGAGCGACCAACCGGTGAACAGCGGGGTGGGTAGTGGTGCGTGGAGGGGGAGCGTGGCGCGCAGCATGTGCAGCCGACATCGCACCAGTGCGTCGCGTTCGGCGTACTCGGGAAACAGTCGATCGATGTCGTGGTTGACGGTGACGAAGGTGGTGCCGGCCCGCAGTTCCCCGCGCGAGGTGTGGACTACGCCGGGGGCGAACGACGTTGCGGCGGTGCGCCAGAAGAAGTCGACCCCGGAGCTGTCGAGCCAACGTGCGATGGCCGGGGCGGCGGCGCGTGGGTCCACTTGGACGTCCAGCGGCAGATACATGCCGCCCACCACGTCGGTGTCGGCAATGGGGAGTCGGTCCAGTACCTCGGTGCGGCCCAGTAGTCGTACCTGCTCCTTGCCCCGCAGTTCGGCGAACTGCTCGAGCACTGCGTACTCGTCCTCGTGCCGGGCAACGCAGTGCGTCCCGGACTCGACAGCCCAGAAACCTGCCGTACGGGCGAGGTCGAGCCAGTGGCTGCGGCCGGCCCGAGCGTAGTCGAGTGCAGTACCGGATTGCGCTGTGATGCAGGCGTGTCCGAAGTTCTGCACCGATGCACCTGCCACCCGATCGGCATGATCGACCACCGCTACCGTCAGGCCGCGTCGGTGAGCGTGATAGGCGTGAGCGAGACCGACGATCCCGGCACCGACGACCACGACGTCATATCCTGTGGTCATGTCAGGCATCCATGACGGCGGTGAAGGTCATCCGGTCTCCGCGGTAGAGCGACCGTCGGTGTTCGATAGGAACCCCGTCCGTGTCGTAGGAGACGCGGCCGAGCAGAAACATCGGTGTGCGGGTGTCGACGGTGAGAAGCGCAGCTTCTCGGGCGTCGGGAAGGACGGTTTCGATGGTGTCGACCACTCGTCCGAAGACGACTCCGCGCGTTCGTAATTCGGCATACAGCGACGTTCTGTGATCGAAACTGTCCTGCAGCCCCGGAATACGGTACGCGGGGATGCGAGTCGTCTCGAGACCCACTCGGACGTCCCCGGTGGTGAAGACGCGCTCGAGTTGGACCACCTCCGAACCGGTCTCGACTCCGAGTAGATCCGCGAGGGCGTCGTCAGCTCGGAACGTGTCCCAGCCGACCAGAATTCGGGTGGCGCTCATGCCCTTCTCCCGCGCTGCCTCGGTGTAGGAACCGATCGCCAACGGTAATACCACTTTGGGTTCGGCAACGACGGTCGCGCGTCCGCGACGTTCGATTCGACCGGCCACCAACAGTTCTCGAATGGCTTGACGCAAGGTCTCGCGAGAGACGTCGTATCGGTCGGCGAGATCGCGCTCGGACGGAAATGCGTCGCCTGCGGACATGCCGTCGAGCATGTCGTCGAGACTTCTACGCACGATCTGGTGCTTGAGCACGCGGGGTTCGCTGTCCACAACCATGAGCCGACCATAGCACCAATTGGTCTAGACCTAACTGTTGCGTGACGTTCACGAGTCGTTCACTCGAGTTCCATGCAATGGTCTATACCAAACGGCAGTCTCTCTCTCATGCCGAACTCCACTACCCCGAACACCAGCACCGACATCGAACTCGTCGTCCTCGACATGGCCGGAACCACCGTCACCGACGACGGACTCGTGTTGGACGCGTTCGACGTCGCGGCCACCGCCGTCGGACTCGCATCCGAGGGACCCGAACGCGACGACGCCCGTCGCTACGTCCTGGACACGATGGGTCAGTCCAAGATCGAGGTGTTCCGTGCGCTGTTCGGAACCGAGGACCGTGCCCAGGCCGCCAACCGCGCCTTCGAGTCGGCCTACGACGCCCGCATCGACGACGGTATCGCGCCCGTTCCCGGTGCGGCGCAGGCCATCACGAAGCTCCGCGAGTCCGGGATCAGCGTCGTGCTGACCACAGGTTTCTCGGCACCGACACAGAAGCGCATCATCGACACCCTCGGCTGGCAGGATCTGCCCGACGCGTTCCTCGCACCCGGTGAGGCCGGCCGTGGGCGTCCCCACCCGGATCTCGTCCTGTCGGCTGCGCTGTTCGCCGAGGTCAGTGACATCGCTGCGGTCGCCGTCGTCGGCGACACCTCGAGCGACATCCTGTCCGGTCGCCGGGCCGGCGCAGCGCTGCTGGTCGGGGTGCTCACCGGAGCTCACTCCGCCGACCGACTACGCGAGGCCGGTGCGACCCATGTACTCGACAGCGTCGCCGACCTTCCCCCCATCGTTCTGCCGTGAACACCATCCTCGCCCGAACCTCACCGAACGGACACCCCGCCATGATCGCCACCTCTCACCGTCGCGCTGTGACCGCCGCGGCCGTGCTTTCGGCTGCCGCACTCGTTGCAGCCGGTTGCTCCAGTTCTTCCGACGGAGCCACCACCGAGCAAGGATTCCCCGAAACCATCACGCTCGCTGCGATTCCCGCCGAGAACTCGACCGACCTGAAGGCCAGCTACGACCCGGTCATCGAGCGCCTCGAGAACGAGACCGGAGCAACCGTCGAGTTCATCCAGGCCTCGGACTACGCGGGTGTGGTCGAGGGCCTGATCGCGGGCAATGTCGACCTCGCCTTCTTCGGCCCGTTCGCCTACGTGGTCGCCGGAATCAACGGGGCCGACATGACGCCTCTGGGTGCCGTCGTTCAGGACGAGGGAACTCCGCCCGGCTACCAGTCCTACGGAATCGCCCGTTCGGACAATGCCTCGGTCGACGGGCTCGCCGATTACGCCGGTAAGAAGGTCTGTTTCGTCGACCCCAGCTCGACCTCCGGATTCCTCTACCCGACAGCGGGACTCATCGAGGACGATGTCATCGCTTCCGGTGCGGAGGCCGACATCTCGAGTGCAATGACCCCGATCTACGCGGGCGGACACGACGCCTCGGCCTTGGCCGTCAAAGCCGGTGATTGCGATGCCGGTTTCGCGTTCGACACCATGGTCGACCGAACGATGATCGACAACGGCGAGCTGGCACCCGGCGAGCTGAAGACAGTGTGGAAGTCAGAGATGATCGCCGGTTCGCTCTTCGCTGCCAACAACGATCTCGGTGCCGACGCCATCGCGAAGCTCGAGGACGTCTTCCGCGAGGGCATGAACTCCGATGCCTTCGTCGCGGACGGCATCTGCGCCGAGGAATGCCGCATCACCGACGAGGACGCCTGGGGCGTCGTGCCGGCGCAGGACAGCGATTACGACGGCGTGCGCCACGTATGCGAGGTCACCGGCTCCGAGAAGTGCCAGGGCTGATGATGTCCGCACCGATGGACCGGGGCGATGTCGTGGTCAGCGTTCGCAATGTCACCAAGACATTCGGATCCACCACCGCGCTCAGGGACGTGAATCTCGACGTGCACAACAGTGAGATGTTGGTACTGCTCGGGCTTTCCGGCTCCGGGAAGTCGACGCTGCTGCGGTGCATCAACGGGTTGCAGCCCGTCACCTCCGGTAGCGTCACCGCCCTCGACACTCGCGTCGATCTGGCGAACCGTCGCCGAGTGCGCGAACTTCGCCGCGATGTCGGTTTCATCTTCCAGCACTTCAATCTCGTCGGTCGGTTGAGCTGTCTCGAGAACGTACTCGTGGGCGGCATCGGTCGCCTGTCCTTTCCGCGCTACGGAGCCTTCACCTATCCGAAAGCGATGCGGGAGGAAGCCCTGGCTTGCCTCGACCGAGTCGGGTTGGCGGACTTCGCGCAGCGACGGGCCGACACGCTGTCGGGCGGGCAACAGCAACGGGTGGCGATCGCACGCACCCTGATGCAGCGTCCGCGGATCGTGCTCGCGGACGAGCCCGTCGCCTCGCTCGATCCCGAGAACGCGGGCGTGGTGATGGATCTGCTGCAGCGGGTGTGCAGCGAGGAGAAGCTGACCGTGGTGTGCACCCTGCATCAGGTCGATCTTGCGCTCGGCTGGGCGCATCGGCTCGTGGGTCTGCGAGACGGTCGGGTGGTGCTCGATCGCCCGGCCGCCGGTCTCCGACGCGAGGACATAATGCCGATCTATCAGCGGATCGCGCCCGATCCCGGAAACATGACCGCGGTGGCACCGACATGACCGTCACGGTCGAACCGAAGCCCACGAACACTGCTGCACAGAACGATCCGCGGCGACGTCGATGGCTGTTCCCGGCGTTGGGCGTCGCCGCGCTCGTCCTGACCGTGCTCTCGGCGGGGTACATCGACTTCGCGCCGACGACCCTGATCGACGGTCTCGAAGACGTCGGCAACCTGCTCGAGCGGATGCTGCCGCCCCGCGTGGACGACACCGGGAGGATCGTCTCCCTCGCACTCGACACATTGCTCATGGCAGTACTGGGCACCGTGCTCGCAGCGATCGTCTCGGTACCGTTGGCGTTTCTCGCGGCGCGCAACACCTCGCCGCATCCGGTCCTCTACAGCGTTGCTCGCGCCGTCATCACGTTCTGCCGGGCGATGCCGGATCTGCTGTTCGCGGTGCTGTTCGTCAGGGCGCTGGGGATCGGAGTGTTGCCCGGCATCCTCGCCCTCGCACTGCATTCCATCGGCATGCTCGGCAAGCTGTTCGCCGACGCCATCGAAGAGACCGACGTGGGACCGCGAGAGGCGATCCGTGCCGCCGGTGCCGGCTACTACCGGGAGATGATCAATGCCGTTGTTCCGCAGGTCGTTCCGGCGTGGATCGGAGCCTTCGTCTATCGAATCGACATCAACCTGCGCATGTCGGTGGTTCTCGGCTTCGTCGGGGCAGGCGGTATCGGGTTCGCCCTGCAGGACGCTCTGCGGGGCCTGATCTACCCGCGTGCTCTCGGCATCGTGCTGGTGATCCTGGTGATCATCGCCGCGATGGAATTGGCGGCGATGGCTCTTCGCCGCATGTTGCTGGTGCCGTCCGCGGCCGGCCCGCAGCGCGATCGACTGATGCGCATCGGAGCGTCGGCCGTGCTCGTCGTCGCGGTCGTGGCGTCGTTCGTGGTGCTCGAATTGGATCCGCGCTCGCTTCTGACGTGGATCGGGCCGTCGATCGACGTGTTCGGGCGCATGGTCCCACCGGACTTCTCCGCGCTGGGAGCGGACCTGTTCGACGCCGCCGTACAGACCGTCGCCATCGGAGTCGTGGCCACCGCCATCGGTATCGTTCTGTCGATACCCGTCGGATTTCTGGCCGCGCGCAACGCAACTCCGCATCCCGCGGTGTACTGGGTCGCGAGATCCTGGATCCTGCTGGTCCGCGCAGTCCCCGAACTCATCCTCGCTGTCGTATTCGTCGCGGCACTCGGACTGGGCCCAGTGGCGGGAACCTGCGCACTGGCCATCGGGTCCGTCGGATTCCTCGGCAAACTCGTCGCCGACGCGATCGAGGAGATCGATCCCGGTCCCCTCGAAGCGGCGGCGTCGGTCGGTGGCGGTTGGTGGAACCGGACACTGAGTGCCGTTGTTCCTCAGGCTATTCCGTCGATGGTCGGTTCGAGCCTGTATCTGCTCGACGTGAACATCCGCACCTCGACCATCCTGGGGATCGTCGGTGCAGGCGGTATCGGCTTCCTGCTCTTCGAGTCGATTCGTACTCTGAACTTCGACGTCGCCGGTGCGATCGTTCTCGTCATCTTCGTCGTCGTGTACATCGTGGAAAGGATCTCCGGATGGATCAGATCATTGTTGGTCTGACACAGGCCGCCGTCTGGACGGGGAGTGGAATCGAACTGCGGGACATGGAGATTCCCGCTCTCGAATCGGGTGAGGTGTTGGTGCGCGTCGATCTCGCCACGGTGTGCGGGAGCGACCTGCACACCGTGTCCGGTCGACGGCACGGTGCGTGCCCGTCGGTGCTCGGGCACGAGGCCGTCGGTCACGTGATTGCCGTCGGCGATGCGGTATCGGCTGTCGAGGTGGGGGATCGGGTCGTCTGGTCGGTCACGGTGTGCTGTGGTCGGTGCGCCCGATGTGTCCGCGGGTTCACGGCCAAATGTTCGGCCGTGCGCAAGGTGGGTCACGAGTCTGCCGAGAGCGCATGGGCTCTCAGCGGCTCCTATGCTCGACACATCGTGCTCCCACGCGGAACCGCAGTGGTCCGAGTTCCCGACACCATGCCCGACGCCGTCGCCGCGCCCGCAGCGTGTGCGACGGCGACGGTGATGGCCGCCCTCGACGCCGCCGGTGCGATCGACGGTCGACGAGTACTGATCGTCGGGGCAGGGATGCTGGGGGTGACCGCCGCTGCGGCGGCCAGGGAGCGAGGCGGAGCGGTGTCGGTCCTGGACCGAGACCTGCAGCGGCAGAAACAATCCCGTGCATTCGGGGCCGTGGAGGACGACGGTGCACTGACCGATGTGGCGATCGAGTTCTCCGGATCGTCCTCGGCCGTGCAGGCGGCCTCGGGGCGACTCGACGTCGGTGGGCGGCTCGTGCTCGCCGGATCCGTCGCGCCCGGTGCACCGATCACCGTCGACCCCGAAGCGGTGGTCCGAAACTGGCTGACCATCACCGGAATCCACAACTACGAGCCGCGGCACCTCCACCAGGCCGTTGCCTTCCTCCGTGATACCGGCGAGAAGTATCCGTGGGAATCCCTCGTCGAGGCACCGGTTCCATTGGCCGAACTCGAATCGGTGTTGCGGCCGACGCCGTCGGGAATTCTCCGGTCGTCGGTCGCGCCCTGGGCTCACGGTCTGTCGACGAGGTCCAACGACTTTCCGGCGCGTCCGGCCGGTGTCGCTTCGCGGTGATGTCGGCGTCGGCGGAGGCGCTCATCGCACGAGGGGGTCGAGCGTGCGATTACGGTTGTGCCGAGCGGGATACCCCAGAAGCATGCCCGAAGGCGACACCGTATTTGCATTGGCCGCAAGGTTGCGTCGAGCATTGGACGGCGCAACGCTGCGGGCCGGAAGGCTGCAGGTGCCGGCGCACGCAGTCGAGAACCTGGCCGGGCGAACCGTCGTCGGGCATCGGACACACGGCAAGCATCTGCTGACCGATTTCGAGAACGACACGACGCTGCACACGCATCTGCGGATGAGCGGTTCGTGGACGGTGGTGCGGGCCGGTCGTTCGATTCCGCAGCGCATCCGACCCGACGTGCGCGTCCGGCTTGCCGTGGTCGACGGGCCGACCGCCTACGGAGTTCTGCTGCCGGTCGTCGACTACGGATACACGAGGGACATGAACGCGCTGATCGCGCATCTCGGGCCGGACCCGCTGCACTCGACGTTCGAGGCCGAGCGCGGAGTTGCCAACATCGCGGCCCAGGGAAGTCGGCCGATCGTTGCGACCTTGCTGGATCAGCGGGTGATCGCCGGTCCCGGAAATCTGTGGGCCAACGAGCTGTGTTTTCTGCGCGGCCTGTGGCCGTGGACGCCGTCGAGTGATGTCGACGCGCAGAGGTTGGTCGCGTTGCTCGAGCGAGCGATGCGTCATTCGGCGACGGTTCCGGGTGCGATGCAGGTGACCACCGGGGACACTCGCCGGGGTCGATCGCACTGGGTTGCAGGGCGGGCAGGAAAGCCGTGTCTGCGGTGTGGGACGTCGATTCGGGTGGTCGCGGAGACACCAGGAGATCCGGACAAGCGTCGAACATGGTGGTGTCCGACCTGCCAGCCGGAGCACTAGCGACGAGCGGTCGATCGCTGTTGGCTCAACGACATAACCGCCCGCGGGTATCGCGTGTTGCCTGCCGATACCAACGACTGCTTTCCTCGTGACCGAAAGATCGAAACCTGGGGGTCGTCAGAAGGTCGAATTGGTCGGGTGGTCGGTATCGACCAAGTCGTGAGCCACCTTGTGCAGAGGCTGATTCTGCTGCTGCGACAGCTTCGCCAGCAGCTCGAATGCCTGCACCGCGTCGAGATCGTAGCGTTCCATGATCATTCCCTTGGCTTGGCCGATGATGTCGCGACTGGCCAGGCCCGTCCGGAACTGCTCGTTGTCGCGGGCGCTGAGCAAGGCAATGGCGGCATGAGCTGCGAGGGCTTCCCCGATCTCGACCGCGTCGACGTCGAAGGCGCGCGGCTCGTCACTGTAGAAGATCAAGGCACCGAGGTCGTCGGCGTTGCTGTAGAGCTGAAACGCCGCCAAGGATTTGAATCCCTCGTTCACGGCCAGAACCGCGAACTCCGGCCATCGTGGCTCGGACGTGAGGTCGTCCGAGACGACGACATCGAAGTGGCGAACCTCGGTGGGAATCGGGCCCTCGTCGAGCTCGTACTGCAGTCGACACAGCTTTTCGGCCAAAGGGTCGGTGGATGCCACCACGGTGCGGACGCCTTTGCTGACCGTGGTGACGCAGCCGACGGTTGCACCCGGTATGAGCCGGATGGAGGTGCGCAAGATCTCTGCCATCGTCTCGGGCATCGAACGGCGGGTATCACGCAACGACCGCGCGAATTCGGCGAGTGACGATGCAGGGGACGATCCGGGAAGCTGCACATCGGGCGATGATTGCGACATTCACACGGTCCTCTCGCATAGGACCCCTGCCGCGCTTCGCCGGAGAGATCCACGATCTTGCGCCTTCTGCTGGACGCCCGTGCCGGCTCGAGAGCCAGCGCTGTGCACTTTATACGCTTCCGCCGAAACGGTTGTTCGTCGAACAGCGTGAGGGCCGCCGATCACCTGATCGACGGCCCTCACCGAAGTACGACTTACTTGAAGGTGTCCTTGATGTTCTCGCCGACCTTCTTCACGCCTGCCGAACCCTGATCCTTCTTGCCCTCGGCCTCGAGGTCCTTGTTGTTCGTGGCGTCGCCGACAACTTCCTTCGCCTTGCCGATGGCGTCTTCTGCTGCGTTCTTGGCCTTGTCGATGAAGCTCATGTGAGTTCCTTTCCTCGTGCCGGGTTGGTACTGAAGACTTAGTCGGAGCCCGTCGACCAAAGCGCACGTTTGCGTGCTGAGATCTGGGTCACACGTGCCGTCGACGTTTCCGTGGTGCCTGCGGTGGTTACATTCGTCCGATGATGGTCGCCAAGGTGGACAGTTATCAGCGCAGGCATCCGTCGGCGGGTTTCCCGCTGGCAGTGCTGTACAAATTTTTCGACGACCGTGGCGGCTACCTCGCGGCCCTCATCGCGTACTACTCGTTCCTGTCGTTGTTCCCGTTGCTGCTGCTCTTCACCACCGTGCTGGGAATCGTGCTGGCCGGGGACCCGGAACTGCAGACCCGCATCATCGATTCGGCAATGAGCCAGATCCCGGTCATCGGTGATCAACTCGGACAGCCGGATCGGCTCAGCGGCGGAACGACCGCCATCGTCATCGGCGTGGTGGGGTCGCTGTACGGCGGATTGGGAGTGTCACTGGCCGCTCAGTACGCAATGAACACCGCGTGGTCGGTCCCGCGAAACGAACAACCGGATCCGATCAAGGGTCGGCTGCGCGGGCTGGTGCTGCTCAGTACCGTCGGCACCGCCATCATCGGCCTGACCGTTCTCAACGGCGTCGCGTCCTCGGGCGTGTTCGGATTCGCCGGCGGCGCACTGGCACTCGTCGGAGCGGTCGTGGTCAACGCCGTGGTCTTCACTGCCGCGTTCCGAATCGGGACCGCCCGCGCCCTGAGTGTGCGCGAAGTTCTGCCCGGTGCCGCGATCGCCGCGGTGATCTGGCAGGCACTGCAATCGTTCGGCGGCATCTACATTCGCTATGTCGTCGGCAACGCCAGCGCCAGCAACGGGATCTTCGCGATCGTCCTCGGCCTGCTCGGCTTCCTCTACGTCTCGTCGGTGCTGATCGTGCTGTGCATCGAAATCAACGCCGTACGAGTCGACCACCTGCATCCCCGAGCGTTGTTGACTCCGTTCACCGACAACGTCGAGCTCACCGAGGGTGACAAGAACTCCTACACCGGACAAGCAGAAGCGCAGCGCAACAAGGGATTTCAGGACATCACAGTCACCTACGACGAGCCGGAGTCGGTGACGGTGAAGGACTCGCCGCCGAACAAGTGATGGGTGGTGGTGCGTGGGACTGTCTGAATAACGGTTGATCCGGTCCTTGGTTCGACACGCCGAGCTC
>NZ_JASHKS010000034.1:0-49465 GCF_030056835.1 Rhodococcus sp. IEGM 1372 | reverse complement strand
TCACGAGTGGGGAATTTCGGTGAGCGCGGTTGGGGAATTTCGCTGAGCCTCGTCACTCCTGCTTCTGTCGAGCGGCTACGCGATTCTGTTCCGCAACGTTGAGGGCGTGAGACTGAACGGATCGAACGATGTGGGTTATGTCGATCTGCCCGTTGCGGGATCGTAGGGCAAGTGAACTCGCCACCATTTAGAACTTGCGGTGGGAAACGCTTGAACAGGTAGCGCGCGAGGGCACACCTGAACATAGGTGTGACTCGGGAACTGAAGTCCAGAGCTCCAATAACCGCTGCTCATCCCTCCAGCAATCGAAGCATCGCTTGCCCATTGCGGTCGCGCGCGTTCGACGCGTAGACCGGCAGAGTTCGCAACAGATGGTGGGTTCCGACTTGCGAGCCTTCTTCTTCTTCCTGGAGGGCCTAGGTGTTGAGTTCGCGACTGTCTTGTTCGCGACCGCTGGGGTCACGCTCAGGCGCTTGCGGCTCATAGCTCCGGTCGTCAGGGCAATTCCCCTGTTTGCTGCACCACGTACCATCCTGCTGCCCTAGCCCTTTGCTTCGGTTCGGGCCTGCCGTTTCAGTGGCTTCACATTGTGGATAATGCTGACGGTCGCGAACAGAACTAGGTAGATCGAGGCGGCACCCGGCCGATCGCCGATGAGTGCGATCACGGCTGCGGCAACCAGGAGCCACTGCGCGAGTATCCCAAGTCCGACGATCAGCGCGTCTTTCCTCTTCACGATGCCGCCACGAAGACTGGAGCAATCAACTCCATTTGCTCGATGACGAGCTTGATTGCGTCAGGTTGCTTGTCCGGCGGGTAGCCGTGCCGCGTGAGGAGTCTCTTGATCTGTGAACGCAGTTTGGCCTTCACGTCGGCTCGGATGGTCCAGTCTGTCTTGGCATCTCGCTTCATTACGCCAACCAGGTCGCGTGCGATGTCGGCGAGCTTTCCTTCTCCCTGAATATCGACGGCAGACTGGTTCTGCGAAACGGCATCGTAGAAGGACAACTCGTCACTCGTGAGAGGAGGAGTGAACTGCGCGCCGCGGTCGGCCTCAGCGGCCACTTCCTTGGCCATCTCTACCAAGGCGGCGATCACTTCGGCGGAAGTGAGCTGGCTGTTGGTGTACTTGAGCATGAGCTCCGACAGGCGATCGGAGAATGCACGCTGACGGACCACGTTGTGTTTGGTCGCGGCCTTGGACTCGTCGTTGATGAGCTTTCGCAAAGCCTCGATCGCGAGGTTGGGGTTCTTGGCTTCCTGCGCTTTCTTGATGAAGTCGACGTTGATGTCACTCAACGAAGGCTTCGGCATGCCGGCTGCGGCGTAGATGTCCAGTACCTCGCCGGATTCGACGGACGCCGCGATGAGCTGACGCAGCGCTCGCTGGATGTCTTCGGGTACCGCCTCGCCACGACTTTGGCGTTCTTCGGCGTCGAACTTGGCCATGTAAACGCGTACTTCCTCGAAGAACCGCGCGATGGGTGCAAGTTCTCGGAGATCGTCGGTGCTGCCACATATTGCCCAGACGCGAGAAAGTTGGGATGCGAACTTGCGGTAGCGGGCGGCAAGCGTCTCCTCTCCTTCGCCGACTTGGTTTTCTGGAAGACGTGGATCGCGAAGATAGTTCACTGTGGCGGTTGCAGCGTCGTAGTAGGCACGGCCCGTCCTGGCGGCGGTCAGCTCGGCCCGCCAATCGAACCCGTGCAGAAGGCCTTCGATGATCGACACCAAGTCCTTGGCGGCGTCGACTGCAGCCGAGATGTCACGGCCGATCGGCTTCGATTTCTGGTCCTGCGCTGTATATTCCGCCAGTGCCTTGGCGAGATTGTCAGCGACTGGTGCGTAGGCGACCAGCAGTCCATCCTGTTTACCCCGGAACGTGCGGTTCACCCGCGCAAGTGCCTGCATCAGTAGTGCACCCTTGAGCGGGCGATCGAGGTACATCGTATGCAGCGGCGGTGAGTCGAAGCCGGTAAGCATCATGTCCTTGACGATGACCAGTTCCAGGTCGTCGTCGGGGTTCTTGATGCGCTTTTTGACGGTGGCATTGGCAGAGTCCCGACGCACATGGAGGCTGATCGGTTCCTGGTCGGTGGCATCGCCGGAGTAAACGACCTTGATCTTGCCTTTCGCGAGGTCGTCGGAGTGCCAATCAGGTCGTAGCGCGACGATGTGGGAGTACAGGTTTGCGCAGATCTCCCGCGTTGCGCCGACGATCATCGCTTTGCCAGGCGTGTCGGGGTGATCGTCGGTACTGAGGAACGGGGTCATAGCCTTTCGGCGATTCTCCCAGTGTTCGACGAGGTCTGATGCAAGCTTCTTCAGGCGGTCGGGGTTGCCGTAGACGGCGTTGATGACGGCGACGCTCTCCTCGATGCGCTTGCGCTCGGTGTCATCGAGACCGACGGTCGCTTCGTCCGCGGACGCGTCGAGGTCGGACTCACTGACACCTTCGGCGAAGGAAACCTTGACCAGTCGACTTTCGAAGTAGACGGGCACCGTTGCACCGTCCTCGACGGCACGGGTGAGATCGTAGATGTCGATGTAGTCACCAAAGACGTCCTGAGTGTTTCTGTCGTCGAACGAGATCGGTGTTCCAGTGAAGGCAATCAGGGTCGCGTGCGGAAGAGCGTCGCGCAGGTGCCGTGCGTATCCATCGAGGTTGTCGTAGTGGCTGCGGTGAGCCTCATCGACGATGACGATGATATTTCGGCGCGACGACAGCAGCGGGTGGCTCTCGCCGGAGTCGCGCTCGCCCTTGGTCTTTCCGAACTTCTGCAGGGTGGTGAAGAAGATCCCGCCGGTGTTGCGTCCGGACAGCTCAGCGCGCAGTTCTTCGCGTTTGCGAATCTGTTTGGGTGCGCCTGGAAGCAGCTGTGACACTGCAAACGTCTCGTACAGCTGACCATCGAGCTCGTTGCGGTCGGTGATGACAACGATGGTGGGGTTGGCAAGCTTCGGGTGCCGAAGCACCTGGTTGGTGTACAGCTCCATTTCCATCGACTTGCCCGATCCCTGCGTGTGCCATACGACGCCGGCCTTGCCATTGCTCTCCACTGCCAGCACCGTCGACCCGACGGCCTTGTTGACGGCAAAGTACTGATGTGGCTTGGCAATACGCTTGACCAGCCCGGTATCGCCCTTGTCGAAGGCGGTGAAGTCACGCATCAACTGCAGGAAGCGTTCCTGGTTGTACAGGCCGAACAGCGCAATACCGAGAGGGGTGTTGTCTGCGTTGTCGTAGGAGACGGGTTTCCCGTCGTCGTCGACGTTCCACGGCGAAAAGTGGTTGAACGCGGTGAAAGGAGTTCCGTATCTCGCGGCGATTCCGTCGGATACGACGCTGAACACCGCGAACCTGAACGCGAGCGGGAACTCTCGAACGTAGGTCCGTAACTGCGCATGCGCCTGGCTGAGATTCGTATTCGCGCTGCCGGCTTTTTTCAGCTCTATGACGCTCACGGGCATGCCATTGAGGAACAGTACGATATCGAACCGACGCTTGTAGTCTCCGCGCGCCACCGTCACTTGATTGACTGCGAGCCAGTCATTTTCGTCGGGATCCATCGACGACAGGCGGATGGTCGGGGTGACCGAGACTCCAGAGTTGTCGACGTATGAGACCTTGCGTAGGCCCTCGGTCAAATAGCTGTGGACGGTTTCGTTTTCTGCGATGGCATCCGTCGAACCTGCGGTGGCGATGATGGACACGGCATCGTCGACGGCCGTCGTGGGCAATTGGGGATTGAACTTCGCGATGGCAGCTCGCAAACGCGGTCGGATGAGCAGTTCGTCCCAACCGGCGCGCTCGCCAGTTCCTGGTGCAATGTCGACCCCGTCGACGTGACGCCACCCGAGCTCGCCCAGATCGTCCAGGGCCATGTGCTCCCAGTCGTCCTCGGACGGTCCGTACGAGTTCATCGCTTCTCCCATGTTGTCCAACCTAAACGGTAACGGGCGGTCGGTGCTGAAACTTCTTCGATAGTCGAAGGTTAAGCGAGCTCGGATTATTTGCAATGACAACGCGTGATAAGCGGGGTTATCAGTTCACAAAAGCCAGAAGCTCAGCGGGTGCGGAAACATCTGCGGCAGACATCAACTCCAGGGAGAAGAAATGAGTGACTTGGATAGTCAAGCAACACAGCCGGATTCACCGCTGACCGACAGATCGTACTCGCGAAGGGCGATCCTTGTCGCTGCTTGCGTGGGCGCAGCTGCGGTGGCCCTGATCGTCGTCGCCGTCACGGCGTTCATTGCCAATCGCGAGCCAGAGAGGTTCGTGGTTCTGGGTGCTATCACCCTTGAAGACAGCATCACCACCTACGGGCTGCCCGACGGTTTCGAGTGCGCCGGCAAAGACGGATACAAAGACATCGGTCCAGGCGCAGCGGTCACGGTGACAGATGAATCAGGCACGTTGTTGGCCAAGGGGGCAATTGCAACGAGCTCCGGCGGATCGAGCGGCTGCTGGTTGGACTTCACCGTGTCGGGTGTCCCACGTGGGAAGTCCTTTTACAAAGTCGAGGTCAGCCACCGCGGCGAACTCACCTACACCGAGTCCGAAGTCGAATCTGGCCTCGTCTTTTCGCTCGGCTGACAGTTCACGATCGTCACTATCGCTGTCCAGAACACCTCCGACGAGCCGAAAGGGCTCAGTCCCGATGCGCAGGACGTGTACGACGGCGAGGGACGAAAATTCAGCGCCGATACCTCCGCAGCAATCGGTCTGGAGTCCGACGTCGCTTTCTGGGACGAGATCAACCCGGGCAACAGCGTCACCATGAAGGTCGTATTCGACATGCCAATTGATGCGGTTCCGGCCGAAATTGAAGTGCACGATTCGACGTTCTCGGGCGGCGTGCGGGTTTCGTTGACATGATCGGCGATGAACCCTCGGTCGCGCCGTAGCGAGGGTTCGAGCTATCGACGACGGTTCGGCCTTTGGCGAGGTCGGGCCCCACCAATAGTCGGTTCTGAAGGGAGACCAAGGGTGAGTCGTGTCCAGCTACATACCGGGAACCCGACGACTGAGGGCCCGCGGACCACGAAGGCTTCCCGCAACCGCACTGTGGACCCGCGACAGAAATCGGCACCGTGCACGTGGTGCGGTGGAAAGAGCACATCGAAATCCGCCTCCCGTCGCTGCAAGCGTTGCCGGAAGCTCGAGCTGATCATCGAAAGCGCGTCCAGGTTCATGCACGCGAACGGCTTGCGTGCGCTGGATCAATCGACTTCAGGCGGCACCGATACCGAGCAAAAGCACCGGTCAGAGGCCGCTAGAGCAAAGAAGACGCTGAATGGGATCAAGCGGGACCGGTTGTCCAAGAATCCGGCGGCGAAGGCCGTGCGGAATGCACCCCAGGACCCGGCTGCGAAGATCGTGAAGCAGATCAACGACCTGCAACTTGCGCTGGCAAGGCTGAACGTGAGACTCGCTGAGTTGGAGATGTCGGAACCATCGGCCCTTCGCGATCGCCAACTCGAGGCCCTACGTTGTCGTCGCGCAGGATTCAAGCTCGGCCTCGCGCGAAGACGGGCGAAGCTGTAGAAGTTGTTTTGTTCGTTTAGCTAGGTCGACCACGTATCAACTTCGCAAGTTGTTCTGTACATTTAGACAGCATGCAGGTGCTACAACTTCCGAGAGCGGGCCGTAATGCCACGTGGTAGGCCCAGTCGCGAGTCGATCTACAAGCAGTTTGCCGAGGCGCTCAGTGAACTGCAGCGTTTCGGTGGGATGCCTTTGCCAGCCGAATCGACTGCCATCTGGGACGACATCTGGCACCTCGAGGCTCACAACTCCACAGCTATCGAGGGCAACACACTCGTCCTGCGGGAGGTCGAGGCGTTGCTCGATCGACGTAAGGCTGTCGGAGCCAAGGATCTGAAGGACTACATGGAGGTGCTTGGATACGGCGAAGCAGCGCAGTGGGTCTACGCACAGGCGACGGCACCGGACGGTTACGCAGGCGAGGAGCTGATGACAATCACCGAGGTGCGATCGGTACACCAGCAAGTCATGCAGAGAGTTTGGGATGTCGCACCACATCCTGACGCCACGCGGGAGGAAGGTCCCGGAAGCTTCAGACGGCACGACATCCGTGCGTTCGACGGAGGTATGAGGCCTCCTCCATGGATCGAGGTTCCCGAGCGATTGTCGACGTGGGTCGATAAGGCCAATCTGTTTGCAGCCCAGCTGTCTTCTCTGGCATCAGGCTCCCTCGATCCGCGCGATATTCCTCTTCGGCTCGCCGCAATCCACTGCGAGTTCGAGCAGATCCACCCGTTTCTCGATGGCAACGGCCGTACGGGCAGGCTTGTTCTGAATCTCATTCTCGTTCGCTTGGGATTTCCACCGGCGATCGTGTTCAAGCGTGACCGCGTGAAGTACCTCGATGCCTTGGACCACGCAGACAAAGATGAGTACGGTCCGCTCGCCGAACTGATCGCCCGATCTGTGATCGATAATCTGCACAGATTCGTAGTGCCGTCGATCGCCGGACCGGCGAGGCTTGTGCCGTTGCAAGCCTTGATTACGCCAGAGATCAGTTACAACGCGTTGAGGCAGGCTGCACGGCGTGGCCGGCTCGACGCACATCAAGGCTCGGATGGGGCGTGGCGCTCTAGTCGTAAGGCCGTAGAAAGCTATTTGCAGCATCGATATTCGCGGGAGTGAGCTGTTATCAGGTGGGGTCCAGCGCTCTTGCCGGCCTATCGAGGTGGTGGATCAGCGCGCTGTAACGATCGGCGGTCGCCAGACGGTACAGGGGCGTGAAGTCGCCATTTATAGCTGTTGCTGCGTTCGCTGCATTGATCGTTCTTTCGGGATGCTCCACGGACGACGAGCGTGTCGCAGTTTCGCCTGCAGCGCCGGTGACTGTCTCCTCGACGTCTACGGCGGCCACGATGACCACTACACCGGCACCTCTCACGACGACTATCGAACTATTACCGGAGATAGCGCCGGTGGAACCCGTGGAGACCTACGCCGAGCCAGCACCGGTATACGAGGAGCCGTACATTGTCGAGTGCCAACACGGCGGTGGGCTGGGTCCGATCGCGACGAGCTGGTCGGATGGGACAGAGTCCGGATGGTCGGAGTACTGCCAGTCAGTTCACGACCAGGCGCTGCAAAGTGAGATCGACGCGAACACCCCCACGTGCGAAACCGATGTCTGCGTCTACCCGAACGGTGCAACGATTCCGAACCCGAACTACCGGGTCGTGCAGACACCCTCGCCCTGGGTTCAGGGACAGATCGACTGGCAGAACTGCCTCGATGCTGGGAACACGCAAGAGTTCTGCCGGACCACACAGAACTAGCCATTGAGGCCGTAACCACAGTGGTGTCCAGAAACATTCATCACGCGCGACCGTTGGCTCATTCGCTCGCTAGGCGATGGTGATCGTCGGCAGTCGAGTGCACGCGTCATCGATAGTCGGCGGGCATGAGGGTGTGCGAGAAGACCCATGTCTCGTCGTCAGAGGTCATGATCCTGCCGTCGACGACGACCTCGTGTTGGGTGCGGGGGTCCAGGATGTCTGCTATACCATCATCGTCGATGACGAACGCGTACATGACGTCGTAGAAGTCGTAAGAGCTGTCACCGATTTCGATTTCTGTGTTGTCGTACGGGCCGTAGTCGGTGTTGATGCCAACACCGGGCACTGCAGAGAAAACAGGTTCCCCGGAATATTGGACGTCACGGGCGCGATCACCGATCGATTCGCTGGACTCGTTGACTGCGTGGTCCAGGAACTCCCAGGCAGAAATCGATGGATCTACGATCACTCTCAACGCAGCGTCCCAGCTTCCTGCGAACGTGGTGTCCACTATCGCTGCAAGGGTCCGCATCACCTCGACTGGCTGCAGCGGTGCACACAGTACGGACATCGGTTCGAAGCTACTACCGTCTTTTCGTCTGCGCCCCAACACAATACGGTTGTCCAGGTTACGGTCCCATAGCGGCACGAGCTCCCTATTCTGACCAGGACCGCCCGGAGCCAGGTCGGAGAACACGTACTCCCAGCCGTATCCGCATGCTGCGCAGTGCCACTGCGTTTCGCTACCGTCGAAGGAGTCTCCGGTCGCGATCTCCCAGGGCCACCGTGGCGCGATATCCGGTGGCAAATGGAGCTTTCCCAGAGCAACGTAAAGACTTCGGAACGCTGCGCATCGGGGGCATTGAGGGTGCCGGGTCGCAATTCGGTGCTGGACCAGCGTGGCGTGCTGACTGTCCGCCATCTCACCGCAACACTCGATGCACAACAGGGCATCGACGTCAGGTTGTGCATCGGTCTGCGCTCCGACATATACGCCGGTTTCGGGGTCGCCAGGATCCACCGGTTGGTCGCAGAGCAAGCATTCTGGAACGGCGTTCAGACGCACGTAGGGTTCGGCCAGTGCACCGCGCTTCTCCGCAAACGGCTCGAACGATAGCCATGCGTCGGCCATACCGATGGCGTCGAGCAGTCGGTCCGCGTCGCGGGACGGGATCGGTCCGGGCTGTTCGGGGAACACAGCAGCCGCGCGCGCCTCGACCTCGGATGTCGGCGGTAGGCTCGCCGTCATATGGCGCTCACCGAGCACGACGGGGTCCTCGTCGCTGTCGCCTCCATCGACCCGTTCCACACACAACACAGCACGCGGATCGGTGTCCAGGACGGTGACGAGCAGATCCCCAGGCCGGAAGGATCCTCGGGCCTGCCAGGGATCTTCGTCGATCAGTTCGTCTCGAATCGCGGCGATCGCGGTGAGCCACGGACTACCTACGATCAAGAAGGTTCGTTGTCCAGCTTCGCGTTTCATCACATGGCCAGTGTTTCAGTGGCCAGGTCGTTTGCGCAGGCAATGACCGAAAAATTTGGGCACGGTGTGAACCGAGCGCCCGATTCTTCTGCCTTATGCAAATACAACCAGGCCCGTGCCGGTCACGGTGCCAGTGAACTTGCCGGCCTACGGAAGTATCCGAGTGCCTCATCCAGTATTTCCGTGAACTCGGCTTGAGGATGCTGGGCAAACGATGCGATCTGCTCCAAGGCCGGGATCCATCTGCGTTCGAGCAGTGAGTCGAGGTCTTCGCTGAAGTGCTTTCTCTTTCCCTCATCGGTCAGGAAAGGCGGCAGGAAGCAGAGCGCGATCATTCGCAGCGAAGTGGTGTGAATACTGGAGAAGTAGAGCCAGTAGGGAAACTCGAGGTCCAAGGCGTGTACGAACGCACGGACATCTTCGAGCTCGAACAACTCGCAGGGGTCATCGTCGTATCCCCCGATACGGAGGTCCAGAGTGCCTTGCAGCGACCGAGCCCGGTTTGGATCAGACAGATAAGGCCGCAGCGCAGCGACCGTCGGACCGACGTCGCAGGCTTGGACGTCCGTGCGTGGGACTACGACTGTGACATCGGAAGACGAACGTTGATCGGGCAATGCTATCCCCCGGATAGTCGATGGTTGGTTCGGCAGATCGCAGTCAGGCTACCCCCTCAGTCCGACACTTTCAGGTCCCGAACCTCCTGTGCCGAGGACTCAGAAGTACCGTTAGCCTCCGGTGCGCTGGCGCCATAACCGGCTTCCCTCGGTCATCGGCTTGCCGACCGAGCCTCGTTCCCGGTTTCGGTCCAAACGAGCTTGATCCGAAGCCTTATCAGCGATTTGCGAGGCTGTGTAATACCAGTATGTGAGGTGACCGCGTTTGTCGAACCACATCGGCACAAGGCGTTCGCCAGGTTCCAAGATCTTTTGACCGGCGCGTCCCAGTTGGTTGCGGTCATGCTCCTCGCTAGCGTCTACCGCGACGGCGATTACTGGGTACACGCCGCTGTCATCCCGAGCAACGACGCCCGTCGTTCCGTTGTTGAACTCGTGTGTAAATGAATACTCAGTCAAGAGCATTTCTTCTATTTCGGTGGTCTCACGACCTACATCGGTACCACTGACGTCAGTACGGCAAGATATCTGATGCTCTCCCGGCGCATAGTTACGGGATGCGTCGATCACGCGTTATCCCGAGGCGGCGTCCTGACGGTGAATCTTTGCAGTTCGGTGGGCGGATTCGCGAGGTGTTCATTCTGCGCTAGATCAGCTCGTACTTATCCTCGGTGCGGGTGGGCATTATCCCGTCGTGGATAGGCAAGAACTCGACGAAGCGCCCCGGAAACGAGACCAGTGTCGAATGCGTTCAGAAGGGTGCCTTCGCTGAAGCGATCCGCGCGGATCATGACGGTCAGGTACTTGAGGGCATCGCTCGGTGTCGCCGAATGAATCTCCCGGAAGTTTCCCTCGTGCACAGCTTCCTTGCCACGCCAACCGGGCCAATCGAACTGGATGACGAGGTTCTTGGCGTCCATGAACTCCAGAAACTCCTGAGCAAGAGATCCCTATTTCACGTAGCCGACCTGGGTGCTGCCGTTATCTGACGGCTCTGGCGCTACCCAAGCGCCAATAGCGTCGGGGTTGGAGTCGATTCGGCTCTCGAGTTCGCCGAGCATGCGCCAGTCCTCCACGGACAGCGATGCGAGTGGGTCCGAATTGGTCATGCGGTTCCCTTTGAGGTTTGATAATTGATGAACTATTGCCGCACAGCAGGTTTCAGGCGATCGGGCAAACCCGATACTTGGGCTTACTGATCCCCCCTCGACTCCTCGATGACCGGGTGCTCGGCTTCACGACGTAGACCTTGTCTCGCGCGACCATAGGCCGGTCGCTAGGCCCGCTGGGATGCTCGGCAATCCAGATGAGCTTGTGTACCCCGAGCGACGGGAACCACTGGTGGCGCCAATGCCCTCGCACCAACCACCGGTGATCGAACACACGTTGTCCAGAGTTCGTTTCCGAGAGACCAGCTCGCGGGGAGATCGTCAGTACTTGAACCTCATCGGGACGTTGAGAGGGATGTGCCGGCTCCGACAACGCAGCGGACGGTTCCGCTAAGACGACGGTTCGCTCGATCGTCTGCTGTTCGCGAAGTAGGTGGACGAAGGCGAGAAACAGAGGCACGACAGACGACTCGGGGTCGTTGGTCTTCGTGACGACAGGTGGGAGGTCACTGCGCTCCGCACTGAGGTGCAGAGTTGCTGTTGCAGACTTGATTGCCTTTGGGTTCTTGCTCTCCAAGATCCTCCGTGTCAAGCCCCGTGCGGGGGTGAGAGCGATGTCGATATTCTCCCCGTGGCTAGCCCAACTCAAGAGAAACTCCGGCTGGTTCTCGTCATTCCAGACGAGCGCAACACCGTCTTGTGACGGGAGATCAGCAACTGCTACGGGTGCGCCGTGCATGTCGTTTTCCGAGGCGGCCTCGAGCAGGCTCGCGGTTTCCGAAGGCATGCTGTAAAACCGCCTGGTCCTCACCACTCGCTGGACGATGTGCGCAGCTTCGACGCTTCCGCGCACTTCCCCGACACCCAACGCCAAGCCAGCAATGAAGTCATCCAATGCAGCGCCGCGAGAATAAATCCCGTGTGCCTTTGTAGCCTGGGTGAGGAGGGGTCCCACGACGCCGGTTCCGCGGAAGACATCTGCTTCGAGCCTAAGGTCGACTACGGGCCCCAGAATATCGACCACGTGGCCGGCGTGGATTGCCAGAGCGTCGATGACCCGAGGGAGTCGACGGGCAGATAGTTCCAAAGGACCGAGGTACGCGAGGTCCGGCACTTCCGTTGTTTTGCCAGTCTTCAACTCCAACGCACGAATGAGGCGAGTGTCGACGGTGTGCTCGATACCGCGGTGCGCGGCAAATGCCAGCTCAATGCGAATGATGTTCTTGCCGCGACGAAGCCGGTCGAGGATCGTGGTCTCTCCGATAAACCAGTTCAGCTTTTCTGGTGTAAATCGGATGCCGGGCACTGACATTGCTCCCCGGCACATGGCGGCGAAGTGAGCCTCGTCGTGCGTGAGACCCCCACCGCAACCAGGCGATTCTGTCGTCGTCGGTGAAGCCGTACTTCGCCCAGTTGGCGTCGGGACGAAGGATGGCTCTTTTGCGACGCAGTCCAAGGAGGGCATCGGGGTGAAGCGGGGTCGGGCTATCGACTGCAGTCGAAACCTTGTCGTTCACTGGTCCTCGTCGTAGTCGATATCTGTCCATAGGTCGAGCATCGCGTCGATCTGGGGCCGCCGTAGGTACTGGCGGTCGTAGTCGACGTGGTCGTTCACCGAAGCAAGGGCAGCTTTGAGATCGGCCAGCGTGTGCTCTTCATCGGAGAGTTTCGTGTGGAGGTAGTAATACGTCCGTGTGAGGCGTCCTAAATCTTCGGTGAAGCGGTGAACAACCCGGCCCGGCTCGGAGAGTTTGGAAGTCGCGCGCATCTTGCCGCTCTTGGTTCCGTTGATTACGATGACGTGGGACCCCTCCGGGTACGTCCCTTCGCTCGAGTAGGTGGGATCAGTGTCCTGGTCCCACCAGAACATCTTGATGTCGAACCAGTATTGCTCTTCTTCCTCAGCGCAGTCGTACTGCTCGCCCAACTCTTCTTGCTTGTGCAGTGCTTGCTCGGATGGATCACCGGCCAGACCAATGGGGGCTATATGAAGTGACGTCGCTCGCGGCCAGGGTGTTTCGGAATCGTCGTATTCATCGTCATCGTCATCGTCTGGTTCGGAGTCACCCTCGGGTTCTTCGTCGCCGTTGTCGTCGGCCTTGTACTGCTTGACGAGCTCTTCCAGGTGTTTGATGGACAGGGGGCTGCCCGCGCGAGTCTTCCACTCGATGAGAGCTGTGCGTGCTTCCTCTATCGTTTCGTCGTTGTCGGTCAGCATGATCGACTCGTACAAGCGGTTCGCCGAGGCGCTAGAAGCGTTGGCTGATCCAACTGCCAGAAACGCTGGATTGTCGGCGGATGAACTGTCCGCGAGAATCATCTTCGCGTGAAGGTTGGCGAGTGAATAGACCTTCACACCGCCTTTGACCCAGGCCAGCAGTACCCGAGGGTCGGTCGATCCGGACATGACCGAGCGCTCACTGGCGTCGACGACGATCGATGAATCCGCGGAGATTAGTAGATATTGTGCTGCTTGAGATCCAATGTAGGCGATCGCCGCAGTGATTGTATGCTGATAGCCCTCCAAAACAGGAGTAATTTCTCGCCATACGCATTTACCCGAAATCAGCCGAGTCGTGCGATTGTCAAGTCCTAGCCTTGGCATGGTTCTCCTGCGATAGTCCGAGATGACCTGTAATGCTCGAGATGTAATTCTCCCCTTCGCGGATCGAGATCTTGCCTGACATGAGCGCTGGCAGCAGTGTGTCGCGTAGCTGTCTCAAAGTAGCGGTTTCTTTTTGCGCAATAAGCGATCGATGTCCTAACGCGGTAATCGCTTTGAGTCCTGCATTGTTTATTGTGCGTGGATCACGTACGCAGACACTTAGCAGTTCATCTGGCTTGACGCGCTGATGACTGCCAGAGGTCCCGGCGACGAGTGATGAGATCTGGTCAAACACCGCAGGCTTGCGAAGCGCCGCAGTCAAAACGCTCGTCGAAACTGAATCCGATTCCAGTACAACGAATTCAGTCGAACAATACGCTGGGGTCGATTCAACCTCTGGGATATCCCACACTCTCGGAATTCGAGGATTCAACTTTGATATCAGTACGCAGGGCTGATCGATTCTGAACTTGTTGCTCAGAATCGATGCCGGAGATTCTTGGGCCGGACTCCTGGCTGCATCGAACGCCGGAAGGCTGTAATGCAGGATGGGAGCGGTCCCCATCTCTTCTGGGGTAACCGCAGTCTTGTTCACGGTAGCTAACTCGGACAATTCAACAAGCGCTGGCGAGAGTTCGATTAGATGCGAGGAAAGCAAAGCCGCAGTATCCACGAGTTCTGAGTTCGCTTGTATTTTCGAGTCAAGCGAACTGAGCAGGTTCGCTATAGCGTTCTGGTCGGGTATTGAATGCAGCTCTGGCAATGGAAAGGACTTAACATCCGCAACCCTCAGGTGAGGAACCGTTGACCCCATAGCGAAGGCGATCAGCCTGGCTTGGACTGTTGGATCGATGAGCAAGTAGAAAAGGTAGAGGGGGTTCACGATTTCAGGATTCGCGCGTAAAAGAGTGGTTCTCTGGCCCGCACCGAACTTGCCACCAGCGGGCACTCGGACAACAGGTCCGACTGGTGCCTCTCTGGCAAGCAAGAGGTCACCTTCAATTGGGACTAGCCGGCGGGTCCATTGAGCGAACACTTCCGCAGAAACCCGACGCGTCTCATTGATGTTAACGACGTTCCCCCGCATGGCGGGGGTGCCGATCAGAAAGTACTCGCCGCCCGGAGTCTCAGGAGCGGTCCGGTTTACGCAATCCACCAATTCGGAACTGACGTCCATCAACGTCATATGCGAGTGCTTCACAGTTTCCCCAGCTCTTGCCGGATAGCCGACTGAAGTCGATCAGCCTCATCAAACTGGTCAGTAAGCTGGTGCTTTAGTCGGTCAATTTTTTCTGTGAGCGGTTCGTCATCGTCCTCGATCGCGGCAGCACCCACATATCGGCCAGGGTTAAGAGCGTAACCGGCCAGTTTGACTTCTTCGAGTGTCGCTGACCAGCAGAACCCTGCTTCGTCTGAGTACTCGATACCTGCGGCAGACTCTGTGCCCCTCCAAGAGTGGAAGGTTGTACCGATTTTTGAGATGTCTTCCTCGCTCAACGCGCGCTCAGCCCGGTCGACCATATATCCCATGTTTCGGGCGTCAATGAATAGCACCTGACCTTTTCGGTCGATCGATCCCGTTGGCCCAGCGCTTTTATCCTTAGCAAAGAACCAGACACACACCGGGATTCCAGTGCTCCGGAAGAGCTGGGTCGGTAAAGTGATCATGCAAGAGACCAGGTCTGCCTCGACCAACTGTGCACGAATGTCAGCTTCGCCACCAGAGTTCGAAGACATCGAACCGTTTGCCATGACCACACCGGCGCTGCCGCGTTCGGCGAGCTTCGAGATGATGTGCTGGATCCAGGCGTAGTTTGCGTTTCCGGCTGGCGGGACGCCGAATTTCCAACGCTTGTCATCTTCGCGTCTCGACCAGTCCTTGATATTGAACGGCGGATTCGCAAGGACGAAGTCGGCCTTCAAGTCCGGATGCTTGTCGTGCGCGAAGGTGTCTTCCCAGCGATCGCCGAGGTTGCCGGTGATGCCGTGGATCGCGAGGTTCATCTTGGCCATCTGCCACGTGCGCTGGTTGGCTTCTTGACCGTAGACCGCAGCGTCAGCGGTGTTTCCGCCGTGGTTCTCGATGAACTTTTCGGTCTGAACGAACATGCCGCCCGAACCACAGCACGGGTCGTACACGCGTCCGCTGTACGGCTCGAGAACCTCGACCAGTACACGGACAACGCCTGCGGGCGTGTAGAACTCGCCGCCACGCTTACCCTCGGCGCGGGCGAACTTTTCGAGGAAGTACTCGTACACTTCGCCGAGTAGGTCGCGGGCCTTCGTGGAACCGTGCCCGGTGAACCGGGTGTCGGTGAGCAGATCGATCAACTCACCGAGACGTCGTTGGTCGATGCTGTCGTTGTTGAACACGACAGGCAGCGTTCCGGTCAAGGTCGAGTTGGACGCCATGATGGACACCATCGCAGCGTTGATCAGCTCGCCTGTAGTCCTGCCAGTCACTCCGACAGTCTCCTGAATGCCCTTCGCGTTCTCCGCGAGGTATTGCCAACGGGCAGTCTCGGGAACCCAGAAGACGCTGTTGCCGAGGTACTCGTCCTCGTCATCGATGAGGTCGCCGATCTGATCCTCGGTCATCCCGTCGGCAATGAGCTCCGCGCGGATCTGCTCACGACGCTCGTCGAAGGCGTCGGACACATACTTGAGGAACACCAGTCCGAGGATGACGTCCTTGTACTGCGACGCATCCATCGACCCACGGAGCTTGTCCGCTGCCTTCCACAGTGTGTCCTTCAGTTCTTTCATCGTCGACGGCGTGGTGACTGCCGCCGCCCGTTTTCTAGGAGGCATTGCGTGCCGGCCTTTCTTGTAGAAGCTCAGGTTCATCGCCGATGGAGAGCACTCCGTATGCCAACCCGTCGACGAGGGTGTTCATTAGTTGTTCGATGTGGTCCAGTAATTGGAGGGCGGTCACACGCTGGTGACGCAACGAGTCGACGGCGTCGATCGTCGCCACAGCCCGATCGGTTGGGACGCGGGGTATTTCCCAGCGCTTCCACGTCGCACTCGATCTGATGGCGCGAGGTGCGCGTGAGTCGAGCCCTGAGGCATTGAGATGAGCCGCGATGACGTCGGGAATCAGGCCGGAGGAGGGGGCGTCGGCGATTCTGATCACTCGCGCCGGGAAGACGACCACTGCTGAACCTTCGTGATCCACAACTGCACCGAAGCGAGCACCTGAGCAGAACACGATGTCCCCTGGTTCGGTGTAGCGAGCGCTGGGATACGCGGCGGTGAACACCAATCGGTCCATTCCCCGCCGGCCGATGGCAACGTCACCGAGAACTTCGTCGAGTCCGAGCACGCGAACTGCTCCACCGAGGACCACGTGCTCCGGTTCGATTCTGTGTCCGCCCAACACCTTCAGCTCGCGTGAGGCGGCGAGTTCGCCAAGGGTGGGTAGCTGAGAGCCGTCGGGGTCACGATATTCGACTGGTAGTCGTAGTTCTCTACGCAACTGGAGCTGAGTCCGCCGGTATGCGTCGGAGTGTTCGAGTATCTGGGCGGCCAGATCGGGACCGAATCGTCTAGCGCGGGGTCGTCTGATTCGAGTTGGCGTAAGACCCCGCTTGTCCTCCGCCAGCAACACCGAAGTCTTCATCAGAACGCCGAATTTGAACGCGTGAGCACGAATGCTCTTCCAATCACCCATTGCAGCAAGAACATCGGAGACCAGTCCGTCAGTTGTCGCACTGTCGAGTTCGCGGGAGCCGACGTCCATAACGACCGACCACCGATCGGCAGGCTTCACTGCCTCAGACGCCGCACCTAGTACCCACAACGCCAATGAGGTTCCGGGCCGAGCGGGCAGCAGGCCCTCTGGCAAGCGGATTGCAGCACGCACGCGGTCCGACCGCAGGATATCCGAGCGGAGGCGCGCAGCTTGAGGGTCCTTTTGGGCGTCGAGCAATGCCGACGCCGGTGCCAGCACAACGGCTACATGATCGTCGGACATCTGGACGACGATGTCGTCGATCTCGGCCAATATCTGTGCGTCACTGTGACCAAGAGTCGACGCCGTCGGATACTGCACGACGAACGCCGATGGTCCCGGCAGCTCGAAACCGGTTGCAAAGCCATCGCGGGGTGGACGTTTCTGTGTCCATCCATGAACGGTCAGGCGTCGTCGGGACAGCCGTGCGAGTCGTGACTTGGTCTCGTTGATAGTGGACGTGGGTTCGGCGTACTCGGGGAGGGCGTCGCGGACGGCGACCAGCATGTCGCTGGTGCCAGCGGACGGGTCGACGTAGACGTAATCGTCCGGGTCGGTAAGCGCTGCGGTGATCGCGCCGCACAGTGTCAGACACTGAGGGTCGAGTCGGGTCGCGGCCAGTTCCTCGATGGACGATCGATTCGACTGAGCCATTAGCGACTCGAATGCGCGCTTTGGACCGTACGCGGAATCGACCATGAGATCGGTGTACTCGGCAAACATGGTGAGGCTCTCGCCGAGTGCCACCAACTCGGAATAGAGGAACTCGTCGTCGGGGTCCGTCTCGTCGGCTTCGTCGAGGAGCTCGGCGGCTGCGTACTCGCTGAGCTGCCCGCCGAGGTACCACTTCAAGCAGAGGAGTGCACTGAGCCCGTCGAACACCACGTCCTCGCCGAACTCGTCGCCTGTGTCCAAGGCCGCATGTAGGGCGAGGCTTTCCTCGAGTGTCTCGTTGTTACCGAGGTTCCTACTCTTGATCCATCGAACAACCTCGTCGCCGTCGTAGCGGCGTTGCTTTCCGCGCGTCTGGGAAGGGGCAGGGAATGGACGGTCAATCCCGCTGTAGCGGCGTGTCCACATCGTCACGACGGGCCGCTTCACCTGAGCTAACGCGGCGATATCGGACATCGTGAGGAAAGTGGCAACGCGATGGCTCATGTGGCCGCACCTCCTCGGTAATGTTGGTCTCCGGACCTTTCGGTTCGCTTCTTGGAAGTTACCGCATCCCAAGCTATAAGCTCCGTATTTGCTTGATAACCCGGGCTATCACACATTGCATGGTGTTACGCGCCCGACTCGTTGAAGCTGTGTTCATCCCACAGCCGACCGAGGAGGTCCCCATGCTCGCCGCTCTACACATTCGTCAGATCGACTTCGGAGCCGATGCTCGAGTCGAAGTCGCGCTCGCCTGGCTCTCCGGTGGACAAAGCACACAGACAGCGGTCTTCACGTCAAGGGTCGGCGATGGCAAGTACTCGGCCGCTTTGGACGCATTCGGCCACTTCGTGTCACTGCAGGAAGAGCTGAGTGTCTTGTACATCTCGAACAGCACGTTCCGGCGGGAGATCCAGGCCGCTGCAACGTCTTTTCCGGGACTCGATGTGGCCGGCACGGCGCGCGGACGTTTGCACGACTTGATCGGGGTCGCAGTGCAGGCACTGGACGACCACACCCGCTTCGCGCATCGGCGGGCCTGGGCTGCAGAACTGGCAAGACGTGAGGCTCTTCCCGAGTTGATAGTGGCGACCGACGCATCCAAGGCCACAAGCCGAAACGGTGCGGGAGTTGCGTGTGTGAGCGCAGAGGGTGGATTTGCCAGCAAGGTATATCCCGACGTCGAAACCGTTCTCGCGGGTGAGTTGTTGGCTATTGCGCTGGCGCTCAAACACTTTCCGGAACGACGGTTGCATGTGTTGTCAGACAGCAAGGCGGCTATCGCCAGCCTGACGATGCCGCGTGCCGAGTTGCTCGAGCGGCGGACCAGGCAAGTTGTCGACATCGTCGATGTTGTTCAGCGCAGAGCCGCGGGCCGAGACGTCCGTTACAGCTGGGTTCGCAGTCATGCCGGTCACGAACTGAACGAGATCGCGGACCGTCTCGCAGTCGCCGCCCGTCGCAACAAGGAAGCCCGGGTCAGTCCGAGCGTCAAAGAGCAGATCAATCGAAACATTATCGGGCAGTTGAGTTTTACTGCACATGCAGCGTAGAGAGGACGGAACGGTGGCACCGAAGAGGAAACCTTCGCTGAGGTTCAACTGCTATCTCATTCGCGACGGTCTGGGCGATGTCGAAAGCGCTTTGCAGACGAAGTATCGCGCGGGTGGGTCGGCTGCGCTCGATCGAATCGAGGGGTCGCCGTCCGCACCTCCGGGAGCTATGTCGTATCTGGGCCAACCCACGGAGAAGACACCCAGATGGGCGGCGGACCTGGACTCGCAATTTCCGGGGCTGGCGACGGTGACCAACCGAGCCAACAGACTGGTTGTGATACTTCCCGTGAACAACCGTAGGTTTGCGCTCTGTTTCGGACAGGGCGCAGGCGTACTGGAGTGGGATGCGATCGAGAGCAACTTCGGTTTGCGAGTTGCAGCGCGTGCGCTCGGTCCGGACCACCTCACAGGTTTGAGCAGTCGACGGATCGACGCAACTGCCCGTAGTCAATCGGTGCAAGTGCCGGGTGGTTCCACGCTGAACGACCTGGGAGTAGTTCTCGATGGCGAGTTCGTTCGGCGGTTGTCGGGGAAAGCCGATGAGGCACTGCTGGAGCTCGACGGCTCTGTCGTCGCCGGGGATTCGATCGCGTTCAAGACAGACATCGACCTCCACAAAGTTCAGTCTGTGCTCGGTGGGATGCTGGACATCGTTGCGGACACCGAGCCGATACCTGCGTTCGAGTTCGTCGACTCGCTCGAGCCGCTGCGAAAAGGTGAGCAGCTCAGTAGGCAGCTCGATGAACGTCTGGCCGCCGAGATACTCGGTGGCGGTTCCGACTGGTCAGACTCGGACGTTCATTTGCTCGAGTTCGCGCCACCGGACGTGGATCGCTCGACTTCGTCGAAGAGATTCACGTTGTGGGTGGCAAGCGAGAAGCTGTGATGACGACGTTTTCTGTCGTCGAGCTACGTCGAAAGATCGCCGAAGTCGGTGTTCGACGCGGATCCAGCTTCTTGAAGTCGGTCAAGCTCATTGCGATCGGCCCGGACGGCGATCCAGTGAGTAGTCTCCTGCCCCTGCGAAATTGGTTGGTCTTCGAGGCGGGCACCAGTGAAGCGCGCTACATTCTCACGCTCGGCCGCTGGTTCAAACTCGAAGAGTCGTATACCGAAAATTTGAACAGAGATTTGCTGACGATCGAAAACGTGACTTCGACTACTCACCTTCCGCACACTTCCGCGTCGGAGCACGAAGGTCCGTACAACTCGCGCGCGGCGGGTGGCTCAGTGGATCTACTTTTGATGGACAAGGTCGAGATCAAGACCTCTGACCGAACCAACATCGAGGCGTGCGACCTTCTCTCGCGAGACGGCCGGCTGATATGCGTCAAGCGCTACAACGGAAGTCAGACCTTGAGCCATCTGTTCTCACAGGGATCGGTTGCGGCATCGTTGCTTGCTGCCGACGCGACGGCAAAAGCCGACTTCGTTGCGAAGGTTCGTGCTCGTGATCCGTCTTTCGAGACGGTAGCGCTCGATGCGCCGCAAAGAGTGACGTTTGCGATCTCGATCGCCGACCACTACGACCTGCCACTCGATCTGCCGACTTTCAGCAAGGTCAATCTGCGAGATTTCGCAGGACGACTCCGGCAGATGCGGGTTGAGCCGTCCATCGCGAAAATCTCGATTCGCTGAAGCCTCGAGTCACAGTCAGGTCCAGCTACAACTACGCCTGCTGCTAGTTGTGCATGTCGACGAACCAGCCAGATTAGGCATCCGCAACTGTCTGACCGGTACTCGTGTCACCGAGCACGGCCACATCCTGAGTTCGGAGAAGCGGGAGGCGGCAATCGAAGGACGAGTTTTGGAACTTCGTACCGCGTCATGCGCTGATGGGCTTTAATTTGTTGCATGTCACAGGTCGGTAAAGGATTCGTGGTGAGGCTGGTGGCCTCCGTCGTCCTGGTTCTGGGATCCGTCACGCTCGTGAGTGTCCCTGTTGCACAAGCAGATCCGGGGCCCGGCTCACCGCTTCCGGCCGACGATCCGTTCTACGATTGGGACGGCGGCTTGGACGTCTCCCCGGGAACGGTGCTTCGGTCGAGGCCCATGACCTTCCGAACGCCGAACCAGCCGACGCCGGTCACCGGTAGCCAGGTTCTCTACAGGACCACCGACCAACAGGGCGAATCCGTCGTCACGGTCGCCACGGTGCTGCGGCCCCTGATCCCCGGCCCGACGCGAATCGTGTCGTACCACATGGCATATGACGCCCTCGGGTCCCAGTGCAATCCCTCGTACACCCTCAGCGGCGGGTCCACGAGTCCTATTGCCGGTGCGGAACAGGTGGTCATTGCCGGTTATCTCGCAGCCGGTTACACCGTCGTCGTGCCGGATTACGAGGGCGAGGAACTCGAGTGGACGATCGGACGGCAGTCGGGGTACGCAGCTCTGGACGGCGTTCGCGCGGCACAGTCCTTTCTGCAGCTTCCGTCGAACACGCCCGTCGGCATGGTCGGATACTCCGGAGGCTCCGTCCCGACGCAGTGGGGTGCCGAGATTGCCCCCGAGTACGCACCCGAGCTGAACCTCGTCGGAGCGGCGGCCGGCGGGCTGCCGGTCGACCTGGCTCACAACCTGCCGTACGTCAGCGGAAGCAAGGAGTGGGCGGGCGTCATCCCGGCACTGATCGTCGCCTACCAACGCGCCTACGGTCTCGACCTGGACGATTTCATCTCCGACTACGGCCGCCAGGTGATCGATCAGGTCGATCAGGAGTGCATCGCCCAGTTCGCCGACGACTACCCGACGCTCACCGACGCGTCGATGGTCAAGGCTCCGTACACCTCCATGCTCGACGTACCCGAGGTGGTGGCGGCGATCGACGACAACATCATGGGTAGCCAGGGCACTCCGCGGACGCCGATGTTCCTGGCTGTCGGGCAAGCCGATCCGATCGGCGATTCCGTCATGATCACCGCGGATGTGCAGGGACTGGCGTACGAATACTGCGGCCGGGGCGTCGATGTGCAGTACGCGCAGTACGACGGCTTGTCGCACAGCGAAGCCTTCCCGGCTTTCGAGGCCCAGAGTCTGCAATTCCTGACCGAGCGGTTCGCCGGTGGGCCGACGCGGAGCAACTGCGGAACCATCCCGCCCGGAAACAGTCTGGCACCGACTCCGTAGTACCAACCCGGTTGGTCTGTCAGATCGCGCCCAGATCGGCCGACAGCCAATGCTCCGGCTGCAGGTAGAACACCACGTTCTCTTCGTGTTCGCTGTCGGCCATCTCGAGGTAGCCGTCGACTTTCTCCGGCGGCAGATAGCGCGCTGCCATGGTGCGCAGTAACTCCGGTGTACTCGGCTCTTCCCGCGCAACGGGTCCGTCGACCGAGACGTACCTGATCCTCGGGTCCGACTGCTCGATCATCAGCGTGAATCGCCCTGCAGCTCTGATTGATTCGGCCTTCCTGGACGTCTTCCCGGTGAGGACCCACGCCTGAGCGCCGGGGGTGTAGTCGTACCAGATGGGGACAGTCAACGGGCCACGATCAGGGCCTGCAGCGACGGACAGCGCGGCGATGTGGGGTTCGGCCAGAAATTCTTCGCGTTCTGCCTTCGACAGTGCCATGGAACAACCGTAGGACTTTCGCAGACCTAGTTCTAGACCTGAGACGAACCCTCGGGCCGGGTGAGTCAGGGCGTCCTGGTCGAGATGCCGGGCATGAGTAGTCGGAGAACGCCATCGGCAACGTCGATTGCCGTTTCGGTCGGCCGCGTCAAGCATCGGAACAGCACGTTGTTGGTCAGCATGACTGCCGCCTCGATCGTCGGTGCCTCGTCGCTGAACACGCCGGTTTCGCGACCGCGTTCGAGGATGGGGACGACGGCGGCAGGTAGGTACAGGTTCTCCATCACGGTCGTGATCGTGCTCGGCTGTTGGAACTGCTCGACGCTGAGCGCAAGGAGCATCCCTGTGCTCATCGCGCGGTTGTCGATCACGAACTCGCCCACCGCAATCAACGTGCGCTGCAGAGCAATTGCGGGCTCGATGCCGAGGCGTTCGTCGGCTCGGCGCAGCCGTAGGACGCGATCGAACTCGGGTTTCAGTGCGGCGACGATGATGTCTACCTTGCTGGGAAACAGGCGTCGGAGATCCTCGACTCGAATCTTTGCTGCTGCGGCGATGTCGGCGAGCGTCACCAGGAAGTATCCGTTGTCGAGGAAGAGCGCTTCCGTGGCCGCGATGACGTCGGCCTCCAGGTCGGGGCGGAGGGAGGCGGCATCGTCGAGCGCGTCGACGGGGTCGGGTTCGGTCGAGTTCCGCTCGGAATGTACTGGGTCGATGGCCCAACGCAGGATCGAGGTGACTGCCTCGCCTACCTCGCTCGTGGCAACGGAACCGGGCGTGAGCATCTCGCGAAGAGCGTAGCCGTCGAGAAGTGCGCCCAGGGCAGTCGACAGGGACGTCAACGACAGCGGCCGACGCACGGACCCGCCCTGAGCTTGGATGGCCTGACCCACCATGGTGCGCAGGTCGGCATCCAGTCGCTCGAATTCGGGGGTGACGGCTTTGCGCGCCCCGTCGTGGTCGCTGGCAAGCAGGGTGGCGACCAGGCGCCGACGCATCAGGCCGGAGGTCAGGTCTCGAACAGGGCGGACACCGGCGCGGCCGCGTCTCGCAGCCCGGCAGGCGGGTCGATGGGCGCCGTGCCGGTGTAATTCACGGTGAGGTTGTCGAGAAGATCCGCCACGAACGCTTCTTTGCCGCCGGAACCTCCACTGCGGGAGTTGCCTGGGTAGGTGTTGTGGAACGTTTGATGCGACAGCCCAGCACCGTCGACCACCGCCGAGATGGACAGCGACCGGGCGAGGTCGGTCATGTCCACGTCGTTCAGGAGCCGGTATCCGGCGTGGAGAAATTGTTCACGCGGGACGGGCCTGGGGTTCAACGTCAACCACCTTCACTGGACTTCACAGCACCTGAATGGATCACGAACCATAGCAACCGAGTGACCGAGCTCGCAGTGTTTAGTCATAACTACATGTCTGTGTAGTCGTAACACTCGAATCGATGTTCTTCTCGAATTGGTTTGTGTTGCAGGGGGTTCGCGGGCCGTGGTCCGATACTCATCGGCCTCAAGGCCGGTATCTCGAGGAGGACCCGATGGTGTTGATCGATCGTCGACCCCAAGTCCAGACGCGCGTCGCAGTGCCTGGGACAGTGCGTAACCCTCTCGGCCCGAGGCCGCCCGTCACCCGTTCCACTCTCGCATCGGGGCGAGTCCATGGCCGACGACCAAAGCCGACGTACGCGTCACCCGGACTGACCGAGCGTGAAGTTGCAGTCCTGAAGGTCTGGTTGGACTGCGACTCCAAAGTCGAAGTCGGTACGCGCCTCCACATCGCCCTGGGAACCGTCAACACCCACCTGACACGAATTCGAGACAAATACTCCCGCGTCGGTCGGGCAGCACCGACCAAGGCGGCACTCGTCGCCAGGGCCCTGCAAGACGGCATAGTGAAACTCGACGACCTCTGAGCGACGAAGGTCAGCGGGGTTGATTACAGGCAACGTGCGTAGCCGAGGGGCCCACGCAAGTCGTCTGGCCAACGAACTACCAGACTCGCGCCGAACCCTCTGTCGTGAGGGGAAACTCGCCCCCTGCTACGAGGCCGGAGTGGAGCCTGCGCAACGACCGAGGGGACTTTCGCTCACCTGGTGCGCAGCACCACCTCGGTGGGATGTGCGTCGGCAGGCGTATCGATGGCGTTGCGTACTGCACGGGCAACAGAGCTGGGCTGCAGGAACTTCGAGCCGTCGTATTCCCCACCCTCGTGCGCGACGATCTCCTGCTGCATCTCGGTGTCGATGCGTCCGGGATGCACCGACGTCACGCGTAGCGACGGTTCTTCCTGTCGCAGTGCATCTCCGAAGGCCCGTAGCGCGAACTTGCTCGCCGCATAACCGCCCCACCCGGGGTTCGCGCGAATTCCGGCACCCGAATTGATCAGCACCACATGGCCGTTCGCCTTTCGCAGTGCAGGAAGAAGCAAACGGGTCAGCTCGACGACAGCGATCACGTTCACCTCGTACTGCCGCCGCCAATCATCGGTCGTCGACTCCTCGACCGTCCCCAGTGCCGCGACTCCGGCGTTGTGCACCAACACATCCAGAGAATCGATGCCCGACGCGGCCGCCGCAACCGCGTCGGGATCGGTCAGTTCCACCGGCCACGGGGTAGCTCCTGCCAGTTCCGACGCGATCGGCTCGAGAGATTCGGCCGATCGTCCGCCGAGCAATACGTGGTGATCCGGCGCGAGAAGTCGGGCGATATGGGCCCCGAGGCCACGGCTTGCTCCGGTCACCAACGCAGTACGAGTCATGAAAGCAGGTTACTCAAAAGCTCATACCGGCTTCGGCTGCCCAGGTCCGGGTGGTGTTCGCTCCGTCGAGTTCTTCACGAATGATGTCCGCGTGTCCCGCGTGCTGGGAGATCTCGCGCAGAACGTGCAGCACCGTGAATCGTGCGCTCTGCCAGATGCGTTCGGGTGCCCAGGGTGCTGTCGGAACC
Organism: Rhodococcus sp. IEGM 1372; assembly: GCF_030056835.1. Lineage (NCBI taxonomy): Bacteria > Bacillati > Actinomycetota > Actinomycetes > Mycobacteriales > Nocardiaceae > Rhodococcus > Rhodococcus sp. IEGM 1372. The sequence continues at coordinate 23,864 of NZ_JASHKS010000034.1, read as the reverse complement.
GGGACCGACAGGTCGAGGTCCAACGTCTCGAGCGCAGCCGAGGTGGAGCGCGCAACCTCTTCCCATTCGGCGATCAACCCCGCGACGGTGTCGTTCTCGGCCATGACGTACTCGCCGCCGGCGGATTCCATGTCGAATTCCGCGTTCTCGTCCAGGTCGGCGATCACCTTCATCCAATGGCGCTCGTTGCTGATCACGTGATGCAGCAGCCCACCGAGGGTCAGCTCGCTCGTGGTGGTGCGGGTGCGCGCCTGTTCCTCGGTGATTCCGCGGACGGTGATGTGAAAATTGGCGCGTTGTTCGTCGAGCATCTTCACGATGTCGGTGTTCTCGGTGGTCATTGTTCCTCCTGGTGGTTGGTGATGTTCACAGTAGGAGCGATCGAGGACAGGTTCGGTCCGCAATTTCAAACGAGCGGAATGTCGCCTGTGCACGCAAACTGTCTGCATGGGCGATCGAGGTTTCACTTCCACGCAGCTGGCAGCGCGCGCGGCTTATCTGCTCAGGGGCAACGACCTGGGCACCATGACCAGTGCGGCTCCGCGGCTGTATCCGCACATGTGGAGCTGGGATGCGGCGTTCGTCTCCGTCGGACTGGCCCCGCTGAGCGTGGAGCGGGCCGTGGTGGAGATGGACACCTTGCTCTCCGCACAGTGGAAGAACGGGATGATCCCGCACATCGTGTTCGCCAACGGTGTCGACGGCTACTTCCCCGGCCCGGCGCGGTGGGCCACCGGCACGCTCGCGTCACACGCACCGATGAGCCCGCAGACCTCGGGCATCACGCAACCGCCGGTCCACGCGATCGCCGTGCAGCGCATCCTGGACCACTCCAAGCGTCACGGACGCACGACGCGTGCCGTCGCCGAGGAGTTTCTCGATCGCCGCTGGGGTGATCTGGTGCGGTGGCATCGCTGGCTCGCGCAGGCTCGTGACGTCGACGACAACGGAAGAATCGCCGTCTTCCACGGCTGGGAGTCTGGGATGGACAACTCGCCGCGGTGGGACTCGGCCTACGCGAATGTGGTTCCCGGAGAGATGGATCCGTATTTCCGGGAAGACAAGGCGGTCATCAGCGACGCCTCCCAGCGGCCCAGCAATCTCGAGTACGACCGCTACATCTGGCTGGTGGAGGAGATGAAGCAGGTCGGGTACGACGACGACGCATTGAAGACGAAGATGAGCTTCGCCGTCGAGGATGTGTTCGTCAGCGCCATCTTCGCGGTGGCCTGCGATGTGCTCGCGACCATCGGCGAGGACCATTCGCGTCCGCACTCCGATGTTCGGGAGCTGCGGTCGTGGGCGGAGAAGTTCCGCAAGGGAGTCATCGCGACGACGGACGCGCGCTCCGGCGGGGCCCGTGACTTCGATCTGCGGACGGGCCAGTGGATCGGCACCGAGACCATCGCGATGTTCGCGCCGTTGCTGTGTGGCGGCCTGCCCCGCGAGCAGGAACGCAATCTGCTTCGGATCTTCGAGGGCACGAGATTCTGCGGGCACCCGGATCTGCGGTACGCGGTTCCGCCGTCCACGTCCCCGGTCTCGAAGGACTTCCGTGCCCGTGAGTACTGGCGCGGGCCGGTGTGGCCGGTGATGACGTGGCTGTTCTCGTGGGCATTCGCGCGTCGTGGGTGGTCCGAGCGGTCACTGTCGTTGCGCGACGAAGGCCTGCGCCAGGCCAGCGACGGCAGCTTCGCCGAGTACTACGAGCCGTTCACCGGCAAGCCGCTCGGCAGCATGCAGCAATCGTGGACGGCCGCGGCCGTACTGGACTGGCTGGGGTAGCGCGAGATCAGCTGAGGTAGCTGTCGACCAACGGGCCGACGACGTCGAACGAGGTGGCGTCGGGCACGAGGTATTTGGCGACGGTGCCGCAGACGAAGGGATGCCACGCGGAACCGGAGTCGGTCCCCAGGGACGAGACGGCGAGGATGTCGCCGAAGTAGATGCCGGGCAGGTGGCGCTGAACGAGTTCGTCGTTGTGCGAGGCGACGGCGAGCAGCTCTTCGACATGGCTGCGATCGATCTCGTCACCCATGGCGGCGAGAAGATCGGCACCCTCGGCGCGGGCCCGGACAGGGTCGCTGTCGAGCAGCGTCAGTGCGCCGACCGTGACGCCCCGATTCTGCAGTTCGACGGCGATGGCGTGAGCGAGAACTCCACCGAACGACATGCCGAGGAGATGGACGGTGCCGTCGGTCTGGATGCGAACGATGTCGTCGGCGTACTGCGCCGCCAGGGCCGCGAGGGATTCGGCACGCTCACCGGACGCGGGTACCTGGACGCCGTAGATGGGGCGGTCGTCGTCCACGTGAGCGGTCAGGCCCGCGTAGCAATCGACGAGACCCACCAAGGGGTGGATGCAGAAGACGGGGTCGAGGTGTCCGGTGGTTCGGATCGGTGCGATTGTCGGCACCGCGTAGTCGGACGGGTCGAGCTCCGTGAGAGCCAGATGCGAGAGATCGTTCACGACAGTCATGGGTGCGCCTCCGAGCCAAGAGATGTAGTTCGTGTTTCCATTGGACTTGTTTGTTCGTGCCGACTCTGGGTATGTCGCCATCGGCAGCGTGAGTGTTACCCACGTCTCATCACCGACGACTCAATCACGTCTGTGGACAGAACGCATTAGTGACTGTTCACCATTGAGTGCCCAGGTCCGGGCCCCTAACCTCACCCGGGTGGTCTTCTCCCGCACGCTGCGTGCCCTGTTCGGATTGTTCTCGGTCGGCGTCATCGCCTGCGCTGCGCCCGGGATCGCGTCCGCTGTTCCGCAGGGTCCGGACGTCTCGTCGTGGCAACACATCGACGGCACCGCGATCGACTGGCATGCCGTCAAGGCTGCGGGCCACGGCTTCGCGATGGTCAAGGCCACCGAGGGGCTGGATTACGTCAACCCGTACTTCGTCGAGGACTCCATCGTCATGCGCACGGCGAACGTGGCGCGCGGGGCGTACCACTACGCCGATGTGACGTTGTCACCCGAGCTGCAGGGCGCGTACTACTCGGCACTGGTGTTGGGCATCAACGGGCCAGGCGATCTGCCGCCGGTGCTGGACCTCGAAGATGCCAAGGGCAGGTCGCCGGCCGAGGTGATCGACTGGACGCACCGGTATCTCGATACCGTCCAGACGCTGACCGGGCGTCAGCCGATCATCTACACCTATCCGAACTTCTGGCGGACGGCGATGGCCGACACCCACGAGTTCAACGGCTATCCGCTGTGGATCGCCGACTATGGCGACGAGCTGGGGCCGCTGCCCGGCGGCTGGATCGACTGGCTGTTCTGGCAGTTCACCGACCGCGGCACGATTCCCGGAATCGACGGGCGTACCGATATCAACCACTACGCGGGCACACCTGAATCGTTGAGGACATTGGCTCGCTGGTGATCCACACCCCACAAACGCCGTGATCGCCGCGAAGGTTCACGACCTCGCGGCGATCCGGCGCTGACGTGTACCTCTACTACGCCGACTTCCACACGGCGACGACGGACGGCCGCGGCTGAGTGTCGCCGCCGTCGGGCCAATGCGAGATCGGTGCGTCGGCGGTGGCGTCGTCGCTTTCGCCCGGGTGCTGCACGCACACCACGACCCGCTCGTCGGAGACGATGGGACCGCAGGTCTCGCCGCCCGCGGGAACCGTCAGGAACTGGCGGGTCTCACCACGGCGTGGGCCGTCGAGCACCACGGCGAACAGGCCGTCGTTGGAGTCGAGGGCGTTGCCGTCGGTGGAGACCCACAGGTTGCCCTTCGAGTCGAACGCGAGGTTGTCGGGGCACGAGATGGGGCTGACCTGACTCTTGTCGAAGCCGCCGAAGTACGTGTCGGCCTCGTTCGGGTCACCGCACACCAGCAGCAGGTTCCAGGTGAACGACGTGCCTGCGTGGTCGTCCTCGAGCTCGAGCACCTGGCCGTTCTTGTTGGTGTTGCGGGGGTTGGCCTCGTCTGCCCCGGCCTTGCCCTCGGTGCCTCGGTTGGCGTTGTTCGTCAATGCGACGTAGACCTTGCCGGTCACCGGGTTGGGCTCGAAGTCCTCCGGGCGGTCCATCTTGGTCGCGCCCACCTTGTCGCCGGCCAGGCGGGTGAACACCGCGACCTCCTCGGCGGTCATGCCGTCGACGAGGGACTCGCCGCGGCCGTCCTCGTTCGTGCGCAGCAGCGGCACCCATGTTCCGGTGCCCTTGAATTCGCCGCTGGCGGGAAGGGCGCCGGAGCCGTCGATCTCCTCCGGGGAGTCGCCGGTGAGCGTCGCGACGTACAGCGTGCCCGCGTCCAGCAGCGTCAGGTTGTTGCGCATCGCGGCCGCGCCGGTGCCGGGCATCATCTTGCGGCTCGAGACGAACTTGTACATGTAGTCGAAGCGCTCATCGTCACCGCTGTAGGCGACGACGGTGCCGTCGTCGGTGACGTAGATGGTGGCGGCCTCGTGCTTGAAGCGTCCCAGCGCGGTGTGCTTGATCGGAGCCGACTGCGGATCCCACGGGTTCACCTCGACGATGTATCCAAATCGGTTGGGCTCGTTGGGCTCCTGGGCGATGTCGAAGCGCTTGTCGAAGGTCTCCCACTTGCGATCGCTGGCTGCACCCTCGATGCCGTAGCGGGCGAGCCGCTCGGCGGCGACGGTCTCGGTGACCGACTCCGCGTTGCCGAAGTACTGGTTGAAGTTCTCCTCGCCGGAGAGCACCGTGCCCCACGGCGTCAGACCGCCCGCGCAGTTGTTGAACGTGCCGAGCACCTTCGTGCCGGTGGGGTCGACGCTCGTCTTGAGGAAGTCGCTGCCCGCGGCGGGGCCGGTGACGACGAACTCCGTGGTGCCGGTGATGCGACGGTTGTAGCGGCCCATCGCTGGGGTGAGCTTGCCGGAGTCGCCCTCGCCCTGAACCTGAACCACCGTCAGACCGTGCGCGGCGAGCGCAATGTCGAACTGCGCGCGCGTCGGGTTCTCCTCGTCGTAGCCCTTGAACATCGCCGGCTCGGTGGTGTACTCGTGATTGACCGCCAGCAGAAATGCGTTGGGCGTGCCCTCCACCGGCAGCAGGCCGGCGAAGTCGTTGTTGAAGCCGAACTGCATCGCCTGAGCGGCAGCGGTCTGGTTGTCGAAGTCGAACGCGGGAGCGCCGTCGAGCACCGGGTCGCCCCAGCGGATGACGACGGCCTGCTCGTGGCCCTCGGGTATCACGACTGCGTCCTCGGTGTTCGGTTCCACCGCAACGAAATCCACACCGTCGACGGGCGGGGTGTCGGCACCCGACGTGCTCGAGGTTCCGCTTCCGGTGGTGGCGGGCTCATCGGTCGAGCACGCCGCGAGAGCGCTACCGGCACCCACGGCGAGCACCGCCATGGCACCGCCCTTGATCACACCGCGCCGCGACATGGCGGTCTTGACGATGTCGCCGAAGTACTCGCCCTTCGACGTGTTGGGAACCTCGTGAAAGCACGCATCCCCGCACTTGTACTTGCACGTCAATGATGAGCGCTTGGAGCTTCCGTCGTGAACCGCGAACAAGGGTAGTGGCTTCATGTCACGGCACGCTGTCACCCAAAAGCGAAAGTAAAGGAACGCTCAGGTGAAGTCGCGGACAACGAGGATGCCCTAACGTCCGATCGTCTGCCACAGCGGATCGCCGGGTCCGATGTCGTAGGTGCACTCGCCCGGCCGCGGGTCGGGTACGAAGGCCCACAGCAGAGCTCCGGCTGTGCCTGCGGCGCGTTGGCCGTCGATCTTGGTGGCGATACTCGTTGCGCGAGAGCCGATATCGCTACAGGAACCGGCGAGTTGGCCGATCTCCCCGACCAGGAGGGGTTTGCCCACCGCAGCGCTCTGGGTGATCCGCCGCTGCAGCCCGTTCCACTGATCTCCGGGCAAGGGCACACCGTCGTATCCGTAGTCGTGGTACTGCAGCACATCGACGAACGACGACTGGGCGAGGTACTCGTACTCGTCACCCTGGCTACCGCACTGTCCGCCGCCGGTGAGACCGGCGGTGATCAGGGTGCGGGGATCGACAGTGCGGAGCTGCTGCCCTGCGGTGTCGAAGAAGGAGCGCAGAACCTGGGCGGCGTCGGCGGTGCATGTCCGGGTGGTCCACGAGCACGCCGCGTCGGTGCACGAGCTGGTTTCCGGCTCACCGACCAATTCCCAGGCTGCCAGTGCGGGCGAATCCTTCCACCGGTTCACAGCGGTGAGCATCCACTGCTCGAAGCTCGTCACCGCATTCGTGTCGGGGACGGCAGGGGGCGTCGTCCATCCGTCGACGTACCACTGTCTGCCCTTGAAGGCGTTTCCTTCACAGGCCCCGTCCTGTGGCGAGAGAACCGGGACGACCAGTTGTCCGTGCGCCTCGGCCGCCGCGAAGACCGCGTCCATCGGGCGAAAGTCCAGTGCGCCGGTGAATCGGTTGATCGCCAGCGCCTGGAATGCGTTGAACCGAGTGAGGGAATGTGAAGGCAGCGCACCGAAGTAGCTGTCCAGGTCCACCATCGCGCCGCACCCTGCGTTCACCGACCAATCGGTCGCAAGCTGATAGGCGTTGAATCCGGTCGGCCACCACGGATTCCCGTCGAGTGCGAGACCGTCGACGCTTGCCGTGACGCGGGCACCGGACTCGGGGGCTGCTGCCGCGTCGGGCACACCGGTGCTCAGCGCGAGGGACAGCACTATTGCTGCGCCCACTGCGCACCGTGAAAACATCGAAACGATCCGCATCGGCGTAATGCTAGATGTCTGCTGCGCGAATTTCTAAAATCGTGAATTCGACGGCCCCTGGACGACAATATCACCGTATTCGTACAATTCGACGAGCACCGTTGCGCCGGAATTCGATTCCACCGGGCTGTGCCGCTCATTGAGTCGAACTTTCGTGTCTCCCAGTATGTTTCTGGCCGCGTTTCGATCCAGACGGGTAAATGTAAGACTTCCGATGTACCGAAGATCGGGAATACGCAGTACAGTTCGGGTTTCCGTTTCATTATGCGAAAGCTGGAAATCCCCCAATGCGAATCGCATACGTTGCATCGACGGCAGTTCTCGTCGCAACTACGTTTCTGCTTACGGCCCCGTTCGTATCGGCGCAACCGATCGATGGAGAGCAACAGGATTATGTGGACCGCTTCACCTTCGGCGAATTGGGACTCGGTCGGTCCACCACCGTGGACTCGACCGGACAGGCCACCAGACTGACCGTGCCGTCCCCTGCAGGCTCGATGCCCTCGATGCTCGATGCAGTGTTGACAGTGCCTGCCTGGCTCGACCGGGGTTGGGTCGACGTCGAATCGGACGGTCGGCCGATCACCCGCATCACACTCGACAACGCCGCACCGACCACCGCGGTGTCGATTCCACTGGCTGCGGTGCCGACGGTCGACGGAGCAATCGCCCTCGATCTGATCCCGTCCCTCATTCCCGACGATCGATACTGCCCCGATCCTGCCTCCGATGCCGTCCGATTGATCGACGCGACCGTGGCCTACCAGGGGCAACCGGCGGTGCCCGGGACCATTGCGGACTTTCTGCCGGTAGTGCTGAGGACGCTGACGCTGTTCGTCCCGTCGGACGCGGATCGCGAAACCATTACCGCCGCAACGATTGTGGCAACCTCGGTGGTCCACCACTACGGGGCGCAGCCGGTCCGGGTCGCCGTGCGGCCGGACAGTGAGCTGGCAGGGGCGGCACCGGACGGACCGTTCGAGAGGTCGGTCGTATTGGCGAAGAACTCCGACGCCGGTGTGGAACTGATCTACCCCGTCGACCAGGCTCCACCACGGATGTACCTCACCGGTACCGGATCGGATCTGACCGATCAGGCCCGCCTCATCACCAGTGATCTCGCCGACATCGCAGTCTCCACGGCTGCTTCGGCAGGACCATCGTCGGCAACAGCGCAACTTCCGCCCGAATCGATCACGCTCGACGACCTCGGCATCGGCACGGTGACCGGTTCGGGCGGTGCCACGGCGACCGCGTCGATCACGATCGATCAGACCCGGCTCGGCCGATCTGCATCGAACCTGTCCGTGCACCTGATCGGCAGCTACACACCGGGCGCAGGATCGGTGCGGGCCACGGTGAACGGGTCACCGCTCGCAGTGTGGGAGGCCGACGACACCGGTCGGCTCGATCGTTGGATCGACGTTCCGAATTCGGCACTGTCCCGCGTCGAGACACTCGACATTTCCGTCGACCATCCGTCGACCACGGGTGGCGGTGGTTGCTCCGCGGCCGCCGATACGAGTGTGACCGTGGACGGTTCGACTCTGGTGCGGTCGTCGGATTCCACGACACCGGCCCCGCTGGGACTGCGATCGATGCCGCAGGCGCTGATGCCGCAGTTCGAGATCGCGACGGCGGACGAGTCCTACGCGGGAGTCGTCCGAGCGGTCACGATGGCAACTGGACTGCAGCGTCTGTCGAGTCTGCCCCTCGTCCCGGAGGTCGTGTCGATGGAGCAGGCGTTCGACGGTAGTGCCCCCGCCCTCGTGATCGCGCCGGTCTCGGAATTGCCGGACACGGTGACCCTGCCGCTGTCCTCGATCGACGAGACGACATTTCGCGTCGCCGACCCGGACTCCGCCGGCGGTGCCACCGAATTGACGGTCGATACCGACGAGCCCTTCGCGACGGTGCAGGTGACGTCGGTGCAGGACAACGCAGTTCTCGTCGGATCCTGGAACTCGGCTCCGGACCGATTCGACGCCATGCTGTCCTGGCTCGACGACGACCCGGCTCGGTAATTCGCGCTCGACGGCGACATCGTGTTCGCCGCGCAGAACACCGAACCGATCTCACTGTCGAGCGCGGCACTGTCCGGTGCGGACGACACCGCAGCGGCGCCCGAGAACACAACCGACCGAACGACGGTGCTGGTCGTGGGAGTCGGTCTTGCGGTCCTCGCAGTCGCAGGAGTGGGCGCACTCGTGTTTGCGCTTCGAGCGCGCCGGTCGACGACCGCGCCGAGCCGGCACAGCGACTCGACATGAGCGACTCGACATGACAGTGGACACCGCACCCAACACGGGCGCGGAGCCGACCGCGCCACCTCGGTGGCGAGCACGGCGTCCGCTCGGCATCCTGGTCGTGCGCTGGGTGGTTCTCCTCGCCTGTGTCGTTCTCGCGTTCCTTCCCACCTGGGTGCGGCTGGCGCAGGAGGCGTCCGACGGTGCCATCACCGCGTACATCTTCGTGTTGCCCCTGCTCGCTGTCGTTGCGGCGCAGGGGGTCGCGCGGCGTCGGGCCGACGAGTTGCCCATCCACGATCGTCAGACCGACAACATCGTCGGCGGTATCTGCCTGTTGGTGTCCATCGCGATCAAGGCGCTGTGGCTGCCGCGCTACGCCGACCAGTACGAGTTGGCACACCTGGATGTTCTTGCGGCGCTGTCGTTTTTCTTCGGCGGCGCGATACTGATGTTCGGACTGCGGCCGGTGGGTCGGTTCTGGTCCGTCTGGCTGTTGCTGCTCGCGTTGAGTCCGCTGGGATACCGATTGGTCGCCATCGGTTTGGGCGGAGGCCGTTTCGCCTACGCGACGGTGATGGTGCTCTTGGCGGGAATCGCCGGTGCCATCGCCGTCGGCCGAACCACACGGCGCGGGTGGCTCGGGTTCGTGTGCACCGTCTCGTCCGGATTGGCAGTTGCTGCACTGATGTTGGTGCTGTGGCCACAGATCGACATCGTGTGGCTGCAGCTCGTCCCGACCGTCGGCGCGGCAGCAGTCACCGGAAGCGCCTTCTATCTCGCTGCGCGTCGCGGCCGATTCGACGAGCGTCGGCCGCGCCGCCTCGCTGTCCCGACGGCGAAATGGTCGCCGACCTCGATCGTCGTCGCGATCGTGGCGGCCGTGGTTCTCGCTCTCGTTCCCCTACCTGACCGCACCCCCGTGGCGGCACCGGCGGGACCACCTGGTGCGGCATCGGTTCCCTTGGTTCCGCCGGTCGGTTTCAGCGAGCTCGATATCGAGCAATTCGATTGGGTCCGTGCGTTCTTCGGAACTCGAGCCACTCTGACTCGGCAGACGATGCGCGCCGACGAAGGCAATTCCGCCTGGGACCTGCGGTCGAGACCACGGACCGTGGTGGTCGACGTTCTGTCGACGACCAATCGGGCCAGTCTGGCCGTCTATCCGGAGAGCACCCTGTATCGCTTGACCAACACGCGCACGAGCCAACCCCTGACCGTCGATCTCGGACGCGGGGTGACGGGTGCGCTGTACACCTCGGTCAGCGACGCACTGCTGCTCACCTGGACCAAGCTCGTGTTCCAGTGGCAGCGAGGCGGTGTGTTCCAACGTGTGACCGTCATCAGCGTCGACAACCACGACCTCGATGCCGCGTTCCCGCAGCCGATGCCGTCGATGGCATCGAATCTCGGTACGGCGATCGGCACCTTGCTTCGGGGCAACGCCATCTCCATCGACGACGATCCGGAGTACAAGGATCGTGAGCTGTTGACGACCTTCGGCACCGGACTCGTTCGCCAGCAGTGGGCCCTGGCGGACGGTGCGCCGCTGTGACCACAACTCCCATGGAGAGACGACCGACGCCCCCGCGTGTCGGAACGGAAACCGACGAGTTCCGAGCAGCTGCGCTCTACGACGCGATCAACGGATTGGCCGATCGAAATCCGCTGGCGTCGGCTGCAATTGCTTTCGTTCCCTGGCAGAAGTACACGGCGATCGGGGCTGCGCTGTTGCTCCTCGCTTGCGGAGTGTTCGCCCCGGTCGGGACGCTGCTCGCGGTCACGGTCGTCTGCACCATCGGATATCTGCTGGCGATGATCGACCGCCTACTGTTGTTCTCCCGTGGTCTGGACGCGTCGGCGATCGTCACGGTGACCGACGAGGAGGCCAGGGCCGTTCCCGACGATCGGTTGCCGTACTACACCATTCTGGTTCCGGCGTACGACGAGCCGGAAGTGGTGGGTGACCTCATCGCGGCGATGACCGGCCTCGACTATCCCGCCGACAAGCTGCAGGTTCTGTTGCTGCTCGAAGAGGACGACGAGGTCACCATCGAGGCGGCCGCGCGTAGCGGCGTCAGCGATTCGGTGGACGTGGTCCTGGTGCCCGCAGGCGACCCTCGCACCAAGCCGAAAGCATGCAACTACGGATTGCATTTCGCCACCGGGACGATCGTGACGATTTTCGATGCCGAGGATCTGCCCGAGCGACTGCAACTGCGTCGCGTCGTCGCTGCTTTCGAGCGGCTCCCCGACACCGTCGCGTGTGTGCAGGCGAAGTTGGCGTTCCACAACGGTTCTCAGAATCTGCTGACCGGGTGGTTCACCGCGGACTACGCACTGTGGTTCGGGTATCTGCTGCCCGGTCTGATGGCCAGCACCTCGCCGATTCCCCTCGGCGGAACCTCGAATCATCTGCGCCGCGATGTCATCGACGAGGTGGGGGCCTGGGACGGCTTCAACGTCACCGAGGACGCCGATCTCGGTGTGCGCATCGCGGCCTCGGGCTACTCGACGGCGGTGCTGGACTCCACCACTCTCGAAGAGGCCAACAGCGATCCGATCAACTGGGTTCGCCAGCGCTCTCGTTGGTACAAGGGCTATCTGCAGACGTGGTTGGTGCACATGCGCAGACCGGTCTCTACGGTTCGTGCCCTCGGCCCGGTCGGCACCTACCGCTTCACCTTGTTGCTCGCGGGAACACCGATCACCGCATGCATCAACATGGTCTTCTGGTTCAACACGGCGGCATGGATTCTCGGTCAGCCGGCATTGGTGGCCGAGCTCTTTCCGCCCTACATCTACTACTTCTCGTTGCTGTCTCTGGTGGTGGGCAACATCGCCACGGTGTACATGTACCTCATCGCGAGCCGAGAGAGCGACAACGCGTACCTGCTCGTTCCCAGCCTCACGATGCCCCTGTACTGGGTGATGATGAGCGTGGCCGCCATCAAGGGGTGTTGGCAGTTGGTTCGCAATCCGTCGTACTGGGAGAAGACGTTCCACGGCCTGTCCGGCCCGGCCGCGCCGCCGGTCGGCGAAGAGCAGAACACGTGAATCGGCGCACCCCCTGGATCGTGTTCGGCAGCGCGCTGGCGGGCTACCTGGCGGTGGGGCTGACTCTGAGCATGCGTTTCGGCTATCTCCTCGGCGACGCACTGTCGCGAACCTCGGCCGCGCAGGCGGTGCTGCTCAGCCGTGATCCGCACGTGTCGGCCATCGGCTTCATCTTCACGCCGTTGACCGCCCTCGCGCAGTTGCCCATGGTCGCGTTCGCATCGTGGTGGCCGGCGATCACCCGGTGGAACATCTCGGGCATCGCGGTGTCGGCGGTGTTCATGGCCGGTGCAGTGGTGATGATCCACGGGATCTGCCGAGACCGCGGACTTCCCGGCCGATACAGCCTCCTGCTCACCGTCGTCTTCGCGATCAACCCGATGATCGTCTTCTACGGAGCCAACGGCATGAGCGAGGCAGGCTTCCTGTTCTTCCTCTGCTGGGCTGTACGACGGTTGATTCGATGGATGAACACCGACGACGTTCACGATCTCCTGTTGGCCTGCGTCGCATTGGCTCTCGCCTTCCTCGCTCGCTACGAGGGCGTCGTCCCGATAGCTCTGGCCGCGGTACTGGTGGCGGTCGTGACGGCTCTTCGTCAGGGCCGGCCGTATTGGAAAAGCATGCGCCGCAGAGCAATTCTGGACGCAGTACTCGTGGCAGGGCCCGGCACGGCAGTGTTTCTGGTGTGGATCAGCACGAGCTGGCTGATCACCGGCGAGGCGCTCGCCCAGCTGTCCTCGAGCTACGGAAACGCCGCGATTCTGACGCAGTCCGGCGGGTCCAGCGGCGACCTGATCGGCACCGGCCTGTTCTCGCTCGGTGCCGTCGTCGTGCTGGGACCGGCGTTGCTGGTGACGCTACCGCTGGCCGCGATGCTGGCGCTGCGTCGCCGAGACCTCGAATTCCTTGTGGCACCATTGCTTTTCGGTGGGGTGCTCGGCTTCCAGGCCGCAAGCTACATCACCGGTTCGACGTTCGGCTTCCTGCGATTCTTCATCTGTGCCGTTCCATTGGCCGCAGTCGTTGTGGTGCAACTGTTCCCGGCCACCGGAGAACGGCCGACCCGGCGCGCAGGGGCCTACCGACGGCACCGCCCGGTGCTCGCGCCGCTGCGTCCTGCCGCCGCGGCGGTGGCACTGACGGTCTGTGCGCTGGCTCTTCCGGTCACGGGGTGGGCGATGGTGCAGCCGGGGTTGTCCAGTCAGCAATACGCCCTCGGCAGTCTCCTCGACGAAAATCCTCGGGCCGACGATCCCCAGGCGATCGCGGCCCGTCGAGTCATCGATTCCTTCTCCACCGAACGTCGACTGGCGTCGTACCTCGACGGCCAGAACCTCCCGGAGGGGTCGATCCTCCTCGACACCGTCTACGGGTTCGCCGTCGTGGCAGCGTCGGAACACCCGAAGCGGTTCGTGGTTCCGTCCGACCTGGACTTCACCGAGATCCTCAACAACCCGGCATCGGCGGGCGTGCAGTATCTGCTGACGGTGCCCAACGAGGGCCGCGGAGTGTCCGACGCGGTCAACCGGCGATATCCGACGATCTACGACAACGGAGCCGACCTGTATCCACTCGTTCTCGAAGTTCCGAACGACGGTGCAGATCAACCGGATTGGCGTCTGTACCGGGTACCGAGTTGACCGATGCTCGCTACAGCACCTGCGACAGAAACGTTTTCAGTCGATCGGTGTGCGGATCGTCGAACAACTGCTCCGGCGTTCCGGTTTCGACGGCGCTGCCGTGATCCATGAACAGCACCCTGTTGGACACCGATCGCGCGAAGCCCATTTCGTGGGTCACCACGACCATGGTCATTCCGCCCTTCGCGAGGTCGGCCATCAGTGCCAGCACACCTTTCACCAATTCGGGGTCCAGAGCGGAGGTGGCCTCGTCGAAGAACATCACCTCGGGCTTCATGGCGAGGGCCCGAGCGATGGCGACGCGCTGCTGCTGGCCACCGGACAGGTTGCCCGGACGCGAATCCGCCTTGTCGGTCAGTCCCACCAGCTCGAGCTGATCCATCGCCGCCGCACGAGCCGCCTCCTTGGACAGACCGAGCAGCTTGCGCGGGCCCAGAGCGATGTTGTCCGCAACGGTCTTGTGCGGAAACAGGTTGAACTGCTGGAACACCATGCCGATGCGCTGACGCAGCTCGTCGGGGTTGTCCTTCAGCACCGACTTGCCGTCGAGCAGGATGTCGCCCTGTTCGGGCTCGTGCAGTCGATTGAGAGCACGCAGCAGCGTCGACTTGCCCGACCCCGACGGCCCGATGACCGTCGTCGTCGTGCCGGCCGGAACGTCGATGCTCACCCCGCGCAGGACCTTGTTGGTGCCGAAGGACAGGTGAATGTCCTTGCCTACGAGCGAAACAGAAGTCATGTCAGCCTCTTTCCACGACGACGGCCTGCTCGACCGGGTCCAGCGTCTGCTCGGCTTTGCCGGTGCGCAGTCGCTTGTCGATGTAGTTCACGAGATGGGTGAGCGGCACGGTCAGCACCAGGTAGAACAATCCGGCGGCGACGAGCGGGGACAGATTTCCGGTCTGTGCGTTGAGATCTCGACCGACGGCGAACAGTTCGCGTTGAGTGGCGAGCAGTCCGAGGAAGTAGATCAGCGACGAGTCCTTGATCAGTGAGATGAACTGGTTCATCAGCGCCGGCAGAACGCGTCGGACACCCTGTGGGACGACGACTAGGTTCATCGACCGGCGACGGCTGAAGCCCAGTGCCCGCGCAGCTTCCATCTGACCGGCCTCGACGCTCTGGATGCCGGATCGGAAGATCTCACCGATGTACGCGGCGGCGAGCAGTGACAGTGCCGCGGCGCCGAGCCAGTACGGATTGCCGCCGGTCACCCCCTGCACCACCGGTCCGATTCCGAGTCCGATGATCAGAATGATGACCACGGCGGGCAATCCGCGGAAGATGTCGGTGTAGACGCGCGCCGGCCAGCGCAGCCAGCGGGTGCGAGACAGCCCGGCCAGGGCCAGCAACATGCCCAGGACCGTACCGATGATGCCCGACGCCAACGCCAGAATCAGCGTGTTGGGCAGGCCCACCTTGAACAGGTCCGGGATGGCGGACTTGTACAGCGACCAGTCGAAGAACGTATCCGCCAGCTGTGCCAGCGTGGATTTGGGTTGAACGGCAACGGCTTCGGGAGCGTCGGCGTCGTTCTGTGCCGCGATGGCAGCGAAGTCGGGTAGCTCCGGCTCGGGGGCGGCCTTGCTGCCCGGCTTGAAGCCGTCGGGCAGTTCGCGCGGTACCCAGTCGGAGTACAGGGTGGCCCAGGTGCCGTCAGCGATCACCGCGTCGAGACCGGAGTTCAATGCGTCGATCAGCGGTTGATTGTCGCGAGCGACGGCCCAGCCGACGAAGTTGTTCAGCGAGAACGTGTTCTGCGTGATCGCGGTGCCGTCTTCCGGCTTGACCAAGCCCTCCGCCTGCTGGGACGGGGCCACCCAGGCGTCGATCTGACCGGTCCGCAGGTTCGCGTACGCGGTGTTGTAATCCGGGAACTTCACCGGATCGAGGCCGAGTGTGTTCACCACGTAGTCGTCCTGCACGGTGCCCTGCACGACGCCGATCCTGCTGCCTGCGTTCAGGTCCTCGAACCGGCTGATCGGGCCGCCGGTGGTGGCCACGAGGGAGAAGTAGCCGAAGTCGTATCCGTTGGTGAATCCGACGGTGTTGCGTCGCTCGTCCGTCGTCGTGATCGAGGACGACCCGACGTCGAAACGGCGGCCCGCAACCTGCGCGAGCAGACCCGAGAACTCGGTGCCCGAGAAGTTGATCTGCAGACCGAGCTTCTCGGCAACGGCCTTCAGCAACTCGTTGTCGTACCCGGTGTACTGACCGGCCGAGTCCAGGCAGATGCTCGGCGGCGCATCGGACAGGGTTCCGACGGTCAGCACTCCCGGCGTCGCCAATCCGAGGGACGCGGTGTCGATCCGGTCCAGCGGCGTGACATTGTCCGTCGTGTATCTGTCCTCCGTCGCGGCTGCTGCGGCAGCGTCGAAGTTCGTCGGGGTGGACGACGCACTGTCGACTCCGGGAGGGGCGCACAGGTCGGTCGGACCTGCCGCCGCCTGATCATCGGAATTCGACGTGCCACACGCGGCGAGCGTGAGGGCCATCAACAGTCCGAGAACGAGAACCACGAGCGCGCGTGAGGCGCGTACGGCAACCATGTACAAAACCCTAAGCGGACCAGGGCCCACTCACCCAAACGCGCCACGCGCAAGGGTTTCGCTCAGCGAACTGGAGTGACGTGTGACTACTTGTGCGCGTCCCGCCACGCGATGGCCTGGCCGAGTTCGGCCAGGTCGTACTCGGGTCCGTTGACGCCGACGGTGAACAGGGTGGCTCCGGCGTCGACGAAGTCCTGGGCGGTGTCCGCTCCCGGCCACGCGACCGAGCGGGTGATGACCGAGACGTCGCGTCCGACGGTGGTGCCGTGCTCGGCAAGGATCTCGGACTTGCGCTTCAGCGCCTCGAGGTCGGCGAAGCTGTGCCAGATGTGCGCGTACTCGGCCACCATCTTCAGCGTCTTCTTCTCTCCGCCGCCGCCGATGAGGATCGGGATGTCGCGGGTCGGGGCCGGGTTTCCGACGTCGAGGCGGTGGCGGATTCTGGCGAGGCTCTCTTTCAGCAAGGCCAGTCGCGAACCGGCCGTGCCGAACTCGTACCCGAAGTTGTCGTAGTCCTTCTCGTTCCAACCGGCGCCGATGCCGAGGATCAACCGTCCGCCGCTGATGTGGTCGACGGTGCGCGCCATATCGGCCAACAGGTCCGGATTGCGGTAGCCGCCGCCGGTGACGAGTGCGCCGATCTCGACGTTCGATGTCTGCTCGGCCCAGGCCCCGAGCATCGTCCAGCACTCGAAGTGCGCACCGTCGAGGTCGCCGTACAGCGGATAGAAGTGGTCCCAGTTGAAGACGATGTCGACGCCCGCATCCTCCGAGCGCAACACCGCGTCGCGGATCAACTGATAGTCGGGAGCGTGCTGGGGCTGAAGCTGAACACCGATCTTGACGGTCATGGACATCTCCTCGTCGTGTGGGCTGCGTCTCCCATGATGCACCCGAACGGCATCAGCCGATGCGGACGCCGCTCTCGGCCATCATCGCGCGCAGGACGAACCCGGCCTCCGAGCCGACGATCTCGCCGACGAGAGTGATGTAGCGGTCGACGAATGCGCCGCCGTGTTGTTCCTCGTTCTCGTCGGCGAAGTGGTGCGCGAGCTCGTGCAACACCACCAGTTCCCGCAACGCCCACGCCCTGTTGCCCCTGTGCAGGGGCACTGCGATGGTGGCGGTGTCCGATTCGTAGTGCGCCGCAGCCGAACCCGATCGGGCTCGAACGGTGACCACACGACCGGCATCGGGCCACGTTGCGGCCACCCAATCCAGCCGCAGCACCGCATCGACGTACGTCTGTACCGAGTCGAGGGAGGCGAACTTTCGTTCGATCGGCAGCGTGATCTGGGAACCCAACACCTGCACCACGCGAAGGCCCCGCTCCTCGGCGCGATCGAACATGGTGCGGACCAGTTGTTCTGCGTCGTAGACGGCCGCTCGTTGCGTGTCCCTCGCCCTGCTCATCCGGTCAGCCTAATTTGTGTCGTCGTTCGAACTCGCCTACAGTCATCTATCGACAACGATTGTCGAAGTCGTTCCCATTTCTATCCTCAGGAGAATCCGTGCTCGCCGTCGATGACCTCTGCATCGACGCCGGACGCGCGCGGATCGTCCGGAACGTGTCCTTCGAGATTCCCGACGGCCGACGCCTGGGCCTGCTCGGCGCGTCCGGATCAGGAAAGTCGCTGATCGCCTCGGCGTTGGTCGGAGCGCTCCCGCCGGGCATCACCTGCACCGGCCGCATCGTCGTCGACGGCCACGACGTCGCCGGAGTTCCGACGCCCCGCCGGCCACGCCCCGCCCGCCCGGCGATGGTCTTCCAGGATTCGGCCACCGCACTGAACCCGATGGTCACCGTCGGCAAACAACTCCGCACACCCGACGCCTCCGCGCTGCTCGAGCGCGTGGGACTGCGCGACACCGAACGCATCCTGGCCTCGCACCCGCTCGAGCTGTCCGGTGGCCAGCGTCAACGCGTCTGTATCGCAGTCGCATTGGCGCGTGAGAGCCCGCTGGTGATCGCGGACGAGCCCACGACGGCCCTCGACGTGATCAGTCAGGCGCGGGTGCTCGACGCTCTCCGTGAGGTGGCGTCGCTGCTGCTGATCACGCACGACATCGCCGTCGCCGCGCAGCTGTGCGATCACCTGATGGTTCTCGACTCGGGGAAGGTCGTCGAATCCGGTTCCACGGCAGCAATTCTCGAGCGCCCGGAATCCGAGCTCGTGGTGCGCATGCTCGATCGGGCCCGCGCCGCCGATCCGTTTCGTCAGCTGGTCGCGCCATGACGGGCTTGGTGGCCACGGACATCACGCGCACCTACGTACGGCACGGCTCTTCTCGTACCGCGCTGGACGCCGTCTCGTTCACGCTGCCACCGGCCGCTCGCATCGCCGTCGTCGGCGAATCGGGTTCGGGAAAGACGACGTTGCTGCGCATGCTGTTGGCGCTGGATGTGCCCTCCGGAGGGGCCATCGAATTGGACGCCCGCACAGTACGTCCGGGTTCCGCGCGATCGCTGCGGTGGTTTCGCACACTCGTGCAGTACGTACCCCAGGATCCGGCCACCAGCCTCGATCCACGCCGCAGTGTGCTGGATCTGGTGGCGACGCCGCTTCGACTTCTCGGCGTCGACGGCGATCATCGAGCGAAAGCGGGTGCCGCACTCGCCGCTGTCGGGCTGGACGAGCGTTATCTGCAACGCCGACCGACGGAACTGTCCGGTGGTCAGAATCAACGCGTCGCCATCGCGCGCGCGGTGGCATGCGAACCGCAGTATCTGCTGGCGGACGAGCCGGTCAGCGGACTGGACCCGGATCTGCGTGAGCAGGTCCTCGCGGTCCTGGCCGGACTGCCCAGCGCGTTGCTGATCGTGAGCCACGACCTGTCTGCGGTCGCTCGACTCTGCAGCGACGTATCGGTGATGCACGACGGCAGAATCGTCGAAACCGGCAGCGTACGAGACATTCTCACCGAACCACAGCACTCCTACACCCGAGACCTGATCGACGCCGTACCCCGGCTTGCATGACCACCACAGGAGATTCATTGACCACCACTCTGTTGTCTACCAACGTGTTCCGTATCGGCACCCTGGCAGCGGTAGGCACCCTCACGCTCACCGGCTGCTTCTCTTCGGGTGCTGCCGACGACACCGCAGATCGAGCCCGCGTGGCGATGCTGCAACCGCCGCGCTCGGGGCTCTCGCAGTTCAGCGATGATGCCTTCAAGCTTTCGCGCTGGTCCACCGCCGAAACCCTCGTCACCCTCGATGATCTCGGCGACGCCGAGCCCGCGCTGGCCACCGCCTGGAATCGCGTCGACGACCGGACCTGGAGTTTCGACCTCCGACCCGACGTGAGGTTCCACAACGGTGCGCCACTCGACTCCGCTGCCGTCGTCACCGCACTGACTGCTGCCACTACCGCCGCGCCGAAGCCGCGCATCCTCGACGGGGTCGAGCTGACGGTGACCGCCACCGACGACGACACGGTGGAGGTGTCCACCGAGGACGTCGATCCTTTGGTGCCGCAACGACTCTCGAGCCCGCAGCTCGCCATCCTGGCACCCGCGGCCTACTCTGCAGGCGGCAGCGACCCCGTCGGAACCGGCACCGGACCTTTCGTGCTCACCACAGTGAACGGCACGGTCAGTGCCACGCTGGACCGCAACGAGAACTACTGGGGTGAGCCCGCGAAGCTCGCCGGCATCGACGTCGACTTCGTGCCCGACGGTACGGCCCGAGCAGCAGCGCTACGTAACGGCACCGCCGATGTGGTGGAGGCGATTCCGGTGTCGCAGGCCGCCAACATCGACCAGTCGCTGGTGCACGAGGTTCCGATGCCGCGCACCAACACCCTGTACCTGAACACGTCGTCCGGAGTGTTCGCGGACCCCGCCATGCGCGCCGCCGCACGGGAGTCGGTGGACAAGGATCGTCTGGTCGAGCAGGTGTACGAGGGTCGCGCCGACGCTGCGAACGGATTGCTCGGCCCCGCGCTGCCGTGGGCGGCGGACCGTCCGGCGCGCACCGAGACCTCGGCGGGCGATGCCACCGGCAAGAAGATCACCCTCGCCACGTTCACCGACCGCGCCGAACTTCCCGAGGTCGCCGTGCTGCTGCAGCAGGAACTCGAGGCGAAGGGCTTCGTGGTCGAGCAGGTGGTGCGCGAATACCAGTTCATCGAAACCGACGCGCTCAGTGGTGCATTCGATGCCTTCATCCTCTCCCGCGCCACCGTCCTCGACTCCGGTGACCCGGTGGCATACATGTACTCCGACTTCGCCTGCGAGGGATCGTTCAACATCTCCCAGTTCTGCGACCCGCAGGTCGACGCGGCGCTGGCTGATGCCTCGGCCACCGAACCAGGAGACGACCGCCGCGCCGCGATCCTGGACGCCGAGAAGCTCATCCTGGAGAAGGATGCGGCCGTGCCGATGCTGCACGAACGCGTCATCCAGGGTGAATCCGAAGGCCTCACCGGTGTCGCCCGCGATCCGCGGGAACGCACGCTCATCACCAACCAGACCGCCTTCGAGTAAGCAGTGAGAACAGCGGTCTCGCGGCTGGTTGCCGTCGCCGGTGTGGTCCTCCTCGTCGGGATGCTGCCGTGGTTGTCGAATCGCGATCCGGCACTGAGCATTCTGCGAGCTCGCTCGGCCGAACAGGAAGCAACCCCGGAGGCCCTGGCGGCCATTCGCCGCGACCTCGGGCTCGATGCCGGGCCGCTGCGGATGTTCTGGGACTGGCTCACCGGCATCGCGTCGGGCAATCCCGGAACATCGTGGAACACCGGCAAGCCCGTACTGCCCGGTGCTCTGGATGCATTGACGGTCTCGCTCACCCTCATGGGCTTCGCCATGCTGGTTGCGGTCGTCACGGCCGCCCTGGTCGTGCTCCCCAGCGTGCGGGCGGGATTGAGCGGCACCCCGAAGCGAACCGGAGGTGGCGTCGCCGCAGCAATCACGTCGATGCCGGAGTTTCTGCTCGCGTCGGTGCTGGTCCTCGTCGGAGCCGTGTGGTTGTCGTTCCCGGCGTACGGCTGGAACGGCCCGGAGTACGCGGTGTTGCCTGCACTCGCGCTCGGGTTGCCTGCAGGCGGGCTGATCGGACGCCTTCTCGCCGACGCGATCGCCGTCACCTTCACCGAGGGCTGGGTCATCACGTGGACGGTCGCAGGCTTCTCGCGGCGGCAGATCGCCGGTGCGGTTCTGCGACGTGCCCTCCCCGGGCTCGCCTCGCAGATCGGGCTGATCATGGTCGCCATGACCGGTGGCGCAGTGGCCGTCGAAAAGGTCTTCGCCATACCGGGATTGGGCCGCACCACTCTCGGCGATGCGCAATCACAGGATCTTCCCGCCCTGCAGATCGACATCATCCTTCTGCTGGCTGTCAGCGCCGTCCTCGGGATCACGGCAGAATTGGCCCGACGGCTACTGCTCGGCAGCGCACTGCACGAGAAGGCGATGCCCATCCCGTCCGGCGTCTTCCACCCGTCACCCCGGCGTTGGGTGGTGCCGATCGCGGCGGCGTCGGTCCTGCTGATCATGGTCGTGGCCGGACTCCCACGCGACGGCCAGGCGACGACGCGGGAGAAGTTCGCAGCCCCGTCATCGGCACACCCCTTCGGTACGGACGCGTCGGGTCGAGATCTGTTGGCCCGCGTCGCCGACGGCGCACTGCGCTCCATCGGACTCTCGCTGGCGGTGACGTTCGCGGCCCTGGTGGTCGGCGTGCTGCTGGGACTGATTCCGCGGGCCTCGCGTGGTCTCGTCGAGGTCACCAATGCGGCCCCGCCCGTCGTCACCGGCATTCTCATCGCGGCGATCTGGGGTCCGAGTGCAGGCGGGGCGGCCGTTGCCGTTCTCATCGTCACGTGGGCTCCGCTCGCCGCGCACACGGCCGCCCTGGTCGAGGAGACTCGTGCCCGGCCGTACATCTCCATTCTGCCGACACTCGGGGCAGGCAATGCGCGAATCCTGTTCGGGTCCATCGTGCCCAGCGTCGTTCCGGTAGTGCTGCGGCACGCCATGATTCGGCTTCCCGGTGTCGCTCTTGCTCTCGCGGCCCTCGGATTCCTCGGCCTCGGTCCGCAACCCCCCACTGCGGATTGGGGATTGATACTGTCCGACGGGGTCGCCGCCGTCGAGAGGGCACCGTGGGTCACCGCCGCTCCCCTCGGTTCCTTGATCGCACTCGCCGTTCTCGCAGTCTCGCTCGCCGGTGCCACCTCGGGACGCGTGCGCAAGACCGGTAGCGTCATCGAGAAAGTCGACGCAGGAGGGCGCAGTACGTGAGCACGAGGACCGACGGATCGCCGACGCGGTGGCGGTGGTCGTTTCTGGTCGATCTGCGGCGGGCCACCCCCACCGTCCGCTTGCTCGTCCTCACTCAAATGACCTTCAACATCGGCTTTTTCATGGTGTTGCCGTATCTGTCGGTGCATCTGACGAGCGACCTCGGGCTCGGTGCCGCGGTCGTCGGAGTGGTTCTCGGAATCAGAACGTTCTCGCAGCAGGGACTGTTCTTCGTCGGTGGCACCCTCGCCGATCGGTGGGGTATCAAGCCGGTCGTTCTCGTCGGCTGTGTTCTGCGGGTGCTGGGATTTGTCGGTCTCGCCTTCGCCGATTCGCTACCTGCCGTGTTGATCGCGACGGTGATGGTGGGATTTGCAGCCGCATTGTTCTCCCCTGCAGTCGAATCCGCAGTGGCGATCGAGGCGGGCAAGAGCGAACGCGACGGCGGACCCACGCGCGTGGAGAGCTTCGCGCTGATGTCGGTGTGCAGCCAGATCGGTTCGTTCACCGGCCCGCTCGTCGGATCGGTGTTGCTGCTCGTCGATTTCAGGATCGCGTGCCTCGTGGCCGCGGCGATCTTCGTTCTGGTCGTCGCCGCTCACGTGCGGTGGCTGCCGCGTGAGCGCGGCGAACATCGCGACGACCCATGGCTCTCGGGCTGGACCGACGTGGTGCGCAACCGAACCTTCGTGCTGTTCGCGGTGGCGATGAGCGCGCAGTTGGTGACCTACAACCAGCTGTACCTGCTGCTGCCCCTCGAGGTCGAACGCGCCTGGGGTTCGCAGACGGTGCTGGGGTGGTTCTTCGCGATCTCGGCAGTACTGGTGGTATCTGCGCAACTGCCCATCACCCGACGCGTCGCCGCGGTATCACCGAGGATCACGCTGCCGATCGGATTCGCCGTCATGGCAGTTTCTTTCGCCCTGGTCGCGGCATTCAGTCCCTTCGAGTTGGAAGGTCTGGTCGGTCTCGTCCCGGCCGCCCTGTTCGTGCTGCTGCTGGCACTGGGGCAGATGATCGCCATGCCGCAGGCCAGAGATCTGGTGCCGCGCATGGCCGCCGAACGTCGACTGGGCTCGTACTACGGATTCATGGCCTCGCTCGGGGGCATCGGCGTGCTCATCGGATCGACCGCACTCGGTGTGGTGATCGACGCCGCCCCCGACACCGGCTGGGGCGCAGCCATCCCGTGGCTGGTCGCGGCCCTGTTCCCCATCGCCAGTGTCATCGGACTGCGCGTGGTGCTCGCTCGCCTCGACTGACCTGACCCACCCCCTGAGCCGCCGCTGCCCCTGAGCCCGCCGCCCCCCGAGTCCCCGCCGCCCCCCCGAGTCCCCGCAAATGCGCGCGCGTTTGTCATACGCCCCTCTTTGCCAAGCTTCTGGTGAGTCATTCGAGAAGCTATGGAGGGTTAC
>NZ_JASHKS010000098.1:0-283 GCF_030056835.1 Rhodococcus sp. IEGM 1372 | reverse complement strand
AACGGAAACTAACCGACGCCAAGGTCGGATCCACCGTTAATCTGACACTCCCGTCGTCGGTGAAAGCTCGGGCGAGCAGGAGAACTGCTGATGCGTGAGGTGCCTGGCCCGTCAGCGCCGATCGACAGCACCGTGCGCGCAGGGGGCCAGCCCGCCGAAGCCGCGCGGCTGGCGCACGGCTTCGAGAGAGGGAATGGCTTGGGCGGCCGAGTAGCCCGACTCAGGTGCTGTCAGGCTGCGCGACGTTTTCGGCGGTGGTAGCTGGGGATGGGTTGTCGTGTGG
>NZ_JASHKS010000033.1:0-52299 GCF_030056835.1 Rhodococcus sp. IEGM 1372 | reverse complement strand
TCGCAAACATCCCTAATGATCAGGCCCGTTGCGACCACCGCTCGAATCCGCCCGAAGTGGGCTACGAAGTTCCGCGCACATGCCGCAGGCTCAGAACGCAGAGCCGGTGCTCGGCAGCTGGTAGCCCTGGAAGAAGTTGAACGGCACCACGTTCGGTGCCGGATTCTGCAGCTGCGGCGCCGGTGCCTGGGGGAACAGCTCGGAGAGCTCGAACTGGTTCGGCTCGTCGTTTCGGTTGTCGTCGTATCGGGTGTGATTGTCGCCCCGGTCCGTCCACAGTGGATCGGCCGACGCGGTGCCTGCCATCGCCACCAGAGGAATGGCCACCAGAGCCCCGGTCACTGCTGCGCGGGTGAGGATCTTTCGGGTGTTCATGTGTTCCCTTTCGTCGGTGTTCGTACTTCTCCGACGTTAGGTCGACGAGGTGGGCCCGCGACAGGGAAAACTGCTACCTCCCAGCACATTACGAGCTTTCTGCCAAGGAGCGTCGCGCGTGATTTCGTTCGTCTTCCCTGGTCGCGGCACGGGCAGTGGTCAGGTCGTCGGCGCAGACCTGGCAGTACTGCCAGCCGGAACGGCCGGTTCGCTGCGGCCGCCGACCACCGATTCGCCGGTGGTCGGAGTGCTCTTGATGGCCAGGGCCGCCAGTCCGACGACGAGACAGGCCACCGCACCGGCGGCGAAGGCCGCGGTGTAGACGATTTCACGGGCGACCCCGGTCCCGTCGATGGCGAACATGGCCAGTGCGGTGGACAGTGTTGCGCTTGCGATCGACGTGCCGACGGTTCTGACGATCGAGTTGACACTGTTGGCCACTCCGGTGTCCGCCGCATCCACCTCGGCCATGAGCAGGTTGGGCAGGGCAGCGAACGCGAGACTGACGAACACGTTGATGACCACACCGGCAGTGATCAGTTGCCAGGTGTGATCGTGAGCCAGCGCGACGAACACGAAGCCGACCAGCCCGATCACCGCACCTGCGATCAGAACTCGACGCGGCCCGAAGGACCGGATGAGACGACCGCTGAGGACGGCCGCAACCACACCGACCGCCGCACCGGGTAGCAGGTAGACGACGCTCGCCTCGAGAACGTTGGCGGTGAAGCCGTAGCCCGCCACAGCTCGTGGTGTCTGCACGAAGTACGAGCAGGCCAGGAAGTTGACGAACATCCCGATACCGACGAACACGGTGGCGACGTTGGTGGCGAGCAGCGGACCGTGGGTGAGCATTCGAGGCGCGACCAACGGTTCGGCGGTGCGCTTCTCGAGCAGCCACCAGAGCGTCCCCGTCAGTACACCGGCAAGGGCGCAGCCGATGGTGGCCACCGAACCCCAGCCCCAGGTGCGGCCTTGCGTCAACGCGAGGAACAGGAGCAGAAGGGTCACGGCGAGTCCTGCGGCACCCCACCAGTCGACGGTGCCACCGCTGGTCCTCGGTCGCGCCGGCACGCCGAACCAGGCGATCGCGAGGGCGAGCACGACGAACACGACAGTGAGCCAGAACACGCGGTGGTAGTCGGCTCCGTTGGCGGTGAGCAACCCGGTCAGTACCAGTCCGAAGCCGCCGCCGACGCCCAGTGTCCCGGACAGGACGGCCATCGAGCCGACGAGCTTTCGTGGGGGCATCTCGTCGCGCAGTACCGCCAGCGCAATGGGGAACAGGGCATAGGACACTCCCTGCAGGACGCGACCGACGATCAACCAGAGCAGCGAGTGCGTCAGGGCTGCGAGCAAGGACCCGGCGAGGACGACGGTGAGTACACCGATGAGCACCGGCCGCTTGCCGTGCAGGTCGGCGAGCCGTCCGATGACGGGGGTGGCAATGACCGCTGCGAGGAGGTTGCCCGTCAGTACCCAACCGGCGGCCGTGGTGCTGACGCCGAGTTGGGTGCCGATGGTTCCGACGATGGGGACGACCATCGTCTGCAGAACGGCGAGAGTCATGACGATGAAACAGAGTCCGGGCAGCAGTATGCGGCGGGTGGACATGGAAGAACTACCTCGTTACGTATCGAAATGCACTAGAACAGACGCAAATAAATTGTTGAATGCATCTAAGTGATTATCAGATATCGCCGAACGAGGGAAGCGGGCCCCGACGACGGCACCGTGTCACTGCGGGCGAGTGGGCTTGCCCAGCGCCTTCTGTCGCAATTCGCTGACGATCTCGTCGTTCCACACGTGCTCGCGCACCAGGCGGTAACGCTCCCGGCTCATCCAGAGGTACGCCTCGGCGTCGGTGCGGTCCTCGAGGATCTCTGCTGCGCGCACCATGCGCACCACCGGGAGGTATTCCTCACCGAACCAGCGCCGCGCGACGGTACCGCGGTCGACGAATTCACCGACCTCCTGCATCAACCGGAAGCCCCATGCCTCCACCGATTCGCTCAGCTGGGCGTAATCGAACGGATCGGTCACCTGAACGGCCTCGCGTGCCTTGCCCACCAACGGGACACGACTGAGGAAGATGCGCCGGTGATCCTTGATCAGCAGATCGCCACGTCGGGTGATGCCCTCGGGGGAGATGCGCGTGATGATCTCGGTGACCACGGCGTCGATCGACGTCCGGTGCATCGCGAAGGCGATGGAGACCCGATGGTGCCCGTCGACGACGAAGTGCATTCCGCCGATGCGGTAGACCTGGATGGGCGGCATCGCCTCGCCGCGGCGCTGAGCAGCCGCGAGTCGCTGCCAGCGTTCGCGGATGCGCGCCGACGTCGGACGAAAGAACCGATCGAAATCGCGCGTGCGATCGACACTGCCGACGATGGTCTCGACGCGGATGACCTGCAGGCCGAGGTGACGCTCACCCACCTTGCCGAGGGCAGCGACCACCTCGTCGAACGGCAGGATGGTGTTGACGTCGTCGGGTTGACGACGCAGCCACCCGACCAGACGTGCGACGTCGGCGCGGCGGCGTTGGCGGGTGAAGTCGTTCTCCGCATCGGCGGCCGGAAATCCGGTGTCACGTGCCATGTCTGCGCCTCACGATCTTGGGTGTCTCGAAATCCGGTCTCTCGCCGCCCGGTTCGATCTCGAGGAGGGTGTATCCGACGGTGTTGATCACCGCCGCGCCGTGCAGGGTCAGATCGTCCGGGGTGTGACCGTGCGGATGAATGTGGCCGTGCAACAACAACTGTGGGGAGAGTCGACGCGTCACCTCGTCCAGACAGTCGAAACCGATGTGCGCCGGGTCGGTGTCGTCGCCGACGCCGAGCGGTGGACTGTGGGTGAGCAGAATGTCGACGGGCCGAAGGTCCTTGCGCACGTTGCGATGCCACGCGAACGTCCGGGTCAGGGTTCGTGATCGACGTCGCTGCTGCCGTTGGGTCCACTGATTGGGCCCACCGTTGTAGCGGATGGACCCGCCGAGACCGGCGATCCGCAGGCCTGCCGCCGACACGATGCGACGATCGACGTTGACGGCACCGACCGGTCCCGGCCAGGTGGCGGGCAGCCCGGCACGCATCCACCCGGCGCGCCCGGCCGAGTATCCGGTGAGGTCCGCGTCGTGATTGCCCGGCACGAACACACACGGTGCGTTCAGCGCGTCGGTGAGGTACTCGAGGTAATCGAACGGGAGGTCGCCCGCGCCGAGAATCAGGTCGACTCCGAGCGACTTCACCTGCGGACTCCACAGGGATTCGATCGTTTCGTCGGCAACTGCGAGAACGGAGACCACGGGTACGACGGTACCCACCTCCGGTGCGGTGGTACCTCCGAACGGACTTCTCGGGCATCGGTGGTGTTGGATGGGTCAGGTGAGCGACAGTGTCATCGAAGCGGTACGCGCACATCTGGTGACCGAGATCGGCGACGAGAATCCGTCGTCGGCGTCGGTGACGTTCCTCGGCCTCGAGTCACTGGACGTGCTGAGATTCGGCGCGGATTCCGACGTGGTCCGGTACGTCAGTCTCGGCTGTTCTCGTCACCCCATGGCCGACCCCAACGAACTCGTCGCCGATCCCTCGCGCGGCCCCCGAGCCGAACTGGTGCTGACTCTGCGCGGTGGGGCAGGCGTGGCGTCGGGCGGGCACAAGTCCCTGGCCGTGCTCGCTGCCTCTCCGGCGGTGGAGGGCGTCGTGCTCGTCGAGGACGCGCTGCTCGACCTGGGCGAGCCGCTGTGGACCAACGCGCCGTTCACCGCAGTGCTGCTGGGCGAGAGCGATATCGCCGATCTGACGCTGCCCGAGCCCTACGACCCGGTTCGCTTTCTGGCCGCCGTGCCGTTGACCGGCACCGAGGCCGCGTGGGTGCGTCTACGCGGTGCCGCGGCCCTGCGGGAGGCCTGGACCGAGGCTGGGATCGACGTGCGCGATCCGAATCGATCTGCGGCCAGTCTCTGACGAGAAGTCATCGCGCGTAGGACGCCAATTCCGGTTCGGCAGTGACGGAATCGAAGATGAGGTGCAGAGGCACCTCGGCCAGGTACTTCAGTCCGGTGATCGCGGCATCCGCGTCGTAACGCAGGTTCGGCATCGTGGTGGTGAAACACAGGTCGTCCGAAATGCGTTCGCGCACAGCAGGTCCGTCGTGTTCGAGCGCGTCGAGGACGAGATTGAAGGCGACGTTGTCGCCGATGATGTTGAAGTGTTCGACGGGCCGGAGCGGGCAGATGTCCTGGACGGCGATGTTCGCGGCCCCGGCGAGGGTGCTGGCGTGCGGTTGTGGATAGATCAATTGGTCGAATGTCGTGTAGATCGAGGTGTAACTGGGCCCCGCGGGCAACGGACGCGCCGCCAGCGCGGTGAGGAACTTCGATCCGGTGGCGATCTGCCAGTTCGCCGGCGGGCACTCCTGCGAGTCGTCGCATCCCGAGCGCGCCGAGTCGGTGCCGTTGTACGGGGTGGCGAGCGAGATGAAATCCGATACCAGCGCGGGCAGATCCGGCCAGAACGTCAATGCCCACAGCTCGTCGAGTGGACCGTGCTGGTGACCCATCAGTACGACTTGGCGACCGCTGTCGGCTGCCATGGTGCGGACCGCATGCACCACGTACTGGGCGGCGACCTGCAGGTCTCCGTAGCCCTCGTCGGGAAGCGAGAGGCTGCACACCGGTATCCCAGCGGCGGGCAGTGACTGCAGATAGTTCCAACCGAACGATTGCTGATCGGTGGCGAAGGCCGGGGTGAGCAGGACCGGATCGCGGGTGGCGTCGTGCAGATCGGGGGTGCACGTGAGGGCGTGGTCGAGGGCGGCCGGAGCGACGGTGAGCACGGGACCGAGATCGGGGTTCGACCCGGCATGCGCTGTACCCGGCGCGCAGACGGTCATGATCGCGACGGCCAGTACCAGTGAGCGGATTCTCATCGATCCCTTCCGGACGAGGATGCAGGGCTTCTGCAGTCTCATCCGGTCAGGACCGACGGGATCGTGACCCGGAAGGGGTCGGGGTAATCACCAACGACCGTCGGACTCTGTTGGACGTTGTCCAATCTCCGAAAGGTCGCTAGAGCCAGTCGTTCTTGTGGAACGTCCGCCACAGTCCGATACACACGCACAACACGACCGCGACCATCAGGTGATAGCCGTACGTCCAGTGCAACTCGGGCATGTTGTCGAAATTCATCCCGTAGATGCCCGCGACCATCGTCGGCACAGCGGCGATCGCCACCCACGACGAGATCTTGCGCATGTCCAGGTTCTGCTGCATCGTCACTCGCGCCAGCGCGGCGTCGACCAATGAGCTGAGCACCTCGTCGTACTCGGAGATACGTTCGGCGACGGTCGTGTGATGGTCCTGCACGTCGCGCAGGTAGCGTCGCACCGCCTTGGGGACGCTCGGCTCCTGCACCAGACGCGCCAACGGCGTGGACAGCGGTGTCACCGACCGGCGCAGCTCGACGACCTCCCGCTTGAGGAGGTAGATGTTCTCGATGGGCACATGGTGGTGCGGCGAGAAGACTTCCTCTTCCATGCCGTCGACGTCTCGCTCGATCGAGTCGGTCACCGCGAGGTACTCGTCGACGACGTGGTCGGCCACCGCGTGCAGCACCGCCGAGGGGCCGAGTGCGAGCTGTTCCGGGTTCGCTTCGAGGCGCTGACGCACACCGGCCAACCCCGAATGTTCCCCGTGCCGGACAGTGATGACGAAGTCGCGGCCGACCATCACCATGATCTCGCCGCTCTCGACGATCTCGTTTGCGGTCGTCACCGACTCGTGCTCGACGTACTTCACCGTGCGCAGCACCAGAAATGCGACGTCGTCGTAGCGCTCGAGCTTGGGCCGCTGATGGGCGTGCACGGTGTCCTCGACCATCAGCTCGTGCAGGCCGTAACACTGGGCGATCGCGCTCATCTGGTGGTCGTCGGGTGCATGCAGACCGACCCACACGAATCCCTCACCGCGGGCACGGACCTCCGCGATGGCCGAGGTGTGCGTGAATCTCCCGGGCAGTCGAGTCCCGTCGACGTAGACCGCGCAGTCGACGATCGCCCGGGCCGTGGGCACCGGAATGCGCGGTATCGGCTCGGGACCGGCCTTGGCCGAACGTCGATGCAGTGACGGCAGCGACGGGCGTGGTGGAAGGGACGGCATGGCGGGCAATCGTACGCCAGCAAAACGACGAGAGAGTGGGCCTGGAACACTGTGCAGGTGCTCATCGATCTCCACACCCACTCGACGGCGTCCGACGGGACCGACACCCCGGCCGAGCTGGTCCGCGCCGCAGCCGAGGCGGGACTGTCGGTGGTGGCTTTGACCGATCACGACACCACCGCGGGGTGGGACGAAGCGGCCTCGGCACTGCCGTCCGGTCTCACACTCGTGCGCGGCATGGAACTCTCCTGCACCGGGCGAGGCGAGGACGGCGAGCCGGTTCCGGTGCATCTGCTGGCGTATCTGTTCGACCCGGCGAACAAGGCCTTCGCGGGCGAGCGCGCACGGTTGCGCGGCGAGCGGGTCACTCGATTGCGTGCCATCGCCGAGAAGATGGCGGCGGACGGTCTGCCCATCGATCCCGACGCGGTGCTGGCCTCGGCCGGAGCGGCAGCCGGACGACCACACCTGGGTCGCGCGCTGATCGACGCCGGCTACGTTCCGAACATGGACGCCGCGTTCGCCGGTCCGTTGGCGACGAGCGGCAAGTACTACGTCGAGAAGGTCGACACCCCCCTCGAGGTCGCAGTGGACATGATCGCCGCGGCAGGCGGTGTCAGTGTGCTCGCGCACGCCAGAGCTCGTGCCCGCGGTCGCATCCTCGACCTCGATCACATTCGCGAACTCGCAGCGCGCGGTCTCGGGGGAGTGGAAGTGCATCACATGGACCACTCGCCGCAGGACACCGCGGTGATGGCCGATCTCGCTGCCGAACTGGACCTGATCGTCACCGGATCCTCGGACTACCACGGCACCAACAAGACGGTGAAATTAGGCGAATACACCACGGCCCCAGAGCAATACGACCGTCTCGTAGCGGCGGCACGCCCATGACATTCGACGTGACGCTCTACCTGACGGTGCTCATCACCCTGTTCGTCATCATGGACCCACCGGGCGCGATCCCCGTGTTCCTGTCGCTGGTGGGCCGCAAGAGCAAAGAAGAACGCAACAAGGCCGCGTGGCAGGCTCCCGCCGTCTCACTGACCGTCATCTCGGTGTTCGCGATCGGCGGCCAAGCGATCCTGAGCTACCTGCACATCGGCATTCCGGCACTGCAGGGCGCAGGTGGGTTGTTGCTGCTGCTCATCGCGTTGTCACTGCTCACCGGAAAGGGCGCGGGCGGAGACACCGCCGCGGAGGACGTCAACGTCGCGCTCGTGCCGCTCGGGACTCCGCTCATGGCCGGCCCCGGTGCCATTGCCGCGGTGATCGTCTACGTCAGCCAGGCCGACGGTGACGCCGGTTCGTTCCTGGCAATTGCGTTGGGCATCATCACCATTCACGTGCTGTTCTTCCTGGTGCTGCGATTCTCGACGGCGCTGATCCGGCTCCTCGGAGAGGGCGGCATCTCGCTGTTGGCCCGCATCGCCGGCTTGTTGCTCGCCGCCATCGCGGTGCAGCTGATCGCGGATTCTGTTCGCGGATTCGTGGCCGGCGGATGACCGGGGGATCGTTCGGGCTCCGATTCCTGCGCGGGCTCAGCGGCATCGTCACCGCAGGACTGGTGGTGCTCGCCATCGGCGTCGCCGTCACGCAGTATCTGGGGCACTCCCGCGGATTCCCCGGTCCTGGTGGTCTCTCGGTCGCCGCACACATCGTCGCCGCGATCGTTGCCGTGTTCGCGCAGCGCGTCACCGATCACCGTCGCGGATTCTCGGCCGTTCTCGGGGTGATCGTGGTCTTCGTCGCCACCGGCCTCGTCCTGTGGACACAATGGTGGCAGTGAGCGCCCGCTCTGACTCTGTGGTCAGGTGGGGTGGCGATGTGGCACACTGGGGCACCGACAGGGCTACAGCCCATCGCTGATCGTGCAGGCGCACCCGCCTCACATGCGAGATACGCTCTCGGCAGTTTGCAGCCAGCACTGGCGCACTCCGACGGCCCTCATTTCCACCACTCACTTCGTTGACATTTCGTCGCCTCGCCGGTCGAGGTCGACAGTGCGAGGAGCTTTCACCGTGACGGCAGTCGAAGACACCGCAGCAACACCCACAACGCCCGCCCTTCCCGCCGGAATCACCGACGAGGAGATCTTCGCCGGGCACCTCGGCGGAAAGCTGTCGGTCGAGCTGGCGGCACCGCTCGAGACCCAGCGCGATCTCTCGATCGCCTACACCCCAGGAGTGGCCCAGGTCAGCCGCGCCATCGCCGCCGAACCCGCGCTGGCCAAGCGATACACCTGGACCGATCGCCTCGTCGCCGTCATCTCCGACGGTTCCGCAGTGCTCGGCCTGGGCGATATCGGTCCGCGCGCGTCGCTGCCGGTGATGGAAGGCAAGGCCGCACTGTTCAAGAAGTTCGCGGGCCTCGACTCCATCCCGATCGTGCTCGACACCAACGACGTCGACGAGATCGTCGAGACCATCGTGCGGATGCGGCACAGCTTCGGTGCCGTCAACCTCGAAGACATCTCGGCACCGCGCTGCTTCGAGATCGAACGCCGCGTCATCGAGGCTCTCGAATGCCCGGTGATGCACGACGACCAACACGGCACCGCCATCGTCGTCCTCGCCGCGCTCAACGGGGCCGCGAAGGTGCAGGGCCGGAGCACCTCCGAACTGAAGGTCGTCATCTCCGGAGCCGGGGCAGCAGGTGTGGCCTGCGCCAACATGCTCCTCCTGGCCGGCATCCGGGACGTGGTGGTGCTGGACTCGCGGGGGATCGTCTCTTCCGATCGCCAGGATCTCACCAGCGTCAAGGCCGATCTCGCCGCGCGCACCAACCCCCGTGCACTGGCCGGCGGAGCGGTCGACGCCCTGGCCGGAGCAGACGTGTTCCTCGGTCTGTCCGCGGGCAAGGTCGACGAAAGCTACATCGCCTCGATGGCCCCGGACTCCATCGTGTTCGCGCTGTCCAACCCGGATCCGGAGATCCATCCGGAGGTGGCGAGGAAGTACGCCGCCATCGTGGCAACCGGACGCAGCGACTTCCCGAACCAGATCAACAATGTTCTCGCCTTCCCCGGTGTGTTCAAGGGCGCGCTCGACGCAGGTGCCCGCCGCATCACCGAAGGCATGAAGCTCGCCGCTGCCGAGGCAATCCTCTCGGTTCTCGGCGACGAGTTGGCTGCGGACAAAATCGTGCCCAGCCCACTCGATCCTCGTGTCGCCCCGGCCGTTGCGGACGCAGTTGCGGCAGCAGCGCGAGCCGAGGGCGTCGCGTAGGAAAACGGAAAGAAAACACCGGCGAACCCGGCCCCCACCCGGGCCTGCGGTTCGCCGGTGTCTTTCGTCGTGGGACGAGTCAGACCTTCGCGAGTCCGGTCGGCATCCGCCGTAGGCGACCGGTTCCCGGGACGGACGTCCACACCGCGAGGGCGAGCAGACCGTCGACGATCAGGGTCAGCAGCGCCACCAGAATCGCGCCGACCAGAACGCGGCCGTAGTCGTAGAGCGCGAGCCCGTCGAAGATGTAGCGGCCGAGCCCGCCGAGGTTGACGTAGGCCGCGATGGTCGCGGTGGCGATGATCTGCAGTGTGGTGTTGCGCAACCCGCCGAGGATCAGGGGCAGAGCGTTGGGGATCTCTACGCGAAACAGCACTTGGGTTTCGGTCATCCCCATCGCGCGGGCGGCGTCGACGACGTTGGCGTCGACGTTCGCGATGCCGGAGTACGTGCCGGCCAACAGCGGAGGAATGCCCAGCAGTACCAGCGCGATGATCGGCGGGATCAGGCCCAACCCGATCACCAGAACCAGAAAGACGAGAATGCCGAGGGTCGGCAGCGACCGCAATGCGTTGACGAGCCCGACGATGACGGCCTCACCGCGGCGCAGGTGACCGATGAGCAGACCGACCGGAACCGCGACGGCAGCCGAGAGCAACACTGCCAGCAGGCTGTACCACATGTGTTCGATCAGCCGTGCGCCGATTCCCGTGGGACCGGCCCAATTTCCGCCGTCGAGAATGTACGAGAACGCCTCGGAGAAGAGATTCATGCGCGTGCCTTCTTCTTCGACGAGCCTGTGCTCAGCCGCGTCCATGGGGTGAGTCGACGCCCCAGCAGGTACAGGGCCGCGTCGAAGATCAACGCCAGGAACACGATCGAGATGATGCCCGCGAAAATCTGATCGGGATAGTCACGCTGGTAGCCCTGGGTGAACAGCTGGCCGAGGCCGCCGATGCCGATCACCGAGCCCACCGAGACCAACGAGATGTTCGTGACCGCGACGACCCTGATGTTGGCGATGAGCACCGGAAGTGCCAGTGGCAGTTCGACGGTCACTGCTCTCCGCAGTGTCGAGTAGCCCATCGCCTCGGCGGAATCGACCACGGCGAACGGCACCGAATCGAGTGCCTCGGGTACTGCGCGCACGAGCAGCGCGGTCGAGTACACCGCCAGCGCGATCACCACGTTCAACGGATCGAGAACGGGAAGACCGACGATCGCGGGGATGGTGACGAACAAGGCCAGCGACGGAAGCGTGAACGCAATACTGGCCACCGTCAGCGTGATTCGGCGAACCCAACGGGTGTTGCGAATGACGGTACCCAACGGGATGGCGATCAACAGTCCGATGAGCAGCGGGACGAGCGAGAGATACAGGTGCGTCTTCGTGTAGCCGAGAACCACATCGAAGTTGTCCAGCAGCCAGGTCACTGTTCGTTGTCCCCGGTAGTGAGGAAGTGGTGCCGGTTGCGTTCGGAGTCCTCCGACTTGCGTTGTGCGGCAAGGTTTTCGAGTATCTCCGCCCCGTCGACGCTACCCACGGCCGCCCCGGATGCATCGACCGCGACACCGATTCCCGACGGCGAGGAGATCGCCGAGTCGAGTGCCTGACGCAGATCGCCGCCCTCGAGGAACAGGGAGCCGCCCGCCGCCGTGCTCTCGTCGATGCTCCGGCCGTCGCGCACCTTCTCGACTCCGGTCGCGTCGATCCATCCGAGTGGACGGCGCTGCCCATCGACGACGAGGACCCATTGCCCCTGGTCCAGCCTCAGACCGTGGATCTCGTCCTGCGTCGCCGTATGGATGGGGTGCATGGTCACCGACTGTGCCGACCGAAACGACAGGCCGCGGTAGCCACGATCGCGACCGACGAACGACGCCACGAAGGACGTTGCCGGTGAGGCGAGTACGGTCTCCGGCTTGTCGTACTGCTGCAATCGGCCCTGGGGTCCGAACACGGCGATGCGATCACCGAGCCGTACGGCCTCGTCGATGTCGTGGGTGACGAACACGATCGTCTTCTTCAGATCGGCCTGCAGTCGCAGCATCTCGATCTGCAGTTCTTCCCGAACCACCGGGTCGACCGCGCTGAAGGGCTCGTCCATCAGCAGGATCGGCGGGTCTGCGGCAAGCGCCCGGGCGACGCCCACCCGCTGTTGCTGCCCGCCGGACAGTTGCGCCGGGTAGCGCGAGGCGAATGCCGGGTCCAGGCCGACGCGCTCGAGAACGTCGAGCGCGGCTGTGCGTGCTGCGCGACGCGATTCGCCGTTGAGTACCGGCACCGTGGCGACGTTGTCGACGACGGTCCGGTGCGGCAGCAACCCGGCACTCTGGATGACGTATCCGATGCCGCGGCGCAGCTTCACCGCGTCGATATCGGCGATGTTGCGCCCGTCGACCGTGATGACGCCCGAGGTGGGCGTGATCATGTGGTTGATCATTCGCATCGAGGTGGTCTTGCCGCAGCCGGACGGCCCCACGAACACGGTGAACGAGTGTGGCTCGATCACCAGGTCCAGCGAGTCGACGGCAGTGGTGCCGTCCGGGTACGTCTTGTTGATCTGCTCGAAGGTGATCATCAGCT
Source organism: Rhodococcus sp. IEGM 1372 (assembly GCF_030056835.1). Lineage (NCBI taxonomy): Bacteria > Bacillati > Actinomycetota > Actinomycetes > Mycobacteriales > Nocardiaceae > Rhodococcus > Rhodococcus sp. IEGM 1372. The sequence goes on along the minus strand of NZ_JASHKS010000033.1, from coordinate 39,947 downwards.
GACCGGCTGATCCAGACCCTTGTCCTGGACCCAATCCGCTGCTGCTGCCGCGGGCTCGACCTTCTCGTCACCGGACACTCGCGTGTTCAGCGCAATGAGCTCTTCGGTGGTGATCTGCGCCGACACGGCGTCGAGAACCTGAGTGAGCTTGTCGGACTGCTTGGCCGTACGCAGCACCGGAATGATGTTCTGGGCGGCGAAGTTGTTCTCCGGATCCTCGAGAACGACGAGATCGTTCTGTGCGATCGAGGGTGCGGTGGTGAAGATGTCCGCGGCGACGACCTGTCCGGAGACGAGTGCCTCGACCGTGGCCGGGCCGCCGCCGTCGGAGATCGGGATGTAGTTGCCGGGCGAGATGTCCAGGCCGTACTTGTCTCGCAGACCGGGCAGGCCGCCGACGCGTTCCTGGAATTCCGGGGTACCGGCGAAGGTCACCTCGGAGGAGAACGGGGCGAGGTCGCCGATGGTGGTGAGGTTGCGCTCGGTGGCGGTCTGGCGCGTGACGACGACGGCGTCCTTGTCCTCGCCCGGTGCCTGCGCCGTCACGGTGAGGTCGTCGCCCAGTGCCGCGGGCAGTGCGGCCAGGACGTCCTCGGAGGACGTGGCGGTCGCGGATTCGTCCAAGTACTGCAGCAGGTTGCCGGTGTAGTCGGGGATCAGGTCGATCGACCCGTCTCGCACTGCCGGAATGTAGGCCTCACGGCTGCCGATGTTGAGCTTGGTGCTCACCTCGAAACCGTTGGCGCGCAGAGCCTCGGCGTAGATGTTCGCCACGGTCTCGGACTCGGGGAAGTTGGCCGAGCCGACGATGATCGAGTTGGTGTCGCTGTTGCTCTCGCCGCCACCGCTGGACAGTGGATCCGAATTTCCGCCGCAGGCGGTAAGAGCGGTGACCGAGAGAGCGAGTGCGGCTACGGCGGCCACTGCCCTCGGAGCGGAGAACGCGCGCGTGATTCGGGAGGTGGTCATGGTGTCCTTCCATCGGTTCGGGCACAGTCCTACCCATCGCCGACCGCCGCCACCGGGCTGCGGGGGCATCGTCGAAACCAGGACTCGGGCTGCTCGGGATGGTAGTCGAATTCAGCGTGCCCATAAGGTTGGTTCGACTACCGTCTCGTTCGCACTAGTGCCCCGCGGCCGAGATCGGTAAACCACCCGGGCAGTGAACAGGAGAAAATGACAGTGCGATCGTCGGTTCTGGCAGCAGCCCTGGTGATGTCGATCGCCGGACTGGTCGGCGGTTGCAGTGCGGGCGAGTCGACCGACCCTGCCGGCGAGCCCGTCGTCGTCGGAGCAGGCAGCTCGGATCTGTCGCGTCTGCTCGCGCAGATCTACGCCGGTGGACTGCGGTCGACGGGAGCGGACGTCGAGCTGAAGGACGACCTGGGAGACCGGGCCGACTACCTCGCGGCGCTGGACCGCGGTGAGGTGACGATGGTTCCCGATCTGACCGGAGAGCTGCTGCGCACCTTCGACACTCTGTCTGCGGCAACCGAGGCAGAGGACGTGTACACCGAACTGAACCGATCACTGCCGGCCGGGTTGTCGGTGGGGGATTACGCCACCGCCGAGGATCGACTTACGATCGCGGTGGCGTCGGACAGTGAATCGGGCGACGAGACGGTGACCGAATTCCTGGGTCGTGAAGAAAAGACCGTGGGGATTGTGGACGATCAGGTCGATCCGATGGACGTCATGGCCGAAGGCACGAAGAGTCCCACGTTCACAGGGGCGTCGTTCACCGATTTCACTCCGTATTTCGATGCGCAGTCCGCCGTCGACGGGTTGAACGCCGGGGAGGTCGGTGCACTGGCGATTCGCACCGCCTCGTTCGGCCCGTTGGCGAAGGATCTGACCACGCTGCCCGACGACGATCATGTGTATCCCGCGCAGAACGTGGTTCCGCTCTACACCGACGGAGTGCTCAACGAGAGTGCTCTGAGGTCGTTCTCGGTGGTGGCGGGGGAGCTGACGACTGCGGACCTCGCCGACATGATCGGCGAGGTCCGCAACGGCGTTCCGTCAGGCGAGGTCGCCGGCCGCTGGCTCGGTGAGCGCAACCTGTGACACTGTGCCGGTCTGCGTTGCCCTGACCTTGCGGCCCAGGTACGAGCCCATGTGATGGACGGCTTGAGCCGCCTCCCGCAGGATCGACGCCTGTAGATGGGCCACGTGCCAGAGCTTCTTGTACTCGACGTGTTCGAGCTCCACGCCCGACAGACGCAGCTTGTCCGCGAAGGCGGTGATCTGCGCGTAGAGCACCTCGTCGGTGCCCACGTGCATGACGATCGGAGGCAGTCCGTCGAGGTTGCCCAGCAGTGGGGCAAAGCCTTGGTCGAGCGGATCGCCCGCGCCCAGATAGGCGTCGGCCGAGCTGTACGACCACCCGGTGTTGACCACGAGATCGCGGTCCTTGGCGGCGTCGCGCGCACCGGGATCGACCCAGGGCGAGATCAGGCCGAGGGCGGCCGGGCTGGTGCCGTCGTCCACCAGACGCCGGGCGGTGGCGACCGTCAGACCTCCACCGGCGGAATCGCCTGCGATGGCGATGCGGTCCGCGGTGAATCCGTGGACACGGACCAGCTCGCGGAACGCCGCCACGGCGTCGTCCAGACCGGCCGGGTACGGGTTCTCCGGGGCCAACCGGTAGTCGAGCACGTAGACGGCGCTGGCCGATTCCCGCGCCAGATGCGCGGCCAACGACCGGTGCGTGTTGATCGAACCGATCGTGTACGCGCCGCCGTGCAGGTACAGAATCGCGGTGTCGCGTTCGGTTGCCCCGACGGTGATGCGCTCCGCTCGCCGTCCGGCGAGCGTCAACTTCTGCGCGACGGTTCCGTGCGGAAGAGTCTGCGCCGGAGCCGCCGCCTCGAGCAGGGCCCGCTGCGCTCGGAACGACAGACGCGGATTCAGCGCCAGGCGATAGAAGGGCTTGAGTGCTGCCGCGACGATCGGCAGGGGAACGTAGAAGGACTTCACGGGCTCGCCTACTTCTTCGTTCGCGGCAGCGCGCGCTTGGACACCGCAGCGATCAGGCCCTGGTAGCGCGAGCCGGTGATGCGCTGCAACAGATCGAGGGCGATCGCGTCGGACCCGATGAGCACCCGGCCCTTGCCCTTCTCGACGCCCTTGAGGATGGTCTTGGCCGCGTCGATCGGGGTGGTCTTGGCGAGCTTGCTGTCGAAGAACTTGGCCACGTCTGCCTGATCGAAGTTCTCGGCGACGGTCGCGTTGCGGGCGATGGCGGTCTTGATGCCACCGGGGTGCACCACGGTCACCTTCACCGGTGCCTTGGAGATCAACATCTCCATCCGCAGCGATTCACTGAACCCGCGGACGGCGAACTTCGCGGCGTTGTACGCGGACTGCGACGGCATGGCGAGCAGGCCGAAGAGGCTGGAGATATTGATGATGTGGCCGTCGCCGGAGGCCTGGATGTGCGGCAGAAATGCCTTGGTGCCGTTGACGACTCCCCAGAAATCGACGTCGACGATGCGCTCGATGTCCTTGAACGAGGACTTGTCGACGTCACCGTGGTACGCGATGCCTGCGTTGTTGTAGATCTGGTTGACCTTGCCGAAATGCGCAACGACGGCCTCGGCGTAATCCAGCACGGTCTCGCGCTGGGACACATCCAAGAAGTCCGACTTGACCTCGGCGCCCAACGCCTCGACTCGTCGAACCGTTTCGTCGAGTCCGGCGGTGTCGACGTCGGACAATGCCAACTTCGCTCCGCGGCCGGCCAGCTCGAGGGCCAGCGCGCGGCCGATTCCCGAGCCCGCGCCGGTGACGACGGCCACCTTGCCTGTGAATGTGCTCATCGTGCGGACACCTTGTCTGTGTTGTTGCCGGCGGAGTTGGTCGCCGACGGTCCGGAGGGCAGGTCTGCGGTAGCGACGCTACGGTACGCATCGAGATCGAAGTTCCTGGTGATTCTGCGGAACTCGAAGGTGAAGCCCGGCCACAGCGTCGTGTTGTTGCCGTGCTTGTCGAGGTACCAGCTGGCGCATCCGCCGTTCATCCAGACACTCTTGGAGAGTTGGTCCTGCAGCGTCACGTTGTACTCGTCCTGCACGTCCTTGCGCACCTCGATGGTGCCGATGTCGTGCTTGTCGATGGTGTTCAACGCGTCGACCAGGTAGTTGATCTGCGACTCGATCATGAACACCATCGACGTGTGGCCCAGGCCGGTGTTGGGGCCCACCAGGAAGAACATGTTGGGGAAGTTCGCGACGGCCGCGCCCTTGTAGCCCTGCTGACCGCCGTCCTCGAAGGTTTCGGCCAGTGTGCGGCCGTCCTTGCCGGTGATGCCGTGGTACGCGGGGGAGTCGGTGACGTGGAAGCCGGTGGCGACGACGAGCGCGTCGATGGGGCGTTCGGTGCCGTCCTTGGTGACGATGGAGCCCTCGCGGATCTCGGCGATGCCGTCGGTGACGAGATCGACGTGGCTCTTGGCGAGCGCGGGGTAGTACGCGTTCGAAATCAGCATGCGCTTGCAGCCGATGCGGAAGTTCGGCGTGACCTTCGCGCGCAGGGCCTTGTCCTTGATCTGCGTGCGCAGGTGGTTCTCCGACGCCCACTGCAGCGGCTTCATGAAGGCCGGAGCCTTCGCCAGTCCGACGACCTGCGTCTCGCGCATCGCGTAGATGCCGGTGCGGGAGAGCCTCTGGAATCCGGGAACGTGCTTGAAGGCGAAGCGCTCGAGCTTGGTGTACGGGCGGTCCGCGCGGGGAAGAATCCACGGCGCGGTGCGCTGGTACACGTCGAGGTGCTTCACCTGATCTGCGATGGCGGGCACGATCTGGATCGCCGACGCGCCGGTACCGATGACGGCGACGCGCTTGCCGGCGAGCGAGACGTCGTGATTCCACTGGGCCGAATGGAAGACGTCGCCCTTGAAGTCGTGAATTCCCTTGATGTCGGGCAGGTTCGGCTCACACAGCGCGCCGACGGCGGAGACGACGATCTTCGCGGTGTAGTTGCCCGTGGTGGTCTCGACGTCCCAGCGGTTGGACTCGGCGTTCCAGCGGGCCGAGGTCACATCCGTGCCGAACACGTGCTTGTCCATCACGCCGTACTTGCGCGCCACCCCGGCGATGTACTTCTGGATCTCGGGCTGCGTGGAGAACGAACGCGTCCAGTTCGGGTTCAACGCGAACGAGTAGGAGTACAGGTGCGACGGCACGTCGCAGGCGGCACCGGGGTAGGTGTTGTCGCGCCAGGTGCCACCCACATCGTGGCCGCGTTCGATGACGACGAAGTCCTTCTTGCCTGCCTTCGTCAGCTTGATCGCGGCACCGAGGCCGGCGAATCCGCTGCCGATGATCAGCGTATCGACGTGACGCGGCGTCGTTGCACGGTCCGAAGTATCTGTTACGGGAAGACTCATGTAGGGGAGCGTAGAAGCTTATTGAGTGTGAGTCAATAGTTATTGACTAACATTCAGTAGGGTGGTTGCATGGCGTTCGTGAACAGCCCCGGCGCATCGACCACGAAGAGGACCAGGCTCAGTCCGCAGCAACGACGAGCCCAACTGATCGAGCTCGGCACCGAGATGCTCGCCGACCGCCCCCTCGAACAGATCTCCGTCGAGGACATCGCAGACCAAGCAGGCGTCTCCCGAGGTCTTCTGTTCCACTACTTCGCCTCCAAGCAGGAGTTCCACCTCGAGATCGTGCGTGAATCCTCGCGCGTCATGCTCGAGCGCACCGCACCCGATCCGTCGTTGCCACCGTACGAGATTCTGCGCGATTCCATCGCGAACTACGTCGATTACGTGACCGACAAGCGGCAGATGTACGTCTCGCTCCTGCGCGGCACTCCCAGTGGTGATCCGCAGATGCGCGCGGTGTTCGAGGACACCCGCTCCGCCATGGCCGAGCGAACCGTCGCGCAACTCGGGGGACTCGACATCGAGGTCACTCCCACCATCGTGCTGGCCGTCCGCGGCTGGATCGCATTCGTCGAGGAAACGACGATCAACTGGCTCACCGCGCCCGAACTGAGCCGCGACGAACTGATCGACCTCAACGTCAACGCTCTGCCCGCGGTCGCACTGGCACCAGGAATGATCACCGCACTCCTGGGAACCGACGCCGACGCCTCAGCCTGACCGACGCCCGCCCCGGTTGGGATCAATGTCCCTTTGTTGTGCACGGGGACCAGTGCAATACAGCGGTCCATTCACTCAGCCACTGACTCTGCGTGGATGGACCGTTGCACTGCTCAGACGCATGTGATGGTCCATTGACGCGGAGCGGGGAGCCCCGAAACGACAACAGCGGCCCACTTCCGAGGAAGTGGGCCGCTGTTGTTGTCGAATTTTCTAGCCTTCGCCGACTGCGTTGAAGGCCTCGTCGATGATTTCGAGTTGCTCGACGGCGTGCACCTTGCTCGATCCTGACGACGGGGCGGACATTGCGCGACGCGAGATGCGCTTGATGCCGACCAGCTTCTCGGGGACGAGCTCGGGCAACGCGAGACCGAAGAACGGCCAGGCACCCTGGTTCGCAGGCTCTTCCTGAACCCAACGGAATTCCGTTGCATTCGGGTAGCTTTCGAGTGCTTCCCGGATGCGGCGGACCGGCACGGGGTAGAGCTGCTCGATGCGGACGATGGCGACGTCGTCGCGGTTGTCCTTCTGCTTGCGTGCGAGCAGCTCGTAGTAGAGCTTGCCGCTGACCATCAGAACTCGCTTGACCGCGCTGCGGTCACCGGTGCCGGTGTCGTAGGTGGGCTCGTCGAACACCGAGTGGAACTTGCCGTCGGTGAAGTCCTCGATGTTGCTCACCGCTGCCTTGTTGCGCAGCATCGACTTCGGGGTGAAGACGATCAGCGGGCGACGGATGCCGTCACGCGCGTGCCTGCGCAGCAGGTGGAAGTAGTTCGCGGGGGTCGAGGGGAGTGCGACGGTCATCGAGCCCTCGGCGCACAGCGTCAGGAAGCGTTCGATGCGTCCGGACGTGTGGTCGGGACCCTGGCCTTCGTGGCCGTGCGGCAGCAGCAGCACGACGTCGGAGAGCTGACCCCACTTGGCTTCACCGGACGAGATGAACTCGTCGATGATGGACTGCGCGCCGTTGACGAAGTCGCCGAACTGCGCTTCCCACATCACCAGTGCGTCCGGGTTACCCACGGAGTAGCCGTACTCGAAGCCGACTGCGGCGAACTCGCTGAGGGCGGAGTCGTAGACCATGAACTTGCCGGGGTTGTCACTGCCGATGTTCTGCAGCGGGGTGTACTCGGCACCGGTCTTGCGGTCGATGATCACCGAGTGACGCTGGGTGAACGTGCCGCGTCGGGTGTCCTGGCCGGAGAAGCGGATGTTGCGTCCCTCGTCCACCAGCGATCCGAGCGCCAGCAGCTCGCCGAAGGCCCAGTCGACCTTGCCCTCGTGCGCCATCTCGCGACGCTTCTCGAGCACCGGCTTGACGCGCGGGTGGACGTTGAATCCGTCGGGAACGTCGAGGTGCGCATCGCCGATGCGGTGCAGCACTGCCTTGTCGACGGCCGTGGTGAGCTTGGCAGGCAACTGCTGGTCGAGTTCGACCGATTCGCTGGGCTCCGGGGTGTACTTCTCGAGTTCGCGTACCTCGTTGAAGACGCGTTCGAGCTGGCCCTGGTAGTCGCGAAGTGCATCCTCGGCTTCCTTGAGCGAGATGTCTCCACGGCCGATGAGCGATTCGGTGTAGCTCTTGCGGACGCTGCGCTTGGTGTCGATCACGTCGTACATCGCCGGCTGCGTCATCGAGGGGTCGTCGCCCTCGTTGTGGCCGCGACGGCGGTAGCAGATCATGTCGATGACGACGTCCTTGTGGAACTTCTGACGGAAGTCCACCGCCAGCTGAGCCACCCAGGCGCAGGCCTCGGGGTCGTCGCCGTTGACGTGGAAGATCGGCGCGGCGATCATCTTCGCCACATCGGTGCAGTACTCGGACGAACGCGAGAACTCCGGTGACGTGGTGAAGCCGACCTGGTTGTTGACGACGATGTGCACGGTGCCGCCGGTGCGGTAGCCCCGCAGATCGGACAGGTTCAGGGTTTCGGCGACGACGCCCTGGCCTGCGAATGCCGCGTCTCCGTGCAGCATCAGCGGCAGAACGGAGTAACCGCCCTGGCCGGTGCCCTTGTCCAGCAGATCCTGCTTGGCGCGGACGAGGCCTTCGAGAACCGGGTCGACGGCTTCGAGGTGCGACGGGTTCGCGGTGAGCGAGACCTTGATGTCGTTGTCACCGAACATCTGGATGTACGTGCCCTCGGCACCGAGGTGGTACTTCACGTCGCCGGAGCCGTGTGCGGCGGCCGGGTTCATGTTGCCCTCGAACTCGGTGAATATCTTCGAGTAGGGCTTGCCGACGATGTTGGCGAGCACGTTGAGGCGACCGCGGTGCGGCATGCCGATGACGACCTCATCGAGGGCGTACTCGGCGCTCTGGTCGATGACGGAGTCCATCATCGGGATGACCGACTCTGCACCTTCGAGCGAGAAGCGCTTCTGCCCGACGTACTTGGTCTGCAGGAACGTCTCGAACGCCTCGGCTGCGTTGAGCTTGCTCAGGATGTACTTCTGTTGCGCCACAGTCGGTTTGACGTGCTTGGCCTCGACGCGTTCCTGCAGCCAGGTGACCTGCTCGGTCTCGAGGATGTGGGTGTACTCGACGCCCACGTGGCGGCAGTACGAGTCGCGCAGAACGCTGAGCACGTCCCGCAGCTTCATCTTGTCCTTGCCGTGGAATCCACCGACCTTGAATTCGCGGTCGAGATCCCACAGCGTGAGGTCGTGGCTGATCACGTCGAGGTCCGGATGCATCCGGAACTTGTCCTTGGTGAACTGCAACGGGTCGGTGTCGGCCATCAGGTGACCGCGGTTGCGGTACGCGGCGATGAGCTCGAGCACGCGGGTGTTCTTGTCGACCGTGCCCTCGGGCAGATCCTTGCGCCAGCGAATGGGCTCGTAGGGGATCTTCAGCGAGTGGAACAACTCGTCGTAGAACTCGTCGCTGATCAGCAGGTTGTGGATCGTCTTGAGGAAGTCACCCGACTCCGCACCCTGAATGATGCGGTGGTCGTACGTCGAGGTCAGCGTCATGAGCTTGCCGACGCCGAACTCGGCGAGACGTTCGTCGCTGGCTCCCTGGAACTCTGCCGGGTACTCCATGGCACCGGCACCGATGATGGCTCCCTGGCCGTTCATCAGACGCGGCACCGAGTGCACGGTTCCGATTCCACCGGGGTTGGTCAGCGAGATGGTGACGCCCTGGAAGTCCTCACCGGTGAGCTTGCCGTCGCGAGCGCGACGCACGATGTCCTCGTACGCGTTGTAGAACTGCGTGAACGTGAAGTCCTGCGTGTTCTTGATGGCAGCGACGACGAGGGAACGGTTGCCGTCCTTGCCGGGCAGGTCGATGGCGAGACCGAGGTTGATCGCGGCCGGAGTGACGGCGTTCGGCTTGCCGTCGACCTCGGCGAAGTGGCGGTTCATGTTCGGGAACGCCTTGACGGCCTGCACGATGGCGTAGCCGAGCAGGTGTGTGAACGAGATCTTGCCGCCGCGGGTACGAGCGAGATGGTTGTTGATGACGAGGCGGTTGTCGACCATGAGCTTGGCCGGAATCGCACGCACGCTGGTCGCGGTGGGAATCTGCAACGAGGCGGACATGTTCTTCGCCACCGCGGCAGCAGCGCCGCGCAGAATCTTGCTCGACTCTTCACCGAACTCGGCTGCGGCGGGCTTCGCGGGAGCGGACTTGGCCGGCGTTGCCTTCTTCTCGGCCGGCTTGGCAGCAGCGGCAGGCTTCGCGGCCTCGGCCTTGGGAGCGGCGGCTTTCGGAGCGGCCTTGGGTGCTGCGGCCTTCGGCGCGTCGGTCTTGTCGGGAGCAGAGGCGGCCGGCTTGGCTGGTGGCGCTGGTGCTGCGGGAGGCGCGGACTTGGTCGAGCTACCGTTCGAGGCTGCGCCGTTACCGGCAGCACCGTTGGATCCGGCGGTCTCGTCGGTTGCTGCCTCGGGGTCGTAACCGGTCAGAAACTCGTGCCAGCTCGCGTCGACGGATGAAGGGTCCTGCTTGAATCGCTGGTACATCTCGTCGACCAGCCATTGGTTTTGTCCGAATTGGGTAGTAGAGCTGCTGCTCACGGCAGTAGTTCGCCTCGTTTCTGTCTTCGTTCCCGTTCAGCGCGCGTACGTGTCCAGGCTAGACCGTTGGTCCAGCTCACGTGCGTCCGGGACGTAGCTGTGATATGTACTCACCGGTAACCATCGGCCTCGTTGTCGATGGCACCTTCGATTATCGAATTATTCCCTCGGTTCGTTTCGGCTGCAGTCCACAGCTGCGCGTAGAAGCCGCCCTGCGTGCGTAGCTCCGAATGTCGACCTACTTCCACGATACGGCCGCCGTCGACCACCACGATCAGATCTGCCCGCGCGGCGGTCGCCAAGCGGTGCGCGACGACCACGGCGGTGCGGGTCCGCGCGACGGCACTGCCGGCTGCGAGCACGGTGCGTTCGGTCGCGGGATCGAGCGTGGCGGTGGCCTCGTCGAGGAGCAGCAGGTCGGGGTCGACCAGCTCGGCCCTGGCCAGTGCGATCAGCTGTCGTTGGCCTGCGGACAGTCCTTGGCCGCGCTCACCGACGGGTTGGTGCATGCCGCCGCGAAGTGCGGCGATGGTGCTCAGAGCACCCACCGAGCGTGCCGCGTTCTCGATGTCGGTGCGCCTGGCATCGGGTCTGCCGTAGGCGATGTTCGACGCCACGGTTCCGGTGAACAGGTGCGCTTCCTGCGGTACGACGCCGAGTCGGTGGCGGTAGTCCGAGAGGCGATAGTCGCGTAGATCGTGGCCGCCGACCCGCACCGATCCGGAGGTCGGATCGTAGAAGCGGGCCAGCAGTTTCACCACTGTTGATTTGCCCGCGCCGGTGCGTCCGACCAAGGCGACGGTGGTGCCGGCGGGGATGGTGAGATTTACCTCACTCAGGGCGTCGGAGTGGGCCCCGGCATACCGGAAACCGACATCGACGAGTTCTATGTCGGCGCGAAGGCGTCCGCCGGGAAGTGCGGTGGTGTTCGCGTCGGCGGAGGTTTCGATCGAGCTCGTGGTGCGCAGGAGATCCCCGATGCGACCGACTCCGACGCGTGCCTGCTGGTAACCGTCGAACACCTGCGAGAGCTGCTGGATGGGTCCGAAGAGCAGCCCGAGATAGAGCACGAACGCCACGAGGGTGCCCGCTGTGGTGGTGCCGGTGGCGATCTGGTGCGCGCCGACGAACACGACGACGGCGAGGGCGATGTCGGAGAGCAACGTGATGAGGGGGAAGAACACCGAGATCGCGGTCTGCGATCGCATTCGACTCGCGCGGTAGCGGTCGGAGCGTTCGGCGAATCGGGATGCGGCGTACTCCTCGCGCCGGTAGGCCTGTGCCGCGCGCAGGCCGGTGACGTTCTCCTGGAAATCGGCGTTGACGATGGAGATTCGCTCGCGGGACGTCGAGTACGCCGCCGAGGAGATGCGCCGGAAGATCACGGTGGCCACGGCAAGCGGTGGCACGACAGCCAGCGCCACCAGCCCGAGAGTGGGGTCGGTGACGAGCAGAGCGGCGGCGATACCGACGACGGTCAACACGCTCACCACCGCCGTCGATGCCCCGGTTTGAATGAACGACGACAGTGCGTCGACGTCGGTGGTCATGCGGGTCATGATGCGGCCCGACAGCTCACGTTCGTAGTAGTCGAGGCCGAGCCGCTGAATGTGCGCGTAGCTGCGGACGCGGAGTCCGAAGAGCACTCGCTCACCCGCCCGCGCGGTGATCACCGTCGTCCAGCAGACGACGAACCAACTCGCCGCTGCCAACACGACGCCGATCGAGGTGGCGATCCACAGGGTGTTCGAGTCTCCACTCGCCACTCCGTTGTCCACCGCGTAGCGAACGAGCGAGGGGAAGGCGATCGAGGCCAGTGAGTCCAGCGCGAGAAGCACCACCACGACGGCGAGCAACGAGCGCACGGGGCTCAGCAGTCTCGACAGCCGGAACTCCGGGTCGGGTCGACGCAGCTGCGATCCGGATGTGCCCGGATCCTCGGTCGCAGGCGGCAGGGCCGCGACTGCCCGGGATATGGCGGGTGTGGGTGCGAGCGAGCCGAAAGCCCCGGCCATCGCAGTTCCGTGACCACCGCCGCCTCCGGGCGCGGGTGTCGAGACTGCGCCGGGCTCGACCGTCGACTCCGGATCCGTGTCCGGCCAGAGCGTGTCGGCGGAGGGGTCGACGGTCTGCTCCGCACCGGGATCGTCGTTCTCCTCGCCGTCTCCACCGGCCAGGAGGGCCCGGAACAACGGACAACGCCGATCGAGTTCGTCGACGGTTCCGGTGTCGATGATGCGGCCGTTGTCGAGCACGGCGACGCGATCGGCCAGGGTCAGGGTCGAGCGGCGATGAGCGAGAACGAGGGTCGCGCGCGTCCGGACGCCACGCAACGCGTCGAAGATGGCGGCCTCGGTCTCGGCGTCCACTGCCGAGGTGGCGTCGTCGAGGATCAGAATTCGCGGCTCGAAGAGAAGAGCACGGGCCAGTGCGATGCGTTGGCGCTGGCCGCCGGACAGGGTGAGTCCGCGTTCGCCGACGAGGCTGTCGTATCCCTCGGGCAGCGCGTCGATGAAGGTCGATGCCTGTGCCAGCCGCGCCGCACGCTCGATCTCCTCCGCTGTGGCGTCGGGCCTGCCGAGGGCGATGTTGGCGGCGATTGTGTCCGAGAAGAGGAACGGCTCGTCGAACACCAGCGAGACCGCCTCGCGGAGCGACGTCGAGTCGAGGTCCTCGATATCGAACGACGTTCCGTCGGATGTCAGCGCAATCTGTCCCTCGGAGGGGCGATAGAAGCGGGGGAGCAGAAGGGCGAGAGCGGTCTTTCCCGAGCCCGCGTGGCCGACGACGGCCACAGTCTCACCCGGCGAGATGGTCAGATTCAGGCCGGTCAGCACATCGCGTTCGGGCTCGAACCCGAAGGTCACCTCGGAGATGCGGACTCCGAGCGGGCCGTCGGGCAATGCGACGGGGGCGGCCGGTTCCGGGTCGGACGGCTGGGTGTCGACCACCTCGTAGACGCGCTCGACGGCCGCGCGGGAGAGCTGAGCCATGATCACCACCGACGAGACGGTGCGGGTCACGGCGGACAAGGTTGCGACGTAGGTGGCGAAGGCCAGGAACGTGCCGATCGTGATGTGGCCCTGCAGGGCCAGATAGCCGCCCAGGGCGATGACTCCGACGAGTCCGAGTTGCGGAATGGTGGCCAGCGACGGTGCGAACCGCGAGTTGATCTTCGCCGATCGCATGCGCTCGGCGAAGAGCGTGCGACCGAGCGTCTCGATGCGATCCACCGCGCGGGCTTCCTGGCCGAAGCCCTTGACGACTCGAACGCCGGTGACGGTTTCCTCGACGTGCTGAGCCAGATCGGCGGCGCGTTGTTGCGCCGACCAGGTGGCCGCGAAGAGAGTGGGCCGCATTCGGTAGACCACGATGCTGACCGCAGGAACGATGAGGACCGCGACAACGGTGAGCAGCGGCGACAGATACGCCATCACCGCCAGCGCCAGTACGAACTGCAGGACTGCTCCCGCGGACAGCGGCACCATGGCCAGCAGACCCTGCACGAGTTGCAGGTCGGTGATCGATCTCGACACCACCTGGCCTGTGCGGATCTCGTCCTGCTTCCGACCGTCGAGCCGCTGCAGCGACGCGAGCAGGTCCAGGCGCAGATCGTGCTGAACGTCGATCGAGAGCCGGCCGGCGAGCATGCGTCGACCGAATTGGCATGCGAACCGGACCAGACCCAACAGTGCGATGGCGGCGGCGACGGTGGCGATCTTCTCGCCGTTGCCTGCGGTCGCGTCGTCGATCGCCGCCCTGGTGAGCAGCGGAAACGAGATGTCGATGACCGCGGCGATCATCGTCACGCCCAGGGCTCCGAGTGCAGTACGTCGATGCAGCAGGCACTGCGCGATCAGACGTCTGATCCACCCACGCCGGATACTCGGCGCGGGTTCTGCGCTGTCGAGTGTCGACGAGCCGCGTCGGGGTGCCGCTGCACGGTCTTTCACCGCATTACTGTGTGCCATCGATTCACCACGGTAGACCCGGGCACCGACAGCGTCGGCCTGCGAATGTGGGGACCGGTTGTCGCGGTCGTTCCGCAGGCTCCACTCCCGGTACCGACCTCAGTCGATGTCGCGAGTGCGGGCCAGGAACCAACCGACGCCGGTGAGAATCGCCGCCCACAGCGCGAGGCCAAGCGGTGCCCACGGCCACGACGCCAGGTCGCCCGCGTCGTCGAGTTGCGTCGCCGCCATGGTCGGCAGGGTCAGGTTCGACGGAAGCGCCACGGCGACCGATCCGAGCCCGAGTCCGAACAGGATCAGCGAGAGCAGACCCTCGCCGAACGGGAGCCAGGCGACGAGCACGACGGCGGCCCACGTCGGAGATTTGAGCAGCAGACCGAGGCCGGCACCGATGATCGACCACAGCACGACTGCGAGGAGGCACGACGCCACCACGCCGATGAACGCGCCGTCGAGCAACACGGTCCGCTCATTGAAGATCAGCAGGCAGATCAGGCTGGCCAGCAGCACCACCATGCCGTATCCGAGGCCGAACAACGCAGTGACGATGAGCTTGGCGGCGATCACTCCGTCTCGGCCGCGAGCGGTGAGGAAGCTGGTGGTGATGGTCTGGTGGCGGAACTCGGTTCCGGTGTTGACGGCACCGAATATGCCGGCGAACAGAATCGCGGCACCGGCGGCGACGTAGAGACCGATGGAGGCGACCCCGCCGGAGATGTCCAGGTCCTCCTCGAACTCGCCCAGCTGGTTCGCGATCACCGACGTGATGACGGATGCGAAGACTCCGACGACGATCGGCGCGATCGCCAGTGCCCACCAGAACTTCAGTGTCGTGACCTTGCGGATCTCCGACGTCAGCAACGCGTTCATCGCGGGCCCCCGTTCCAGTTCTGCGGCGGAGCGTAACTCTGCGGCGGCGGGCCGTAACCCGGCGGCGGTGGGCCGTAACCCGGCGGCGGGCCGTAACCCTGCTGCGGCCCGCCGTACGGGTTCTGTTGGACGGGTGCGGCGTTGTACTGGCCCGCGGTCATGGACAGGAACACCTGCTCGAGGTCGACGTGTTCACTCGTGGTCCCGAAAATCGTCACCTGGGCGTCGGCTGCGATGCGGGCGATCGTGGCCGCGTCGGTCCCGGCAACACCGATGCGTCCGTCGGGCAGCAGTTGGGAATCGTTGAAGCCGTTCGACGCCAACGCGAGCGCCAGTTTCGCCGGATCCGAGGCGGCGACGAGCACGCGGCTGGGGCGGGTGGATCGCAGTTGTGCGATGGAACCCTGGTATTTCAGCGAGCCGGCGCTGACGATCACCAGGTTGTCGACGGTCTGCTCGACCTCGCGCAGAATGTGACTCGATATCAGGACCGTTCGCCCCGATGCGGCGTATGCCTTGAGGAAGTCCCTCAGCCAGGCGATTCCCTCGGGGTCCAGACCGTTCGCGGGTTCGTCGAGCACGAGGATTTCCGGATCCCCCAGCAGCGCTGTCGCCAACGTGAGGCGTTGACGCATGCCGAGGGAGAAGCCGCCTGCGGCGCGGTCGGCAACGTCACCGAGGCCGACGAGTCGCAGCACGTCGAGGGCGCGGCTGTCGGGTACGCCGATCGCGGCGGTGTAGATCTTCAGGTGATGGGCAGCGCTGCGCTTGGGGTGCACGCTCAACGAGTCGAGGACGGCCCCCACCGTGCGGGCCGGGTGTTCGGTCGTGCGGAACGGCGCGCCGTTGACGAGGCCGACGCCAGAGGTGGGTGCAACGAGCCCGAGGAGCATGCGCAGCGTCGTCGACTTACCCGAGCCGTTGGGGCCGAGGAATCCGGTGACGGTGCCGCGCGGGACGACGAAGCTCAGATCCGACACTGCGCGAACGGTGCCGAACTGCTTGGTCAGCGCCTGCGCTTCGAGCGCTGCTCCCGGATAGCTGGTCATCTGCGCGCAATCCCCCTGGCCGTTGGTCACCTCGTGTACCGGCTGCTCGCGGCAACCGGTACCCGAGGCTACGGGGTACGCCCGACATCGCCCTCGAGAGCGCCGTCTTCGGTCAGCGACGCAGCGCGGCGGCGATCTCTCGGTACGTCTCGAGCGGATCGGCCAGGTCGGGTAGCGAGTGCAGTGTCACGTGCGACGCACCCGCGTCGAGGTGCTCGTTCAACCGTGCTGCGATCGCGTCGGCGGTGCCGTGCGCCACCAACGCGTCGATCAGTCGGTCGCTGCCGCCGTCGCCGATCTCCCCGTCGGAGTAGCCGAGTCGGTTCAGATTGTTGGTGTAGTTCCGCAGGTGTAGGTACGGGTTGTTGACCGGTGGTCGGCCGATCGAGCGCGCCTTCTCCGGATCCGACTCGAGGACCACCTTGTGCTCGGGTGCCAGAATCTTGCTCGGGCCCAATGCTTCTCGCGCTTCTCGGGTGTGCTCGGGGGTGGTCAGGTACGGATGCGCACCCGCGGTGCGGTCGGCTGCCAGCGCGAGCACCCTCGGTCCGAGGGCTGCGAGGACGCGTCGTTCCACCGGAACTCCGGCCTCGTCGAGAGCGTCGAGGTAGGCCACCAAGGCGTCGTACGGCTTGGTGTATTCCTGCGTCGCCTCCGGGTGGCCTGCACCGATCCCGAGCACGAAACGGCCCGGGTGCTTGCTCTCCAACCGGTGATACGACGCGGCGACGTCGGCCGCGGCGTCCGACCAGATGTTGACGATGCCGGTGGCGACGACGACCGTCTCGGTGGCGTCGAGGATCTCCTCGGTGGTGGTCAGATCCGCAGGCGGTGAGCCGCCGAGCCAGATCGTGCCGTAGCCGAAGGATTCGATCGCGCGTGACAGTTCCGGGGTGAACGCCGAATGCAGTCGCCAGACGCCGTACTTGCCGAGTTCAGGTGTGGAAGTCATATCGGGTTCAACGCCGTCCTCGCGTGATGATTCCGCGGATGCCCCATCGATTCAGGCATCCGGCTCGATGATGCGGTTCTCCGGGAACCGGGCAGGCGGAGGACCGAACGCGTCGCGGGCGTTCTTGATGACGCCCTTGCCGACGGCGCGGTTTCCCGCCCCGCCGATCGCCGCGCCGATTCCGGCGGGAAGCAACTTGCCGACCAACAACGCGCTGCGTTTGGCGAGGTACTTGGTGATGAACTTCTTCACCAGGGACTTGTTCATGCTGGTCATCGATCCACCGGGAATTCGAGACGTGATCAGCGGTCCCCAGTTCTTGGCGGTCTTTCCGACGGTTCGCTGCACGATCTGCATGCCCGATTCGCCCAGCGCGACCGAAAGCACCAGGGCGCGTCGCTGCTGGTGGTTTTCGACGGGAATGCCGTGGACGGCCGCGACCGACAGCGTCAGCAATGCCGAGGACTCGATGAAGAACGCGGTTTCGGCACCCACCGCCGCGATCGAGGCGACTGTCCCGACGCCGGGGATCGCCGCCGCCCCGCCCACCGCGGAGCCGCTGCCGGTGACGGCGAGCAGAAATCGCTTCTCCAGCCGTTCGATGATCTGCGCCGGGGTGTCGTACGGGTGTGCTCGACGCACGTGCGCGACGTATTTGTCGACGGCGGGTCCCTGGAGGCGGCTGGCGTTGTCGAGGATGTTGACGAGCGCGCGTTCGAGCTTGCCTCCGTTCGAGACCTCGACCTGTGCGTCGTCCTTCTTGCCTGCCATCGATGTCTCTTTCGGTCGCGTGTGTGGTTGCCGGTCGATCCTGGGGGTCAACGCACCCAGTGATCGGGCGGAACGAGCTCGTCGGGCTTCGGCGGCGGGGGAGCGGTGCCGTCGCCGAAGGGTGATCCTCCCAGGGCTTCGCGGCCGTGGGGTTCGAGCCACCCGGTCAGGTCCGGTCCGTTCGGCACGATGCCCGACGGATTGATGTCGGTGTGCACCTCGTAGTAGTGCCGCTTGATGTGGTCGAAGTCGACGGTGTCGCCGAATCCGGGGGTCTGGAACAGGTCGCGTGCGTAGTTCCACAGCACCGGGATCTCGCTGAGCTTGCTGCGGTTGCACTTGAAGTGGCCGTGGTAGACGGGATCGAAGCGCACCAGTGTGGTGAACAGGCGCACGTCGGCCTCGGTGATGTGGTCGCCGACCAGGTATCGCTGCGTGGAGAGGCGTTCGACGAGCCAGTCGAGGCGGGCGAACAGTCGGTCGTAAGCCTTGTCGTATGCCTCCTGCGATCCAGCGAATCCGCAGCGGTAGACGCCGTTGTTGACGTCCTCGAACACCAGCTGGGCCACTTCGTCGATCTCGCTGCGCAGGGCCTCCGGGTACAGATCGGGTGCGCCGTCGCGGTGATACTGCGTCCACTCGGTCGAGAAATCGAGGGTGATCTGCGGGTAGTCGTTGGTGACGACCTCGCCGGAGGGAACGTCGACGATCGCGGGGACGGTGATGCCGCGCTCGTAATCGGGGAAGCGGGCGAAGAACGCGTCCTGAAGTCGAGGGATCTGCAGTACCGAGTCGACGCCGCCGGGCTCGTCCTGGAAGTTCCAACTCCGAGGATCATGGGTCGGACCCGGAATGCCCAGCGAGAGAACATCTTCGAGGCCGAGTAGCCGTCGGACGATGATGGATCGATGGGCCCATGGGCAGGCGCGCGCGGCGATCAGTCGGTACCGCCCCGGCTCCACCGGATACCCGTCCCGGCCGTCGGCGGTGATCCGCGTCGGGATGTAGTTGGTGTCGCGCTTGAATTCCTTGCCCGGTTCCACATATGCGGCATCGTCGGCCATGCTCTCGAACTCCTCACATCGATCGCTCTCATCTCGACGCTACCCAGTTCGGAGCCGGCTCAACCGGGTCACAGTCGGAGCACTGCGGTGTGGCACGCGCCGATTTCCACATATCCCAGCCGCGCGGCGAGGCGTCGAGCAACGGCGTTCTCGGGTCGCGATCGCCACTGCGGAATCAGGCCGTCGTCGATGGCGTCGTTGGTGGCCAGCCTGCCGACCACCTGGGCGTGGCCCCGTCTGCGATGGTTCGGGTCGGTCAGCACGCGCATGTCGGCCAGAATCAGCTGCTCCTCCGAGTAGCCGGCCGATGCGAGGGAATGTGCCGAGTCGGCGGGTCGGTCGTCGCCGAGCAGCGTGAACCAGTTCCGCGAGACCGGCTCGCCGAACGCTTCGGCGACGTCGGCGTCACTGCAGTGCGCGGCGAGGTTGCGTGCGTGCTGCGCATCGTGGGAGATCAGCGGGTCGTGTACGTCGATGGTGTGGCCGATGTCCGAGCCGTACGCCAGCGTGTGGGTGCCGATTTCGTAGTGCGCCGAACGGCAGCCGAGCAGTGAGGAGATCAAGGTTCGATCCGCGGTCGCCGGGCCGCTGATCGCGCGAGAGGCATCAACGGCCCAGGACGGTCCGACGATCACGGTGGTCTCGGCCAGTCGCAGCACGGTGACGTCGTCGGTGGCACCGACATGTTCGACGCGCGCGGCGTCGGTGTCGAGGGCCCGATCGTCCATCTGCAATCGGCGGCACCAGGCCAGACGGACGATGTCGAGTCGATGGGGATCGAAAGGGCCGGCATCGTGAGAGGGGAGATCCACGTCTGAAACCCTAGCCACCGGGGCGCTGAGCGACGTTCCGGTTTCACCGTCCAAAAGCAATCTTTCGAACTTTTTCGCCCCCGGTGTTTCGCTCAGCGCCGATAGATGGCAGACTCACTTTTGAGATTAGAGCTTCGACGTGAAGATCTAGCTCGCTTACAGAAGGTTTACAGAATGACGCAGGGCAGTGTGAAGTGGTTCAACGGCGAAAAGGGCTTCGGCTTCATCGAGCAGGATGGTGGCGGACCGGACGTTTTCGTTCATTACTCGGAGATTCAGGGTAGCGGCTTCAAGTCGCTCGACGAGGGCCAGCGCGTGGAGTTCGAGGTGGGCCAGGGTCAGAAGGGCCCCCAGGCTACCGGCGTCCGCGCCATCTGATTCAAGCTTCGTAACCCGACTTCTCCTGGTGGAGTGACCTTTCCGAAGTAAATTCCACCAGAAACTCGGTGACAAGGCCGGATACATGGAAGAAATTCCGAGTATCCGGTCTTCGTCTGTTTCGAAGTGCCTGCGGCAGTGGTGCGGTTGGGTGCCTTCCAGGGCACTTGTTCACACCACTGCCGCAGGCACTCACCTACAGCCCCAGATCGCGTCCGATCAGTTCCTTCATGATCTCGTTCGATCCGGCCCAGATCTTCGTCACGCGAGCGTCTTTCCACGCCCGAGCGGCGCGGTATTCGTTCATGAATCCGTAGCCGCCGTGTAGCTGGACGCAGTGGTCGAGGATTTCGTTCTGCACCTGCGAGCTCCACCACTTCGCCTTCGCGGCGTCGATGGCGGTCAGTTCACCGATCCCGTGTGCGGCGATGCAATTGTCGATGTACGCCTGTGCCACATCGAGTTTGGTGACGAGCTCGGCGAGCAGAAACTTGTTCCATTGCAGTGAGCCGATCTGCTGGCCGAAGGCCTTGCGGTCCTTGGCGTACTGCAGCGTCTCCTCGAGAATGGGACGGACGTGTCCGAGGTTGGCCACCGAGCAGCTGATTCGTTCCTGGGGGAGTAGCTGCATCATGTGGATGAAGCCGCCGTCGAACTCGCCGATCATGTTCGAGCTCGGGACTCGTACGTTCTCGAAGAACAGTTCGGCCGTGTCTGATTCGGGCTGACCGACCTTGTCGAGCTTGCGGCCGCGGGAAAACCCTTCGGTGCCGTTCTCGACGGCGAACAGCGTGATGCCCTTGGCCTTCTTCTCCGGCGTGGTGCGGGTGGCGACGATGACCAGGTCTGCGGAGTTGCCGTTGGTGATGAAGGTCTTCGAACCGTTGATGATGAAGTCGTCTCCGTCCTTGACAGCAGTGGTCTTCAGCGCGGCCAAGTCGGAGCCACCGGACGGTTCGGTCATCGCGATCGCCGTGAGGATCTCGCCGCTGCAGAAGCCGGGCAGCCAGCGCTTCTTCTGCTCTTCGGTGGTGAGCTTGACCAAGTAGGGCGCGACGATGTC
The DNA here is from genome assembly GCF_030056835.1 of Rhodococcus sp. IEGM 1372. Lineage (NCBI taxonomy): Bacteria > Bacillati > Actinomycetota > Actinomycetes > Mycobacteriales > Nocardiaceae > Rhodococcus > Rhodococcus sp. IEGM 1372. The sequence goes on along the minus strand of NZ_JASHKS010000033.1, from coordinate 18,885 downwards.
CACGTGGATACCGAAGCACGACGCCACCGCGGCGCTCGAGCGGGCGAGTTCCTCGGCGAGGACGGCGTTGAATCGGTAGTCCTCGGCTCCGCTGCCGCCGTATTCTTCCGGTACTTCCAGTCCCAGGAAGCCGTTGCGTCCGGCTTCGAGCCAGATCTCGCGGTCGATGTATCGCTGCTCGACGAGCTTTTCCTCGACCGGTGTGATGGTCCGGGTGACGAATTCGCGTACCGACGCGCGGAAGTCCTCGTGATCGGCCTCGAACAAGCTGCGCTTCATCTATCTGTTCCTCTCGGTAACGGTGAGTTATCAGCGAACAATACTCGTTGGTAACAACCGTCCCGGACCGGTGTGGCACTATGCGAACCATGGCTGACGCACCCACTTCGCTCGTTCGATCGACCACCGCGGCAGGCGCCGAGCTCGCCGTCCTGACCTTCGACCACGGTCCGCTCAACCTGTTCGATCAGGCCATGTTCGACGCGGTTGCCGCGAACGTTGCCGATCTCGTCGCGAGACCTCCCCGGGCGGTGTTGTTGCGCGCCGAGGGCAAGGTGAACTCTGCGGGCGTCGACGTGCACGTCTTCGATGGTCTGTCCGCTGCGCAGGGTGCCGATCTGTGGCGTGGATTGTTCGCACAGATCGCCCATCCGCTCGAGGCGCTGCCCTGCCCGGTGATCTACGCCGCGCACGGTTTGACGCTCACGGCGGCGTTCGAGATCTCGCTGGCGTGCGACATCATTCTCGCCGGTCCCAAGGCCAAGTTCGGTCTGGTCGAGACCGTCGTCGGTCTGACACCGTCGATGGGTGGACCGCAGCGCCTCGCCGAGCGGGCCGGTTCGGGTCGAGCTCGCGAGCTCGTCATGACCGGTGATCTGTACGACGCGCAGACGCTGAAGGAGTGGGGCGTGGTCAATCAGATTCACGACGACGTCGATGCCGCGGCGCTGGCTCTGACGCATCGCCTGGCCGACGGCCCCACCGTCGCGCATGCGGCAACGAAACAGATTGTGGCAGCGTGGCGTTCGGGCGGCGTGGCCCATGCGGACGAGATCACCTCGGAGGTCTCGGGTGCACTGTTCGAGACCGAGGATCTGCGGGGTGCGGTGAAGAGCTTCCTCGAGGTCGGCCCGGGGAAGGCTACGTACACGGGCAAGTAGCATCGGGTGAGTGAGTACCGATCAGCTGGCCGAACTGCACCTGCACATCGAAGGGTCGCTCGAGCCTCCGCTGATATTCGATCTCGCCGAGCGCAACGGATTGTCACTGCCGTACAACGACATCGATGAATTGCGGGCGAAGTACGAGTTCAGCGACCTGCAGTCGTTCCTGGATCTGTACTACGCGAACATGGCCGTGCTGCGCACTGCCGAGGATTTCGCCGACCTCGCTCGGGCCTACTTCCGCCGCACCGCGCAGGCCGGGGTGACGCACGCGGAGATCTTCTTCGATCCGCAGGCGCACACCGAGCGTGGTGTCCCGCTCGAGGCCGTCGTCGACGGTTTGGCCGACGCCTGCGCATCCAGCGAGCGCGAATTCGGTGTCTCCAGTGGGTTGATCGCGTCGATCCTGCGGGACAAGCCCGTGCTGCATGCCAATCAGCTGTTGGACGATCTGTTGGCCATGCAGGCCCCGATCATCGGTCTCGGCCTCGATTCCGCAGAGGTGGGCTACCCGCCATCGCTGTTCGTCGACGTGTTCGCCAAGGCCCGCGCCGAGGGTCTGCACGTCGTCGCCCACGCCGGTGAGGAAGGTCCACCCGACTACATCTGGCAGGCATTGGATCTGCTGAAGGTCGAGCGCATCGACCACGGGGTGCGGTGCCTCGAAGACGAGGCGCTGGTGAATCGTCTTGTCGAAGAACAGATTCCGCTCACGGTATGCCCGCTGTCCAACGTCCGGCTCAAGGTGATCGACGATGTAGAGCAGCTGCCGCTGCGGCAGATGCTCGAGCGGGGCCTGTCGGTGTCGATCAACTCGGACGATCCCGCCTACTTCGGCGGCTACGTCGACGACAATTTCGCTGCCCTCGAAGCAGGTATGGGGCTGACCGCGCAGGAGCGAAACGTGTTGGCCGAGAATTCGATCCGTGCGAGTTTCGCGACTGTCCAGATCAGTCGGCGGTGACCGAGATCCTGGGGTAGCCTGTCGCTCCGTCGGGAACGGTGTCCGCGGTTCTGTTGGTCTGCGGTTCTCCGGCGGAGTTGGTGGCGCGGGCGCGGATCGAATGCTGCCCCGAGGGTAGGTCGAGCTCGACCGTCCATTGCCGCCACGTGTCCTTGGAGTACTCCTCCGACAGCGTGGCTGGCACCCAGTTGCCCTCGTCCACTTGCACTTCCACGCCGTCGATCCCGGTGTGCTGGTCCCACGCCACTCCTGCGATCACCGTCTGCCCGGCCGGCACGGAACTGCCCGATCGCGGGGTGTCGATCCGCGAGGCCGTCTTGATCGGTCCGCGTTCGCCCCAACCGCGGTCGGTCCAGTATGCCGTCGCGCGGTCGAAGCGGGTGATCTCGATGTCGGTGACCCACTTGGTCGCCGAGACGTATCCGTACAGACCGGGGACGACGAGCCGGGCCGGGTAGCCGTGCTCGACGGGCAGCGGGGCACCGTTCATCCCGACGGCCAGGAGGGCGTCGCGGCCGTCGAGCAGAACTTCGAGGGGAGTGCCCGCGGTGAAGGCGTCACTGCTCGACGACAGGGCCATGTCGGCGTCGGGGGAGATGCCCGCTTCTTCGAGAATGTCCTTGAGCGGGTAGCCGATCCACGTCGCATTGCCCACGAGGTCGCCGCCGACGATATTGGACACGCAGGTCAACGTGACCGTCTTCTCCACTGCCTGGCGCTCGGCGAGGTCGGCGAACGTCAGCTCGATCTCGCGGTCCACCATGCCGTGGATGCGCAGCGACCAGTCCTCGGACGCCACGCGGGGCACGACCAACGCGGTGTCGATGCGGTAGAAGTCGTCGTTCGGGGTGATGTACGACGCGAGGCCGTCGATCTGCAGGTCAGCCCCGGCCGGTATCGGGGGTTGCGGCGTCGGTGTGGGCAGCATGAAGCCGAGTCGATCGGCGGTGACGGCGCGGGCGGAGGTGAGCATCCGTCCGGCTGTTCCGGCGACGACGCCGAGCACCGCGGCACCGGCGGCGAGAGTGAGGAAGCTGCGTCGATTCATTCCTTCGGTCGCAGGCGCGGCGGCACCGATGAGGGCGTGCAGCACGACGATGCCGACGATGACGCCGCCGATGGTCGGGACTGCGTAGAGAGCCGTTGCGTCGGGTCGGGTCACCGCCGCGAGTACGCCCACGACGCCCAGCGCAGCGAACACCACGGCTCCGATCGGCTTGCGGGCGATGCCTGCCGCCGCGGCGATCGCTCCGATCACCACTGCCATGCCGATGAACAGGGCGAGCTTGTCGGAGGTGCCGAACGTGTCGATGGCCCATTCACGGATCGGGGCCGGACTGTTGTCGACGGCCGAGGAGCCGACTGCGGTCAGCGGTGACGAGTTGGGTCCGATGGGGACGGCGATCAATTCACCGACGCCGAGGACCACCCCGGCGGCGACGATGCCGGACAGCGCGCGTTTTCCTGTGCTCACTCGTTCCAATGTAAGCGTGCGAGGAGTGGCTGCGTGCACAGGACACTCCACTCGACGCGTTCACCTGGGGAAACCCACTCGACGGTCGCAGGAGTGGAGCAAAAATTGCGCGCAGCGCTACACCGGTAGGCCACTCAGGACAGTAGGTGTTCGAGGTATCTGCTGCCGAACAGCTTGATCGGGTCCATCGCATCCCGAACACGCAGGAAGTCGTCGAAGTGTTCGTAGGTATCGCGCAGCTCGCCGCCGCCGAGGGAATGCAGTTTGCCCCAGTGCGGTCGGCCGCCGACGCTGCGGCAGATGGCCTCGACGGCGTCGAAGTACTCGCGGTGATCGCGTCGGTGGTACTGGTGCACGGCGATATAGGCCGTCGGGCGCCCGTACGCGGTGGAGAGCCAGATGTCGTCGGCCGCGGCGAACCGCACTTCGACGGGGAACGCGATGGACACAGCAGACCGCTCGAGCCAGCGATCCACCTCGCGCAGCACCCGGCCGATCTCGGCTGCAGGCACGGCATATTCCATCTCGACGAACTTGACGGTCCGCGACGACGCGAACACCCGGTACGAACGATCGGTGTACTCACGGGCCGACAGCGCCCGGGCCGAGACCGAGTTGAGGCGCGGAATCAGGGCAGGCACCCGCGTCACCACGCGGTTGAGGCCCTCGAAGGCCGTGTTGGACAGCAATTCGTCGTCGAGATACGACCGCACCTTTCCCAGCGGACGCAGCGCAGCGTCGCCGGGCAGTCGGGTGTTGCGTTTGGTCAGCACCCGGTCGGTGTGCGGAAACCAGTAGAACTCGAAATGGTCGACGCCTGCCACGATCGCATCGAGATCGGCGAGCGTCGCCCGCAGCGTCGACGGCTCCTCGACGGCCCGGAGGGCGAAGGCCGGAACGCACTCGAGCGTGACTCGGGTGATGACGCCGAGCGCACCGAGCCCGACGCGGGCCGCGTCGAACAGTTCCGTGTTCTCTTCGCGAGAGCACTGCACGAGCCGGCCGTCCGAGGTCATCAGCTCCAGTGCGCGCACCTGGGTGGCGATGCCGCCGAAGCGGGCCCCGGTTCCGTGAGTGCCCGTGGAGATGGCTCCGGCAACCGATTGTTCGTCGATGTCGCCGAGGTTGGTCATGGCCAGGCCGAGGTCCCACAACCGCGCGGTCAGATCGCGCAGCCGAGTGCCTGCGAGCACCGTCACCCGGGCGGAGCCGTCGTCCTCGTGCACCACCGAGTCGATCCCCTGCAGCGAATCCAGGCTGATCTGAACGCCGTCGGTGACCGCGATCGGGGTGAAGGAGTGGCCTGCTCCGACGCACCGCACCGTCCGAGATCGTTCGACGGCATCCCGCAGAACCGCCCGCAATTCGTCCACCGACGAGGGCTCGGCTCGATGCACCGGATACGCATGCTGGTTGCCCGCCCAGTTCTGCCACGACCGCTCGATCATCGAATCACTATCGCACTGCTCGAACCGTGGGTCGTTCCACAGGCTCCACTCCCGAAACCCCAGGGTCATTCCGCAGGCTCCACTGCTGCAACCTCCAGGTCATTCCGCAGGCTCCACTCCCGTGGGTCAATCGGAGGCACAGAACTCGTCCGCGCCCTAGGATCGGGTGATGCAATCGAGGCTGCCCGCTGATGTGCGGCGCGCACAACTGGTGCAGTCTGCGATCGATGTGGCGGAGCGGGTCGGCATCGAGTCTCTGACCGTCCGTGCTCTCTCGGAGCACGCCGACGTCACCAAGGGCATCGTGCAGTACCACTTCGAGACCAAGCAGGATCTGGTGATCGCGATGGGGGAGCACCTCATCGTCGACGTCACCGAGATTCTGCATGCCGCGTTGGACAGCGCGGTGGGCACGCGCGAACTTCCGGGTGTCCGTGGTCTGCGAGAGCTGGTGCACGGCGGTCTGAGCGCGGTGTGGTTGCTGATCGAGAAGTCACCGGGTCGGCAGTTGCTCGCGTACGAGATCAAGACATATCTGCTGCGCCATCGTGCGCTCGGATCGGCCACGGCCGCCGAGATCGCCAGTGGGCAGTACCGAATCCGGGACTCCGAGGCCCGGTTGTTCTTCGAGAAGTGTTCCGCCCACACCGGGACGCGCTGGCTGGAGCCGGTGGCGTCGATCGCGCGTTTCGGGATGGCCACCCTCGACGGCCTGGTGCTGCGGTGGTTGGTCGACGGCGACGATCTCGAGGTGCTGGCGCAGATCGACGACCTGTCGGGTCTGATAGCGGCCAAGGCTCAGGACCGCTGAATGCTCGCCGGGACTTCTCGGCTGTGGAGTGTTTGACTGTTCGGACCTGGCAACGACAAAGGAATGAGCCGCATGAGTTCGATCGCCGGTGTCGCAACCACCGACACGACACCACTGTCCCGTATCGCCGCTGCCACCGAAGGGTTCGAATCACCCTTGGCTGCAGTCGATCTGGCGGCCCTCGATGCCAATGCTGCGGCGCTGCGAGCACGGGCGGACGGAGTGCCGATCAGGATCGCGAGCAAGTCCGTTCGGTCCCGGGCGGTACTGGAGCGGGTGCTCGCGGCCGACGGCGTGAGCGGGGTCATGGCGTACTCCCTGCGTGAGGCGATCTGGTTGGCACGCCACGGCGTGGAAGACATCCTGATGGGGTACCCGACGGTCGACCGCACCGCCCTCGCCGAGGTCGTCAACGATCGTGTTCTGTCGGGGCGCATCACGCTGATGGTCGACGACGTCGCACAGCTGGACATCGTGCGCGACGCCACCGCCAGCGATCTTCTCAAGCCCCGTATCTCTCTCGACGTCGATGCCTCGCTGCGGATCGGGCCGCTGCACATCGGTGTCAGACGTTCGCCGCTGCGTGAACCCGAGCAGGTCGCCGCCTTCGCGCGGGCGGCGCAGGCGCGGGGGTTCCGGGTGGTCGGGCTGATGTTCTACGAGGCGCAGATCGCCGGTGTGCCCGACGCCAATCTCGCGGTGGAATGGATGAAGTCGCTGTCGTCTCGTGAGATCTCCACGCGCAGAACGGCGGTGGTCGAGGCCGTGACTGCGGCCGTCGGCCGGATCGAGATCGTCAACAGTGGCGGTACCGGGTCGATCGAGTTCTCGGCGGCCGATCCGGTCGTCACCGAGGTGACCGCGGGATCGGGTCTGTTCGCGCCGACGCTCTTCGATCGGTATCGCGCGTTCTCGGCCGAGCCCTCGCTGTTCTTCGCGCTGCCCGCGGTGCGCAAGCCGACGCCACAGATCGCGACGCTGTTCGGCGGCGGCTACATCGCGTCGGGCCCGGCGTCGACGTCGAGGTCCCCGCGGCCGATCGCGTGGTCGAGAAAGGCCAGGGGCGTGGTGACGTCCGGTTTGAAGTTGCTGCGCAACGAAGGTGCGGGCGAGGTGCAGACTCCGGTGAGCGGAGCGGGCGAGATCAGGATCGGTGATCGCGTCTGGTTCCGGCATGCCAAGGCCGGCGAGCTGTGCGAGCGGTTCGACACCCTGCATCTGGTACACGCCGACGGGTCCGTCGAGGCGGTCCCCACCTATCGTGGTGAGGGCATGGCGTTCGGCTGAATTCCGTTCTCGCACAGGCTCATGAAAGTGCCGAGGGTGACCAGTCCGGCCGGGGTCGACGGCAGGTACCGGGTCAGTGCCCGCGACCGGACCAGTATCGCGGCCCACTGGCCACGCGAGACGGCGACGTTGAGTCTGTTGCGGGACAACAGGAATCCCATGCCCCGTGGCACGTCTTCGATTGCCGACGCGGCCATCGAGATCAACACCACCGGTGCCTGTCGTCCTTGGAACTTGTCGACGGTGCCCACCGAGACCTTGTCGAGTCCCGCTGCCGCGAGTCGCAGGGCGATGACGGCCACCTGCGCGTTGTAGGCCGCGACGACCAGGAAGTCGCCCTGGTCCATCGGCCGCGCACCCTCGAAGGATTGCGGGTCGCTCCACAGTCGGCCCAGCAGATTCTGCACGTGAGTGACGATCTCGTCGGCTTCCTCCCCCGAGTCGGTGGAGTTGCCGTGGTGGTCGAGGTAGACGAGGTGCAGGCCGGGTTCGAGCGACTCCAGTGAACGTGCCTGTGTCACAGCACGGTTGGACTCGAGCTTGCCCTCGTACGACAGTGCCGACACCGGCGCACACAGATCTGCATGCATCCGCCACGTCGTGGCCAGGAAGTACCCGCGGTCGGCGGGCAGGGTCGGGTGACCGCGGGTGATCCAACCCAGAGCCGACTCGTCCACGGGTTCGGGGTGGGTGCCCTGGCTGACCTGCGGCAACTGTGCCGGGTCGCCGAGCAGCAGCAGATTGCGTGCGGACACCGAGACGGCGATGGTGTTGGCCAGCGAGAACTGCCCGGCTTCGTCGATGACCAGCAGATCGAGAGACTCGGGCGGGATGCGGCCAGGGTTGGAGAAATCCCAGGCGGTACCGCCGATGACGCAGCCGTCCTCGGCCTCGGTGACGAAGCGGGAATAGTCCGTCGGGTCCAGGACGGTGTGGGCGGTCGGGGCTTTCTTTCCCACCCGAGCCGGGTCGACGCCTGCGGCCACGATGGTGTCGAGCAGATTGTTCACCACGTGATGCGACTGGCCCACCACCCCGACCTTCCAGTGATGGACACCGACCAACTCGGCGATGACCCGGGCGGCGGTGTACGTCTTCCCGGTCCCGGGCGGACCCTGCACGGCAACGTAGGACCGGTCCAGATCGAGCAGCGCCGCCGTGACGGCCGTCGCGTAGTCACCGGCGCGCACCTCGGGAAGGCCGGTGCCGGAACGGGTTCGGGGCGGCGACAGCGTCAGCAGATCGGCGACGGCCGTGCGCGGAAGGTGCGGCAGCGCGGCGTGGACCTCGGCCGCGACGGCAACGATCGCCTGCTCCAGATACTTGGTGGCCGGGGGCGGCTCGGGTGCGGTGGCGACGGGAAAGTCGGGGTACTCGTCCACCCCTTTGCGCAGGTTCTCCTGCACCACCACCATGTCGAGGGTGCCCTCGTAGCCCGCCTCCACGATCTCGACCGTCGTGGTCGCGCGATGGGTCGGCTGCTGTTTCGGTAATCCCTCCGGGGCCGGGTTTTCGTAGAGCAGCTTGACCTTGGAGCTCGACAGGACTCCGCTGCTCAGGTGTCCCAACAGCTTGATCTGTCGTCGCAGGACCCGTTGCTTCGGTGCAGTTTTCATCCAGTCGTGCACCAGCTCGGCGCGCTCGACCTTCAGCACGTCGGCTGCGTCGGCCCACTCGTCGAGCGGGTGGGTGAGGCGATCGAAGTGCGCCCACCAGAACGGCTTTCGCTCGCGTCGGTGGTAGCCGATGGAACCGGAGAACATTGCGACGGCCTGCTGCGTCGAGGTGCGCTCCCACGGCAGACCGGCGTAGTCGGCGAGTTCGAGCTCCAGCGGGCTCGCGGTGTCCGTCGCACCGTCTTCGAGTTCGAGATGCTGCCGAGCCCGCGGCTGCACACCGGCATCCGACGCGCGCCTCAGTAACCAATCCCGCAGTCGCAGCGTCGATTCGCAGTCGGTGCGGTTGTACTCGGCGATATCGGCGAGGAGCGCAGCAGCCTCGGCGTCCTTGCCCTGGTCTCGTAGATCGCACCAGTTCGCGTATTCGACGATCGACGCGGCCGCATCGGTGACGTCCCCGTCGCGGGCCGCGGGCATGTACAGGGGTTCGAGCTTCTTGATGCTGTAGGACCTGGCTCCGATGCGCACCGCAGATCGCACGATCGGGTAGAGGTCGACCAGAACGTCGTCCCGCAGTAGGTCGTCGACCGCGTCCTCACCCACTCCGTAGCGTCCGGCGAGGCGCAGCAGCGCGGTCTTCTCGTACGGCGCGTAGTGGTAGACGTGCATGTTCGGGTAGGCGGCGCGACGGGTGGTCACGTAGTCGAGGAAGTCGATCAGGGCGCGGCGTTCCTGCGCGCGATCGTGCGCCCAGAACGGGAGGAAATCGCCGTCGGCGGTGTAGACACCGAACAGGTACTCGAGTCCCCACTCGGTACTGCCGGCCTCGGCCCACAGTGGGTCGCCCTCGAAATCGAAGAAGATGTCGCCCGGATCGGGCTCGGGGATCACGCCGAGGGCGTCGGCGTCGAAGATCTCGAACTCGGCGTCGCCGCTGTGTTCCTGACGAACCTGCAGCGCGGCCTGAGCTCGCAGATTCGTGACCGTGCGAGACGACATGCCGTCCACGCTTCCGGTCGATGCAGCCAGTTCGTCGACCGTCGAGATGCCGGCGTCGAGCAGTCTGTCCCTGGTGCTCGCGCGCATGCCTGCGACCAGAACCAGGTCGCGGTGCTGTTCCACCTCGACCGTGCAGGCCTCGCACTGTCCGCAGCCGGAGTAGCGCGAGTCGAACCAGTCGACGACGGTCCCCTCGGCGTGGTGCTCGTCGAGGATGTGTTGCAGGTGTTCCCTGGACTGTCGGTAGACCGGCAGGATCTCGGCGAGCGAGTGCGCAGAGTCGCTGCCGTCGCCGAGCATCAGGTGCACCTCGTCGCTCGGGGTGATGCCGCCGGACCGCAGCGCGTCCGCGTAGGCCGCCAACTGCAGCAGTGCCGACACCTTCGCGTGCCGCGACAGCTTGGTGTCGTACACGGCGTACCGATCGCCCTCGGCCACCAGGAAGTCGCAGAACCCGAGAAATCGGCCGTCGAAGAACGTGGCCTGATAGACCACGGGTGTGCGGGAGGTCAGGGCAGTGAACGTCGACCAGGCCGCGTCGGCCATTTCCTGCGCGGTGCGTCCCGGTCGGTCCATCGTCAGGACACCGCCGGGAAACCGCTGCTGGAATGTCTCGAGTTGACGGCGTTCGTGCTCGAATCCGAGTGCAGAGGTGCGGTCGAGCATCGGATCCGGCTCGGCGGTGGCCCGCGGGATCAGACCGGTGAGGCCATCGAGTCGGCGCAGCAGTCCGAATTCGCACGACGCTGCCGCGGCGAGGTCGCTGGCGCTGTAGATGACGCGATCGCCGATGAGGAACACGCGCCCACCCTAGTCACCGCCGCGAGCGGTACCGGTCACGTTGCGCGCGGATGCCGTCGCGAGGAGGCAAAATGATCGAATGCCTTTTTTCGACGGAGCCACCGGCGCGGTCCATTACCGAAACTGGACTGTCCCCGATGCTCGTTTCGGTCTCGTTTTTCTGCACGGTCTCGGCCAGAACAGCGGCCATTATCACCGTTTCGCTCGCGTCCTCAACGGACGCGGAGTCGATGTGTGGGCGGTCGATCACGTGGGCCACGGCCTCACCGAGGGTGAGTTGACGGACGCCGCTCAGATTCCCGCACTCGCGCAGAACGCGCTGCAGTTGCTCGAGATCGCCGAGGCCGAACACCCGGAGCTGTCGTTCGCACTGATGGGGCATTCGTTGGGGGCGGCGACGGCCATCGCAGCCCTCGGTGCGCATCCGGAAGCGGTGCAGTGCGCCGTACTGTGCGGAACGCCCAAGTCGGTGACCGGCTCGGTCACCGATCTCGCCGACAACGTGATTCCGCTGCTGGCCGTGCACGGCGTGGACGATCGTCTGGCTCCGGTCGATGCGGTGCGCGAGTGGATCGGCGGCGTTCCCGACGCGTCCCTGCGCGAATTCGAGGACGGTGGCCACGACCTGCTGCACGAGAAGATCCACTTGCAGGTGACGTCGGTGGTGGCGGAATTCCTCGACGACCACATGTCCTGACAAACAAAAAGAACGGGCCCGGCGCGAGGATCGCGCCGGGCCCGTTCTCTTGTGGTCGATCTACGAGTAGATGGCTTCGATGTCGCTGCCGCGCTCGGCATGAATGATGTTGCGCTTGAGCTTCATCGTCGGGGTGAGCTCACCGGTTTCGACGGTGAAGTCGTTCTCGAGGATCGTGTACTTCTTGATCTGCTCCGGGCTCGAGACCTTCTTGTTGGCCTCGGCGACGGCCTTGTCGATCTCGGCGACCATGTCGGGATTCTTGGACAATTCGGAGAACGGAATGTCCGCGGACAGGTTGTGCCGCTCTAGCCAGCCCGGCAGTGCTTCCGGGTCGAGGGTGATGAGCGCGCCGATGAACGGCTTGGCGTCGCCCACGACGAGGCACTGGCTGATGATCGCGTTCGCGCGGAGGGCGTCCTCGAGCACTGCGGGGGCGACGTTCTTGCCACCCGCGGTCACGATGATCTCCTTCTTGCGGCCGGTGATCGAGACGTAGCCTTCCTGGTCGATGGCACCGAGGTCGCCGGTGTGGAACCAGCCGTCGACGATGGCCTCGGACGTGGCCTTCTCGTTGTGCCAGTAGCCGCTGAACACGACCGGTCCCTTGAGCAGCAGTTCGCCGTCCTCGGCGACCTTCACCGAGTGGCCGTCGATGGGCTTGCCCACGGTACCGACGCGCTGTTCCTTGGTGGTGTTGACGGTGATGGCCGCGCTGGTCTCGGTCAGGCCGTAGCCCTCGTAGACCGGGACGCCCGCACCGCGGAAGAAGTGGCCGAGGCGGGCACCGAGAGGTCCACCACCGGACACCGCGCGGGTGCAGTTGCCGCCGAGTGCGGCGCGCAGCTTGGAGTACACGAGCTTGTCGAACACCGTGTGCTTGAGGTTCAGAACCAGCCCGGCTCCGCCCTTCTCCTGGGCCTCGCTCCACTCGATGGCCGTCGCGGCGGCCTTGTCGAAGATGGAACCCTTGCCGCCGTCGTGTGCCTTCTGCTTGGCGGAGTTGTAGACCTTCTCGAACACACGCGGCACCGACAGGATGAAGTCCGGCTTGAACACGGCGAACTGATCCACCAGCGTCGTCACGTCCGAGGTGTGTCCGACGGTGACCTTGGACTCGAACGAGCCGAACGAGACGGCGCGGGCGAACACGTGCGCCATCGGGAGGAACATCAGCGTGCGGTTGCCCTCCTTCATCGAGTCGTGCAGCGCGATCTGGGTGGCCTGCACCTCGGCGTAGAAGTTGGCGTGCGTGAGCTGAACGCCCTTGGGCCGTCCGGTGGTGCCCGAGGTGTAGATCAGGGTCGCGGGCGATGCGGCGCTGACCTGATGGCGTCGTGCATGCAGTTCCTCGTCGCTGACAGAGGCTCCGCGGGTGGTCAGCTCGTCGATGGCTCCGGCGTCGATCTGCAGAACCTCACGCAGATCCTTGGCACCCTCGGTGACCTCTTTGAGGTTCGAGGCGTGCGCTGCGGTCTCGACGACTAGCAACTTGGTGGCGGAGTCCTCGAGAATCCACTGCGCCTGGTCGGCGGAGGAGGTCTCGTAGATCGCGACGGTGCAGCCACCTGCGGACCAGATGGCGTAGTCGAGGACGACCCACTCGTAGCGCGTCGCGCTGAGGATCGCGACACGGTCGCCGAGTTCGATACCGGAGGCGATCAGTCCCTTGGCTGCTGCCGCGACCTCGGTCGCGAAGCGAGCTGCGGTGACATCGGTCCAGTTGCCGTTCACCAGACGTTGGAAGGGTACGAAGTTGGGCGATTCCTTCTCGTACCTGTAGACGGTGTCGGCCATGGATGCGTCGTCAGGAATGGTGAACGACGCCGGCACAGAATATTCGCGCACTGCTGGACCCCTTACGGAAAAATAGCGTGGTAGTTGTGCATTTCATCACATTCGAGGCCGTGGCGCACCATCCGGGGTGTCCGGTTTGTCGACTTTGCCGCGAGTCCGGGGGAGTTGAGTGTGACTCGGGGTACAACTTAACCGTCCGCAGTCGCGTTCGGGTGTGGGGTCGTCGGTGTGAGGCCGCTCGCACCGCAGGCCGTCGTGACCGTTTTCGTCACCTGATCAGCGTAGAAGGGTTCGCGGGGCCCGAGCAGGTACTAAACTCGTGCGACATATGAGCACTTCAGAAACTGAACAGGATGCCGCCGTGACGTCCGACGAGACGAATTCGCCCCCGCAGGAGTCCGCCGTTCCAGCGGGCGACGACATCACCTTCGCCGACCTCGGGATCGACGAGCGGGTCCTGAAGGCCCTCCGCGATGTCGGCTACGAGAGCCCGTCGCCCATTCAGGCGGCCACCATTCCGCCGCTGATGGCAGGCAACGACGTCGTCGGACTCGCGCAGACCGGAACCGGCAAGACCGCCGCGTTCGCGGTGCCGATCCTCTCGCGTCTCGACGTCTCGCGTCGGGTGCCGCAGGCTCTGGTGCTGGCCCCGACCCGCGAGCTGGCGCTCCAGGTCGCCGAGGCGTTCGGCAAGTACGCCACCCACATTCCCGGTCTGCACATCCTGCCGATCTACGGCGGTCAGGCGTACGGCATCCAGCTGTCCGGTCTGCGCAAGGGTGCGCAGATCATCGTCGGTACTCCCGGCCGCGTCATCGACCATCTCGAGAAGGGCACCCTCGACCTGTCCGGGCTCGAGTACCTGGTGCTCGACGAGGCCGACGAGATGCTCAAGATGGGCTTCCAGGAGGACGTCGAGCGCATCCTCTCCGAAACCCCGGAGTACAAGCAGGTGGCGTTGTTCTCGGCCACGATGCCTGCCGCGATTCGCAAGATCTCCAAGCAGTACCTGCACGATCCGGTGGAGATCACCGTCAAGACCAAGACGTCGACGGCACCGAACATCACTCAGCGCTACGTCCAGGTGGCACATCAGCGCAAGCTCGAGGCGCTCACTCGAATCTTCGAGGTCGAAGAGTTCGAGGCGATGATCATGTTCGTCCGTACCAAGCAGGCCACCGAGGAGCTCGCCGAGAAGCTGCGCGCACGGGGCTTCTCGGCCGCGGCGATCAACGGCGACATCGTGCAGGCCCAGCGTGAGCGCACCATCGGTCAACTGAAGAACGGTCAGATCGACATCCTGGTGGCCACCGACGTCGCGGCCCGCGGTCTCGACGTCGACCGCATCTCGCACGTCATCAACTACGACATCCCGCACGACACCGAGTCCTACGTGCACCGCATCGGTCGTACCGGCCGAGCCGGCCGCGCCGGGCAGGCCCTGCTGTTCGTCGCGCCGCGCGAGCGGCACCTGCTCAAGGCCATCGAGCGTGCGACGCGTCAGCCGATCACCGAGATGCAGCTGCCGAGCGTCGACGACGTCAACGCGCAGCGCGTGACGAAGTTCAAGGACTCCATCACCGAGAGCCTCGGCAACGAGAATCTGGCGCTGTTCCGCCGGCTCATCGAGGACTACGAGCGCGAGCACGACGTGCCCCTGGTCGACATCGCGGCAGCTCTGGCCATTCAGTCCCGCGACGGCGAAGCGTTCCTGCTCAAGCCAGAGCCGCCTGCCCCGCCACGGGCACCGCGCGAACCCCGGCCACCGCGCACGTTCGACGAGGACGCGGCCAGCTCGCATCATCGCAAGACCGGCCAGGAGATGGCGACGTACCGCATCAGCGTCGGCAAGCGGCATCACGTCGCCCCGGGAGCGATCGTCGGTGCCATCGCCAACGAGGGCGGTCTGCGTCGAAGCGACTTCGGCCATATCAGCATTCGGCCCGATCATTCGTTGGTGGAATTGCCGGCCGACCTCGCCGACGAGACCGTCGAGGCGTTGCGCCGCACCCGCATCAGTGGCGTACTGATTCAACTGCAACCCGATTCCGGTCCTCCCGGACGTAGCGGCGGCGGAAAGTACAAGGGGCGGCGCTAGCGCACGTGCACGGCACTTCGTAGCCCGCTACGAGTTTCCGCGCACGACCCAAGCGCGAGCGTTTGGTGGCCGAGGCCGCGGGTATCCGCCCGTGCATGACCAACGTCACTCTCCGTGTCAACGGGACCGACCGCGCTTTCGACTGCGATACCCGAACCACCCTGCTCGACGCTCTCCGCGAGAACCTGGACCTGATCGGTGCCAAGAAGGGGTGTGACCACGGGCAGTGCGGGGCCTGCACGGTGCTGGTGGACGGACGGCGGATCAACAGCTGCCTGACGTTCGCAGTGGCGCAGCAGGATCGTGAGATCACCACGGTCGAGGGGTTGGCCGATGGCGACACCCTGCACCCCGTGCAGCAGGCCTTCGTCGATCGCGACGCGTTCCAGTGCGGGTACTGCACGTCCGGGCAGATTTGTTCGGCGGTCGCGGTGATCGAAGAGGCCAAGCAGGGATGGCCCAGCGCGGTCACCGAGGACATCGAGGGTGCCGACGTCGAACTCGATCCCGACGAAATACGAGAACGTATGAGCGGCAACCTCTGTCGTTGCGGTGCCTACTGCAATATCGTGTCGGCCGTACGGGACGCGTCGTGAAGACCTTCGAGTACGACGCAGCCACCGCCGTCGACGACGCCGTGGCCCGCCTCGCCGAGAACGAGAACGCGATGCTGCTCGGCGGGGGAACCAACCTCGTGGACCTGATGAAACTCGGAGTCGTGGGTCCGACGACGCTGATCGACGTGACGCGACTTCCGTTGCACGACATCGATGTATCGGACGACGGCTCGCTTCGTGTCGGTTCCGGCGTGAGCAACAGTGATCTCGCGGTGCACCCGGTGGTGCGTCAGCGTTATCCGGTGCTCTCGCGGGCGGTGCTGGCCGGTGCCTCGGGTCAATTGCGGAACATGGCCACCACCGGCGGGAACCTGTTCCAGCGCACTCGGTGCGTGTACTTCATGGATGCATCGAAGCCGTGCAACAAGCGCGAACCCGGGTCGGGCTGCCCGGCCCGGACCGGTGAGCACCGCAACCTTGCCATCCTCGGGGCCTCGGAGGCCTGCGTGGCAACGCATCCCTCCGACATGGCGGTTGCGCTGTCCGCTCTCGACGCGCGTGTGGTCGTGCGCGGAGTCGACGGAGAGCGCACCCTCGCGATCGACGACTTCTATCGGCTCCCCGGCGACGCGCCCGAGCGCGACAACACGGTCGCGCGGGACGAACTCGTCACGGCCATCGAGATACCGGCACCGGCGGACGGCACCGTCTCCACCTACCGCAAGGTGCGAGACCGGCAGTCCTACGCATTCGCGGTCGCCTCGGTCGCCGCCACTCTCGATGTCGAGGACGGAATCGTGCGCGGGGTGTCGATCGCGCTGGGCGGTGTGGCGCACAAGCCGTGGCGGGCTCGTACGGCCGAGCACACGCTGCTCGGCGCGGCCGCCGAGGAGGCGTCGTTCCGGCGGGCCATCGCGTTGGAACTCGACGCGGCGGAACCGTTGCGCGACAACGCGTTCAAGATCCCACTGGTGACCAACCTCGTCACCCGCACCTTGGCGGAACTCACAGTGTCGGGAGACCGGTCATGACTGCATCGATCGGACAACCGATTCAGCGCACCGAATCGATCGCGAAGGTCACCGGCCGGGCTCGGTACGCCGCCGAGCAACCGCCGGCCGTCGGGCAGCTGTACGCCTGGTACGTGCCCGCGACAGTTCCTGCGGGCACGGTCGAACGAGTCGAACTGGACGACGACCCCACGGTGCATGCGGTCGTCTGGCACGGCAACGCGGAGAAGCTGGGTGAGGTCGAGGACGCCGAACTGCATGTCCTGCAATCGAACACCGTCGCGTACCGCGGTCAGATCGTGGCCGTCGTCGTGGCAGATACTCTTCAGGACGCCCGCGCCGCCGCAGCCCGAGTGCGGGTGCAGTACACCGATGTCCGCTCACCCGACAACACTTTGACGGTCGAGCACGGCTCGCTCTACGCACCCGAGTCCGTCAACGCCGGCTTTCCGACCGACGTGACGATCGGGGATCCCGATGCAGCGCTGAAGACTGCCGAGCATGTCGTCGACAACTGGTATTCCACCGCGCCGATGCACAACAGTCCGATGGAGCCGCATGCCACCACAGCGCAGTGGGCCGACGGCGTTCTGACGCTGTGGGATTCGACGCAGGCACCGTCGGGTGTGCAGGGCGATCTCGCCACGGCGTTCGACCTCGAGCCCGAGAACGTTCGCGTCGTCGCGGAGAACGTCGGCGGCGGATTCGGAGCCAAGGGAAGTACTCGGCCCAATGCGATCCTCGCTGCGATGGCCGCGCGAGCCACCGGCCGCACCGTGAAATTGGTGCTGCCGAGGGAGGCGTTGTTCGATGTCGTCGGGTACCGCACTCCGACGCTCAATCACGTTCGTCTGGGCGCTGATTCGACCGGTGCGCTGCAGGCGATCGCACACGATTCGTTCCAGCAGACCAGCACGATCTTCGAGTTCTGTGAGCAGACGGCGGAATCGACTCGGCACATCTACGCGGCCCCCAACCGTCGCACCACCCACCGTCTCGCGAAGCTGGACGTCGGAACGCCGCGGTGGATGCGGGCACCCGGCGAGGCACCCGGCATGTTCGCCGTCGAGACGGCCATCGACGAATTGGCCGCGGTCACCGGCGTCGATCCGATCGAACTGCGCGTTCGCAACGAGCCGGACGTCGATCCCGCCAGTGGTAACCCGTTCAGCTCACGCAGTGTGGTGCAGTGCCTTCGCGAGGGTGCGGAGAAGTTCGGCTGGGACCGCCGCGATCCCACGCCCGGACAGCGTAGAGAAGGCAACACCCTCGTCGGCATGGGAGTCGCGACGGCCAGCTACCCAGTGCTGATCTCGCCGAGTACCGCGTCGGCGCGAGTGGAGTCGGACGGCACGATCACGGTGTCCGTCGCCGCGTCGGACATCGGTACCGGCGCGCGCACCGTGCTGCGACAGATCGCCGCAGACGCGCTCGAGGTCGATGCAGATAGCGTGACCGTCGAACTCGGCGACAGCGCTCTGCCGACCGCTCCGGGAGCCGGTGGATCCTCGGGCACCTCGTCGTGGGGCTGGGCCGTCACCAAGGTCTGCCACTCGTTGAAGTCTCAGGGTTCGTACGAGCCGGGCAACTCCGCCGAGGCCGACACCACCGACGACGTCGAGGGGCAGAAGGAGCTGGCGCGCATGGCTTTCGGTGCCCAGTTCGCCGAGGTCGCGGTCGACATCGACACCGGTGAGGTGCGGGTCCGCAGGATGCTCGGAGTCTTCGGCATCGGCGCGGTGATGAATCCTCGGCTGGCGAGGTCTCAGCTCATCGGCGGCATGACGTTCGGACTCGGCATGGCGCTGATGGAGAACGGCATCACCGATCACGAGTTCGGCGGGTTCGCCAATCACGATCTCGCCGAGTACCACATCCCGGCGTGTGCGGACGTCACCGATCTCGAGGCCGTGTGGGTCGAGGAGGTCGACACCGAACTCGCGCCGATGGGCGGCAAGGGAATCGGTGAGATCGGTGCGGTCGGATCCTCGGCGGCCATCGGCAATGCGGTCTACAACGCCACCGGCGTCCGAGTCCGCGACCTGCCGATCACCCTGGACAAGGTGCTGCCGCACCTCTAGAGCGGCTTCGCCGCAGGTGAGTGAAAACTCGAGACGGGTTCACGTGGTCGTCGCAACGAGCAGTCGTTTGTTGTACTCC
>NZ_JASHKS010000032.1:0-52933 GCF_030056835.1 Rhodococcus sp. IEGM 1372 | reverse complement strand
GAGACCCGCCCTCGTTGGCGGTGCCACACGGGTGGGGAATTTCAGTGAGCGTCAGTGGGGAATTTCGATGAGCGCCGTCAGGAGCGAAAGCGGGAAGCCGCCGCGTTGCGTGAAACGGCAAGGGCGAAAGCGACACACGAACAACAGGAACGCGCAAGGAAAGCCAGCATCGCCCGCAAAGAAGCACAAAGCCGCCAGCTGATGGATGAGATCCGTCGTGACGTACCGATCGGAGATCTACAAGAGGCCCTGTCGAAGCTTCAGGGGCGCTGGAACGAATGCTGACTTTTGTCTAGGAACGCCTACGCCGGTGCCAGAACGAATGGGACTTCTCCGCTCAAGCTGAGAAGTGTTCGCCCTCAGGCCAGATTTTTCCAACGATCTCGGCAAGCGTAGTCGCGCGAGCTGTGATGGCCGATTCGTCCCATAGACCGATCTTGGCCACCTCCGCGTTGATCTGCAGCTTCGATTGGGTAGACAACGCCGGCCTCTTCACGTGCCAGGCACTGTCGCTCTGAGACCCATTGAACGAACCGGTAATCAGGGTTAAGTTGCCAAGCCTATGGACATGCTGTGAGCGTTCATACTCTGCACGCAAACGCTCCGCTTCGTCAGCGGCGGCGACGGCCCAGTTCGCCTGCCAGTTGACGGGCATGATGTGCTCTATTTGAAGGTCGTCGTACGCAAAGTCGCCCTGCTCGGTTTTCGGATTCTTAGATCGCAGGTATCTGTCGACCTCAGCGAGCAGGTATCGAAGACGCCCGCGAGACAGGACACCATCATAAAATCTTCGCGTGGTGAAGCTTTCGAGAATATCGTCATCGTTAGGCCACCATAGGGACTTGCTCGATCCGTTCAATGCTGACGCGACGGCTTTCGAGACGGACAACCCTTCGGCTGCGGCCCTCTGACCGTCGCGCAGTACGTCAACGAACGTCCTACCGTATCCACGTGTCGTCGCATTCACGAGAGCTCGCCGCATGAGCCAAGACTCGACCGCTGCTACAGCACGCGCGTGCTCATCCACCGATAGCTTTCCACTGGGGAGCGTGCGCAGCCACAATAGGAGGGGCGTTGCAGTCACAACATCGAGCTCGCGAATTCTCTTGTAAGAGTTCGCAATCCGCGGTTCACCCACCGGAATTCGGTCGTAAATTGTTGCGTAGCCGACTGCGTAGGAGTGAATCTCCGCCAAGATGTCACTCGTCTTGCGTTGGCCGACTGCAAGGTAGCTCCGGACCTCAGCGTAAAGGTGACCGACGTTGACATCGTGGCCCGCAACCGCCGTCAACCATGAGGAGAGGAGAACGTCGCGCCGACCACGAGCAGCGTGCCCGCGACCGACAACCACCTTCCACCAGTCTTCGTCGAACTCGGCCCAGTATTGGTCGTACAGCGTGTCGATGATCGAATCGTCGACGAAATCACCACGCAGAAAGAGTAAATTCTTCACCAAGTCCGATGCCGACAACGGCGTTTGACGTCCGTTCAGGACCTCGAAGATCACTTGCGCGTCATCGTTGTCCTCGAGGTCGATGACAACCAACTTGAACAGGCCGATCAGGGCGTTGACAACAACTTCTGAACGGTCCGAACCATCTTCGGCAACGATGACTTCACGGGTCTGATCGCCGAAGAACCGCCGGGCTTGCTCGTAGAGATGGTTGCCATCGGGTGGCGTCACATCGTCCATGATCCGCTTCCAGATTTCGCGGTCTTTCCGGCGTGGCCACAGCTTGTAGATCTCGTGAGGTTCCTTTTGGAGCTCGACCGGATTCCAAAGCAGTCTCTTGATTGTGCCTGCCAGGTCCGAACCGCGCTCGACCAGAACGTCGAGTACGCCACGCAACAGCAGCATCAGTGTGGTCAATCGCTGCTGACCGTCGATCACAGTCCGCTTGTCCACACCACCTGTGGAAGAAGGCAGTTGCTCGCAGACAACCGCACCCAAGAAATGAGGCGCTACATTCTTCTCCAACACAGCAGCCGGAATATTCACTGCGATCGCTTTGGCGCGGGCGTCCTCCAACCGATCCACCGCTGCAACCAGGTCCTCGAAAAGGAGCGCCCACTGGCCCTGCTCGGTCCACTCGTAGTCCCTTTGAAAAGTGGGGATGACGTACTGAGTGGGCGTTGTGACGACCTGAACGAGCTCGCGAGTTTCGGCCTTCAAGACATTCCTTCTAGATGCTGACACGGTGGAGCAGAGAAACTCCGCTAACTAACTACCACAGGCTACAACTCCCACACGTGATTGGGATCGTCGAGGACCGCTCGGATTTGGCTCAGGTCACCGGCATTCGCCAGCGGAGAAGTCTTGGCTGTCTCGACGATGGTGTCCAGGACCGAGCTGACAGCCTCGCCGTTGCCCTGGTCCAATGCAGTATCCAACCGAGCGAACAGTGCGTCGAAGTTCTGGCGACGCTCCACGAAGGACTTCTCGAAGTAGTCCGACAGCAAGGACTCTGCTGCTCGGATCTTCGCGAGCTCGGTCGACGCGTAAGCCCTGATTTTCTCCTGCTTCGTGTTCTCCGTTGCGTGAATGCTGATGCACGCTTGCGCTGCGTCGACCAACTGAGTAAGTGCGTTGAACCCATCCAGTGCGTTCAGGGGGCCTTTTTTGGGTCCGAGAACGTCACCCTCGTAGACCTTGCGTTCCGTCATGCTCTGCCCTCTGCCATCTTTCGGTACTTCACGGTCACTATGGATCCCTCGGCTGAAAGGTTGCCGTCGGAGTCGAGCACCGGCGCGAGAGCTACCTCCTTGACCGCCTTGACCAGCAACAAAGCTAACTGGAAGAGCTCCGCGTGTTCGGCTGCGACAAACGGCTCGGCGGACTCGAGGGTCTCGAGCGCGTCGAGGGCCTGGGAAACGAGGCTCGATAGAACTGAGCGCAACTCGTTGACTCGGGTTTCAACGGAGTCGAGCAGGGTTTTCGTTGCATCCAGCTCCGCGATGGCGATCTCTACCTCGGCCTGCTTCTCCATGGCCTTGGTAATCGCCTTCTTCCCTTGACCTTTGGCGACAAATCCGCCCAGAAGCAATGCCGGCCCGATCGCGACGACATTGAGCACCGCCGTACCTAATGCCACGCCGCCACCGCCCGCCGACAATGCACCACCACCGAGCCACGCCAGCGTCGCGCTTTGTGCTGCGGCACCCGAAAGTCCAGAGATGGCAGCACCCGTACTCGCGGCACCCAGGGACGCAACAGCCGTCGTAGTCGCAACGTTCACTCCACCTCCAACGGCGGCCGACGCTACGACACCCGTCACCCAGGACCACGCATTCCGGTCGATACCGTCGGGTCCTACAACACGCTCATCAGATACTTCGAGGCCATCGGCCAGCAGTTTCTCCGAGTCACGCACTTGCTTCGCGTTGCGTTCCAGAAAAGCAGCGAATCGAACCACCACCGCGTTCAGCGCACGCTCCTGCTCCGCACCCCAATCGGTCAGACGGCCATTCACCTCATCCAGGTGCTGCTCTGCGTCTGAACGGCGGGCCTCGTACCTCTGCTGCGACTCGTTCATGCGGTCGGTCGCCCTCTTGAATGTCGAGCGCACCCTTGCCACCCAGCACCAAACCACTTCCACCCGTCAAAGCACCCACAGCAATGATTGCCACAGGTATCAGCGGTAAGACCATCGTTCCTCCTCGGACGTCGGCACAGTCTGACATCCGAGTCCGACAAATGGGTCGTAACGGGTCTCGGCTGGATGCCGAGTTCGCAGTTATGCGGGTCATATGGCCCAAATGCGCGTCATAAGTGCGAATTCGGCGCGCTGCATCCCCGATTACTTCAGGACGATGTTCACCATTCGACCCGGGATCACGATGATCTTGGTCGGGGCCTTGCCGTCGAGTAGAGCGACGATCTTCTCGTCGGCCAATGCAGTCTTCTCGACGTCGTCCTTGGTCGCATCGGCCGGGACGGTGATGCGGCTGCGTACCTTGCCGTTGACCTGGATGGGGTAGTCGACGGTATCGGCGACGAGCCACTTCTTCTCCACGCGCGGGAAGGGACCGTGTGCCAGCGACTTCTCGTGGCCGAGCTTGCTCCACAGTTCCTCGGACAGGTGCGGAGCCAGGGGAGCGAGCATCAGGATCAGCGGCTCGACGACCCCACGCGGCGCACCGTCGGGGTACGCCTTGGTGATGTGGTTGGTCAGCTCGATGAGCTTGGCACCGGCCGTATTGTCGCGCAGCGCAGCGTAATCCGCGTGCACACCGTCGATCACCCGATTGAGCACGCGCAGTGTGTCCTCGGTGGGCTTGTCGTCGGTGACGCGGACCTCGCCGGTCACCTCGTCGAGTACCAGTCGCCACACCCGCTGCAGGAACCGCTGCGCGCCGACGACGTCCTTGGTCGCCCACGGGCGTGACGTGTCCAGCGGACCCATCGACATCTCGTAGAAACGCAGGGTGTCGGCACCGTACTCGGCGAAGATTTCGTCGGGGGAGACCGAGTTCTTCAGGGACTTACCCATTTTGCCGTATTCACGGTTGACGGGCTGGTCCTGATGGAAGTACCCGCCGTCGCGCTCGATCACCTCGGCCGCGGGCACGTAGACGCCGCGAGCATCGGTGTAGGCGAAGGCCTGAATGTAGCCCTGGTTGTACAGGCGACGGTACGGCTCGCTAGAGCTGACATGGCCCAGATCGAAGAGCACCTTGTGCCAGAAGCGCGAGTACAGCAGGTGCAGCACCGCATGCTCGACGCCACCGACGTAGAGATCGACTCCGCCGGGATCGTGGGGTCCGTGGATCTCCGGACGCGGTCCGACCCAGTACTTTTCGTTCTCCGGGTCCGCGAAGGCCTCGGAGTTGGTGGGGTCGATGTAGCGCAGCTGGTACCAGGAACTACCGGCCCACTGCGGCATGACGTTGGTGTCGCGGGTGTAGGTCTGCAACCCGTCGCCCAGATCGAGTTCGACCTCGACCCAGTCCGACGCCTTGGCCAGCGGCGGGGACGGCTCGGAGCCGGCGTCGTCCGGATCGAAGGAGACCGGTGCGTAGTTCTCGACCTCCGGAAGTTCCACCGGCAGAGCAGAATCCGGCAATCCGTGCGGGTTGCCCTCGGCGTCCCAGACGATCGGGAACGGCTCGCCCCAGTAGCGCTGGCGAGCGAACAGCCAGTCGCGCAGCTTGTACTGGATGGTTTCGCGGCCGGTGCCGTCTGCCTCCAACCGCGCGATGACGGCGGCTTTGGCCTCGTCCACCGGCAGACCGTCGAGGAAGTCGGAGTTCACCAGGCCGCCGTCGCCGACGTACGCGGCCTCGGTGACGTCTCCGCCCGAAATGACCTCGCGCACCGGCAGACCGAATGCCGTCGCGAACTCCCAGTCGCGGGCATCGTGTCCGGGAACGGCCATGATCGCGCCGGTACCGTAGCCCGTCAGCACGTAGTCGGCGATGAACACCGGAACCTGCTCACCGTTGACCGGGTTGCTCACGTAGGCACCGATGAAGACGCCGGTCTTCTCCTTGTTCTCCTGCCGCTCCAGATCGGACTTTGCGGCAATCGAAGCACGGTATGCCGCAACGGCTTCCGCGGGAGTTGCGGCTCCGCCGGTCCACTTCTCGGATACGTCGGAAGGCCACTCGGGTGCAACCAACCCGTCGACCAGTTCGTGTTCGGGGGCGAGCACCACGTAGGTGGCACCGAACAGCGTGTCCGGGCGAGTGGTGAACACCTCGATGTTCGAGAACGAGACCTGCGCACCGCGGGATCGCCCGATCCAGTTGCGCTGCATGGTCTTGACCTTCTCCGGCCAATCCAGGTACTCGAGATCGTCGACAAGACGGTCGGAGTACGCGGTGATTCGCATCATCCACTGCCGCAGGTTCTTTCGGAACACCGGGAAGTTGCCGCGATCGCTGCGTCCGTCGGCGGTGACCTCCTCGTTGGCGAGCACCGTACCCAGACCGGGGCACCAGTTGACCATCGAGTTGGACTCGTACACCAGACGGAAGCCGTCGATCACCTCGCGGCGCTCACCGACGGTCAGCGATTCCCAGGAGCGGCCGTCGTCCAACGTGCGCTCACCCGAGGCGAACGCCGCCTCCAGTTCCGAGATGGGCCTGGCTTTACCGAGGTCCGCGTCGAACCACGAGTTGAAGATCTGCAGGAAGATCCACTGTGTCCAGTGGTAGAAGTCGACGTCCGTCGTCGCGAGGGACCGTCGGCGATCGTGCCCGAGGCCCAGCCGACGCAACTGGCGTCGCATGTTGGTGATGTTGTTCTCGGTGGTGCTGCGCGGGTGCGTGCCCGTCTGCACGGCGTACTGCTCGGCCGGCAGACCGAACGCGTCGTAGCCCAGCGCATGCAGCACGTTGCGGCCCTGCATGCGGTGATACCGCGCGAAGACGTCGGTGGCGATGTAGCCGAGGGGGTGACCGACGTGCAGGCCACTGCCCGACGGATACGGGAACATGTCCTGGACGAACAGCTTGTCCTTCGGGACGTCTCCGGCGAGGGTTCCGACCGGGTTGGGAGCGTCGAAAGTGCCCTGTGTCTCCCACAGGTCCTGCCACTGCTCCTCGATGTGCCCGGCGAGTTCGGCTGTGTAGCGGTACTCGGGGGCGGACTCGGTGGGTGCTTCAACGGAATCGGTCACACCTACCAGCCTAAAGTGTGATGCGGCCCGCCTGGTACCAGGACCTCGCTGCGCCGTATCCTGGCCAGGTGGTCATCGTCTCGGTTGTGTTGTTCGTGCTCGCGCTCGTCGTCGGCGCTGTCGCTGCCCTGTCGCTGCTGGGTCGGCTCCCACGCAACCGCTTCGCCGGTGTCCGCACCGCCGAGGCCATGCGTGACGACGAGACGTTCACCCTCGCCAATCGCGTCGCCGGACCCACGACAGCCGCATCGGCGCTGGTACTGGCCATCGGCGCGGTGGCCGCCCTCGCACTGAGCGGTATCGCCGCCGTCGTCGGCGTCGTCGTTGCCCTCGTGGCCGCGCTGTTCATCGCCGCAGCCGGCGGATCCATCGGGGCCCGCGCAGCAGCGGCCGTTCCGCCACCCGCCGAGGCGGACGGATGCGGAAGCTCGTGCATCTCGTGCAGCCTCAAGGACGCCTGCCAGCCGAGCTGAGCGGATGAAGGCGAAGGCACTACGCACGTTCGACCCGGCCGGGGTCGTGTTCGGCGTTGCCGTCCCCCTGGTCGTTGCCGCACTCGGACTCGTCCTGGCGTACCTGTGGCAAGGCCGTCTGCCCGAACAGGTCGCCACTCACTTCAGCGGAACCGAACCGGACGACTTCTCCAATCCACTCTCCAACGCCTGGACCCTCGCGATCGTGATCGTGCTGGTGGGCGGCGGGTGCAGTGCGGTTGCGTCGTTGACTCGGGTGCTGCTGATCATGCGTCGAACCATGCTGATCATCGGGCTGACCGTCGTCGGAACGATCGGTGTTCTGCAGATCGCGACCCTCGTCCGAGAGTTGGACATGGCGTCCGAACGGAGCGTGACCATCCCCGGCTGGGCGATCGCGGTGGGGACCGTCGTCGGATTCGCGGCCGGGTTGTTCGGTGCGTCCAGGCTGCGTGACTACCGCGAACGCGTCGACGCCACATCACCGCCGCACGTAGATCTTCCGCGCTGCAGCCCGGAGTTGCCGCTGGTGGTCCGCGTCGGAGCCAGCCGGGTCGCCGGCATCACCGTCGTGGCAGTCTCTCTGGCCGGAGCCGCTCTGACGTGCTGGCTGTCCGGCTCACTGTGGCCGATCTTCCTGTTCGCCCCACTGACGATTCTGATTCTGTCCCTGCTGCGCTTCACGGTGCACATCGACAGCGACGGCCTCTTCGTCTCGAGCCTGGGCATGGCGGCATTCGACTACGACATCGACGAGATCACCGGCGCCTCGGTGCGGGCGGTCGATCCGTCGAAGGAGTTCGGTGGTTGGGGACTTCGGGCCAAGGGACGCGGGAACTACGCCGTCGCCACCGACGCCGGTCCCGCGGCCTTCGTCACCTTCGCCAATGGCGATCGGCTCACCATCGGATCCGTGCACGCCGAGAAGATCGCGGGCACGCTCAACACCCTGACCGCCCGCACTCGCAACGCCACGGTGGATTGAGTTAGCCAAGTGAAGTTGTTGCGGGATACCGTGCTGGATCCCTTCCTGTTGGGCATCTTCGCGGTCGCAGCGCTGGCAAGCCTGTTCCCTGCCACCGGCACAGCGGAGGACGTCCTGGGCTGGGTGACGCGCATCGCCATTGCTCTGCTGTTCCTCATCTACGGCGCTCGACTCTCGCCGCGCGACGCCTGGAACGGCGTCAAGCACTGGCGGCTGCACTCGGTGATCCTGGCGTGCACGTATCTGCTGTTCCCGGCACTCGGGCTGGCCCTGCGGATTCTCGTCCCCGGCGTGATCAGCGACGACCTCTACACCGGAATGCTGTTCCTCTGCCTGGTCCCGTCGACCGTGCAGTCCTCGATCGCCTTCACCTCCATCGCCCGCGGTAACGTCGCCGGTGCCGTGGTGAGCGCCTCGTTCTCCAACATCATCGGAGTGTTCGTCACCCCACTGCTCGTGATCGCCCTGATGACCACGACCGGTTCCGTTACCATCGACCCCAGCTCGGTACTCGATATCGCCCTGCAACTGCTGCTTCCGTTCGCCGTCGGTCAGTTGATCCGGCCCTGGGTGACGGGCTGGCTCACCCGGCACAGCGCGCCGACGAAACTCGTCGACCGTGGTTCGATCCTGCTGGTCGTGTTCGCCGCGTTCAGCGAATCCATGAACCAGAACGTGTGGTCCTCGGTGCCGGTGTGGCGCATCGGCATCGTCGTCGCAGTGTGCGCTGCGCTGCTCGCGGTGGTGCTGGCGATCACCTGGTACGGAGGCAAGTGGCTGGGCTTCGCTTTCGAGGATCGGGTGGTGCTGCTGTTCTGCGGATCCAAGAAGAGCCTGGCCAGCGGGCTGCCGATGGCCGCAGTGCTGTTCGTCGGCCAACCCGTCGGACTGATCGTGCTGCCGCTGTTGATCTTCCACCAGATTCAGCTGATGGTGTGCACCGTGATCGCCCAGCATCTCGCGCGACGACCGGAATCGGAACAGAGCCCGGTGGGCAGCGTCGCGGACTAGATTGGGTGTCACTCGAGCCGATCACGGGAGAAGACGATGACCAGGAAAATCCATGCCGACGGTATCGTCTCTGCGGCCTACACCGGCCGCCTCGCCACCAATCCTGTACCCGCACTGCGGCTTCCCGAGGAACAGCTCGATCCCGACGCCGCCTACCGCTTCATCCACGACGAACTGATGCTCGACGGCAGCTCACGCCTCAATCTGGCGACGTTCGTCACCACCTGGATGGATCCCCAGGCCGAGAAGCTCATGGCCGAGACGTTCGACAAGAACATGATCGACAAGGACGAGTACCCGTCCACCGCCGCCATCGAGGAACGCTGCGTCAACATCGTCGCGGACCTGTTCCACGCCCCTGGACTCGACCGGGAGGACCCGTCGTCGGCCACCGGGGTCTCGACCATCGGCTCCAGTGAGGCCGTCATGTTGGCCGGCTTGGCACTCAAATGGCGCTGGCGAACGAGGGGAGCAGGTACCGGCACTCCGAACCTGGTGCTCGGCAGCAATGTTCAGGTGGTGTGGGAGAAGTTCTGCCGCTACTTCGACGTGGAGCCCAAGTACCTGCCCGTCGAGCGCGGACGCTACGTCATCACCCCGGAACAGGTTCGAGATGCAGTGGACGAGAACACCATCGGTGTCGTCGCGATCCTCGGCACCACGTTCACCGGAGAACTCGAACCGGTACAGGAGATCTGCGCTGCACTGGACGAGATCGCGGGCGGCGGCGGACCCGACGTACCGGTCCATGTCGACGCAGCCAGTGGCGGATTCGTCGTACCGTTCCTGTACCCGGAGCTCGTGTGGGATTTCCGATTGCCTCGGGTCAAGTCCATCAACGCCAGCGGCCACAAGTACGGACTGACCTATCCGGGAATCGGATTCGCCGTCTGGCGAACCAAGGAAGACCTGCCCGAGGACCTCGTGTTCCGCGTCAACTACCTCGGCGGCGACATGCCCACCTTCACGCTGAACTTCTCCCGGCCGGGCAACCAGGTGATCGGGCAGTACTACAACTTCCTACGCCTCGGCAGATCCGGTTACACCGACATCATGAAAGCGCTGCGCGACACCGCAGTTCGCGTCAGCCGACACCTCGCGAAACACCCCGACATCGAGGTCATCACCGACGGATCGGCCATCCCGGTCCTGTCGTTCATGCTGAAGGATCACTGCGAGTTCACCGTCTTCGACGTCTCCCACGAACTACGCGCCCGCGGCTGGCAGGTGCCGGCATACACGATGCCCGACAACGCAACCGACGTCGCCGTGCTCAGAGTCGTAGTGCGAGAGGGTTTCAGCGCGGACCTGGGCCGAATGCTGTGCATCGCCATCGACGAGGTGCTCGCCGGCCTGAAGTCAGGTGGACACTCGACGGCGCAGGCTTTCGCTCACTAGTGCCTGCGGCACTAGTTGCGGTCGACGTCGATCGGATGAGATGCCAGCAGCGCCAACGGCATCGGCTGCCTACGAAGTACGTGTGCCCACAGGTCGATC
Source organism: Rhodococcus sp. IEGM 1372 (assembly GCF_030056835.1). NCBI lineage: Bacteria > Bacillati > Actinomycetota > Actinomycetes > Mycobacteriales > Nocardiaceae > Rhodococcus > Rhodococcus sp. IEGM 1372. The sequence goes on along the minus strand of NZ_JASHKS010000032.1, from coordinate 42,347 downwards.
CGCGGCGGACCGATCACGTCGGATGCCAAGGCCGACAACACGATCCAGTCGTCGCGGTCGAGTTCGCCTTCGAGTTGCCCGAACGTCCAGCCCGAGTATCCGGCGAAGATGCGCACGCCCTCGACGAGTGGGGCGATATCGGCAGGATCGGAATCGAGATCGACCATCACCACTCGGCCGTCGACGCGGCGCAGACCGGGAACACCGTCGATCGACACACCGGTCCGCAGCGTCGCCAGGCACAGGGCCGAATCGCGCTTGACCGGGCCACCGACGTACAGCGCCTGCGGTTTGGCTGCCAGCTCGGACCAATTGGGCAGCACGTTCTGCACCGCCGTCTCGCTGGGACGGTTGATCACGACACCGAGGCTGCCCGCATCGTTGTGTTCGATGATGTAGATGACGGTGCGCCGAAACGTGGGCTCGACGAGTTCGATGGACGACACCAACAGACTGCCGGGACGGACATCGCGCAAGGCCGATGCCGTCTGGTCCTCGGGTTCCTCCGCATGCGCTGCCACGCTAGTCATTGTGGCACCGCCCACCGCCGGATGTGGCGCAAGCGATACGGCCAGTCCTCATGGGTCGTTCCGCAGGCTCCACTCCCGCCCTTGTTACCTACTCGAGCCCGGCGACCTTCGTCAACAATCCCAACTGGTACTCGAACAACGCGTCCCTGCTGGAGAACGTCGTGGCACCGTACTGATCGAACACATCGAAGCTGATGGCCCCGAACAGCGACGCCCACACCATGACGCCCAGTGCGATCAGCCCGTCGGGCAGGTCCATCTCCATCTGCGCACGGATGTCCTCGAAGCTGCCGTGCAGTGACGCCAGCTCGGGCGGGTCGGTCTCGACGTCCGGTCGACGTGTCTGCCACGCCGAGTTCAGGACGGCCACCAGGGTGGTGATCACCCTGGTGCCCGGCCCGGTGGTCTGCTCCGCGGGGGCGTGATAGCCGGGCACGGGGCTGCCGAACAGCAACGCATACCGCGCCGGCTCCCGCAATCCCCACTGGCGAACCGTCCGACCGAGAGCCAGGAACTTCTCCTTGGGCCCGTCGGCCGCGTCGACCGCTGCGTCGACGGTGTCCCCGAGCTCGGTGTATCCGTCGACGACGAGCAGGGTCAGCAACTCATCGCGACTGGCGACGTAGCGGTAGACGGCCGAGGAGACGACACCGAGGTCCCGCGCGACAGCGCGCAACGACAGAGCCGCGGCACCGTCGGCGGCCAGGTGTTCGCGGCCGATGCGCGTGATATCGGCCAGGGTCTGGGCGCGGGCTCGGGTGCGGGGAGTGCTCACCATGGCTGCCACTGTAACTGCTGCTCTTTTCAGAGAGCAGTGCTCTTGCTTTATCGTCGCCGCGGGTGCACACTCTTCGCAACAGAGAGCACCGCTCTCGTTTTCCTCGAATGGAGCGATCATGACCGAACTTCACGTCGTCACCGGAGCCGGGCCCGTCGGCTGGACAGTTGCCGAACAGCTTGCAGCACAGGGTCATTCGGTGCGGGTCCTGACCCGATCCGGCAGCGGGCCCGAGCACCCGATGATCGAACGCCGCGCAGTCGACATCGAATCCGACGATCTCCGTCGACACCTCGACGGAGCCACCGCCGTCTACCACTGCACCCACGTCGCCTACGAGAACACGGTGTGGCGGAACAAGCTCGTCGCCATAGAGAACCGCGTGCTCGACGCGGCCGCGGGCACCGTTGTCGCGTTTCCCGAAAGTCTGTACGCCTACGGCCGAGCCGACGGACCGATACGCGAGGACTCACCCCGGGATGCGACGTTCCGCAAGCTGGGTGTGCGCACGCAGCTACTCGCCGCGCGCGACGCTCACGCGACCCCCACCGTCAGCGTCGCCGCCTCGGATTTCTACGGGCCTCGGGTGATCACCTCGCACATGGGTGAGCGGGTGATCTCGCCGATTCTCGCCGGAAAGCCGGTCCGCGTCCTCGCCTCCGCCGACCTTCCTCACTCGTTCACCTACGTCCCCGATCTGGCAGCTGCGATGATCACGGCCGCGGCCTCACCGTCGATGTGGAACACCGTCCTGCATGCGCCCACCGCGCCCGCGGTCTCGCAGCGCACGATGATCGAGATGTTCTCGGCTGCTGCAGATCTGCCGACTCCGAAGGTCGGTGCCATTCCGGCCTGGGCACTGCGACTGCTGAGCGCGGTACCCGGTCCGATGAAGGAGCTCGGCGACACCCTCTACCAGTTCCGCTACCCCTACCTTCTCGACTCGAGCCGCAGCGAGGCGATCCTCGGGCTACAGCCCACTCCACTCGCCGACGGCACGGCCGCAACGATGGCGTGGTGGACAGCCTCGACGCCCGCCGTCTCCGTATGACGGGCGGGGGCTAAAGTCCCGTCGGTGAGCGACGCTTCCTTCCGTACCCGACTGCGTGAGTCTCCGGGGGTCGGCAAGCTGACGACCATTCGGTTCGCCGGTCAGTTCGGCGACGGGTTGTTCCAGGCCGCGCTCAGTGGTGCCATTCTGTTCAACCCCGAGCGCGCGACCAATCCGGCCGAGATCGCGGCCGGATTCGCGGTGCTGTTGGTCCCGTATTCCTTGGTGGGTCCGTTCGCCGGAGCGCTTCTCGACCGCTGGGATCGCCGGTCGGTCCTGCTGTGGGCCAACATCGTTCGTATGGTGCTGATCGTCGCCACCGCAATCCTGCTGTGCGCCGGGGTGGATGCCACACCGTTGTTGCTGTTGGCTCTGGCCACCGTAGGGCTCAGTCGGTTCGTGCTCGCGGGAGCGTCTGCGTCGCTGCCGCACGTGGTTCGGCAATCGTGGCTGGTACCGATGAACTCGGTGCTGGCCACCGTCGGATCCGGTTTCGCAGCGGCAGGTGCGGGTCTCGCCGTAGCGGTGATCGGAGTGATCGGTGCCGGGGATTTCGGCTCGGGTGTCGCCGTGGGTCTCTCGGCCACCGGGTCGGTCGTCGGGGCGCTCGCCGCCGCGCGGTTCCGACCACGATCCCTCGGACCGGGCATCGAGAACCGCACCGACAGTCCACTGAAAGACGTTGCTGCAGGACTGAAGTCGGGTGCCCAGGCCGTCTGGCGCTCCGCCGGTGTCACGACCGCGATGCTCGGCATCGGCGCGCACCGCATCGTGTTCGGCATCAACACACTGATCATGGTGTTGGTTCTCCGCGAAACGACGAGCAGCACCCTGCCCGGCGGCCTTGCCGGCTTCGGCATCGCCGTCGGTGCCTCGGCGGTCGGCATGTTCCTCGCCGCCCTGATCACCCCCTTCGCCGTTCCCCGGTTCGGGCGCACCCGCACGATCGCTGCCGCTCTGGTGCTCGCCATCGTGGCGCAACTCGGTGCCGTCTCGGGCCTGACGCAGACCAGCCTGCTGCTCGGAGCCTTCCTCCTGGGTATCGCCGGGCAGACCGTCAAACTCAGTGGCGACGCTGCCATGCAGATCGAGATCGACGACGCCCATCGCGGACGCGTCTTCGCGTTGCAGGACACCGTGTTCAACGTCGCCTTCGTCGCCGCCCTCGCTGCTGCGGCCTTCGCCGTCGGCCCCGACACGACCGATCTGAGCCAGGACCCCACCGCGCACATCCTGGTGTTCGTCGGGGCAGGTATCTACGCCCTCGGCCTGGCGGCAGCGGTGGTGAACACCGGGCGCACACGCCGCTGACGTGGTGTATCTTTCCGTATCGGACCGATGGGTTTCGTCGGAGAACACGGGGGCACCGCATGCACGGCCGCTTGACGTCACTCGGCTGCATACTCGCGGTTGCCGCAGGTACGGCCGTTCTCGCTGCGCCACCGGCGTTCGCGGCGCCGCCTCCGCCGGTGAACTCCTGTGGCGAAACAGGATTCGACCCCAAGGACTACCCACCCGAGCCCATCGGACCGGGCAATCCACCACAGCTGCCGCCGTTGCCGGATCGTGTGGTGATCCCCGTGCCCTATCCGTCGATCGAACTCGTACCGGTTCCCGATTTGGCCCCGAACAACACCCGCGTACGGGCCGAACCGTTGACCGACCCGTGTGCGGACCCGTGCCCCGATCTCACCGACGACACCGATTCACCGACGCCGGCAACGGGCTCGGCAGACCATCTGCCGTTCCCGCGCATCGAGATCGACCCGCAACCCGAGACCATCCCGATCCCGATTCCCGGCCCCGCTGCCCCGGGAACGCCGCCGCCCGCGCCCGCCGTCAACCCAGCGGAGCCAGGACCCACGACGGTCCCGCCAGGAGCACCTGCCGTCGGACACGTCGAGGTCGTCTCCCAGCTGACCGGACCGGGATCGGAGAACCGCACCGACAAGCGATGGCAGGTGAACGGAACCGACCTCGGCATCATGTGGGAGAGCAAGCCCGGTGAGGTCGCCGTCGCCTTCGGCGATTCCTTCGGCAAAGGGTGGGAATTCGGCGTCGTGGGCGGCGGCGACTGGCGTTCGAATGCGCTCGGCCACAGCACCGACACCGACCTGTCCGACGGCATGACCCTGGACTCCAGGGTGCAGGATTCCCGTTGTCACGCAGCCGAACTGCTGCCGTCGCGCAAGATCAAGAACTGGGAGACAACGGTCATTCCCACGTCCGGTTTCGCGATCGACGACCGGCAGTACATGTCGTACATGTCCATCAGGCGCTGGAGCACGATTCCCGGCATGTGGTGGACCAACTACGGTGGCATCGCCTACTCGGACGACAACGGTTCCACCTGGGTCAAGGACGAGCATGCCAAGTGGGACAACGTCTTCGGCTTCTCCAAGTTCCAGGTGTCGACGATGGTCCCGGCGGGGGAGTACGTCTACATGTTCGGCACCGTCAACGGACGCGCCGGACAGGTCGGGCTCGCCCGCGTCCCGAAGGCCGACGTGTTGAACAGGACCGCCTACCAGTACTGGGTGAACGGCACCTGGGCTCCCGTCGGATCGAACGAGGCCACCCCCATCGCCGACGGTATGGCCGGGGAACTGTCGGTCCATCACGACGAGGCCCGAGGCCTGTGGCGGTTGACGTATCTCGATCCGCTGCGCGGCGATATCGTTCTGCGCGAGTCGAATTCACCGCAAGGTCAGTGGACCGCGCCGACCACCCTGATCGACACCGCCGAGTACCCCAAGACCTACGGCGGGTTCGTTCACCCGTGGTCGACGGCGAACGAGCTGTACTTCACCGTCTCGGAATGGGACAGCTACAACGTCTATCTGGTCAAGGCCGAGCTTCGCTCGTCGTGAGCGGAAACTCGTAGCAGGCTACGAGGTTTCGTGCACGTGCGGCGCAGCCGCTCCTACTGCCTGGGCCACCACTCGAGCAGCGCGGCCTCCGCGTCCTCGCGGGAGAGCGGTCCCCGGTCGAGACGCAGTTCTTTCAGGAACTTCCACGCCTTGCCCACGTCGGGTCCGGCCGGGATGTTCAGCAACTCCATGATCGCGTTGCCGTCGAGGTCGGGCCGCACCCGCGCCAGATCCTCCTGCTCGGCGATGCGGGCGATGCGTTCTTCCAGGTCGTCGTAGGTGGCCTGCAGCGCGGCGGCTCGACGCTTGTTCCTGGTGGTCGAGTCGGCCCGAACCAGCTTGTGCAGCTTGGGCAGTAGCTCACCGGCATCGGTGGCGTAGCGCCGCACGGCGGAGTCGGTCCACTGACCCTTGCCGTAGCCGTGGAAACGCAGATGCAGGAACACCAGATGCGAGACGTCCTCGATCATCTTCTTGGAATACTTCAAGGCGCGCATGCGCTTACGCACCAACTTGGCACCGACGACCTCGTGGTGATGGAAGCTGACTCCACCACCCGGCTCGTTTCGCTTGGTATCGGGCTTGCCGATGTCGTGCAGCAATGCGGCCCAACGCAATACGAGGTCCGGATCGCCGTCCTCGAGATCGATGGCCTGCTTCAGCACAGTCAGCGAGTGGGTGTACACGTCCTTGTGCTGGTGATGCTCGTCGATCTCGAGCTTCATGTTGGGCACCTCGGGAATGATCCGCTGCGCCAGGCCCGTCTCGCACATCACGTCGATGCCGTCGATCGGGTGCTCGCCCAGGATCAGCTTGTCCAGCTCCACCTGGATTCGCTCGGCGGTGATGCGGTCGATCTGCTCCGCCATGTCCTCGATGGCCCGGTGCACCCGTGGCATCAGAGTGAAACCCAGCTGGGAGACGAACCGCGCGGCCCGCAGCATGCGCAGGGGATCGTCTCCGAACGAGACCTCCGGTGCCGACGGAGTATCGAGAACGCCCTCGAGCAGCGCGTCCATGCCGCCGAGCGGATCGACGAATTCCTGGACGCCGTCCGCTCCGAGACGTACGGCCATGGCGTTGACGGTGAAGTCGCGTCGAACGAGATCTTCTTCGAGGCTGTTGCCGTACTGCACCTCGGGATTGCGGGAGACCTGGTCGTAGGAGTCGGTGCGATAGGTGGTGATCTCGATCGTCTGGCCGTCCTTGGCCGCGCTGATGGTCCCGAACGCGATGCCGGTGTCCCACTGATGGTCCGCCCAGCCCGACAGCAACGCCTGAACGTCCTCGGGCCTGGCGTCGGTGGTGAAATCCAGATCGGTTCCGAGTCGACCGAGAACTGCATCGCGCACCGAGCCACCGACGAGGAAGAGCTCGTGCCCCGCCGCGGCGAACAGTGCGCCCAGCGGAGTCAACACCGGAGCGAGTTCGCGCAGCGTCACAGCTGCTCCCGCCAGCAACCTCTCCCGGCGGGCATCGGTCTGCTCGGCGGAAACGGAGGACAGGGACTGATCGGCCACGGTGGGAGAGCCTACTTGCGCCGAGCCGATCGATTGTCCCGGCCTTCACCCCGCGGTGCGGCACGGTAGAAGAGTGCGCACAGGCAACTAGTATGGATCGGGTGTCTGCTGCCGAACGTGCGAACAGGAGCCGCCGCAACCCGCGGCGGCGTCAGGCACGCGCCGACACCGAAGCACCCAAGCTGCGGACCGTCCGCGAGACCTCGGCAGGCGGCCTGGTGGTCGACGGCCTCGACGGCCCGCCGGCCAAGCGCTGCGCCGCCCTCATCGGCCGCACCGACCGCCGCGGACGCCTCCTCTGGTCCCTGCCCAAGGGGCACATCGAGCAGGGCGAAACCGCCGAGCAGACGGCCATGCGCGAGGTCGCCGAAGAGACCGGCATCCGCGGTACCGTCCTGGCCTCGCTGGGCAGCATCGACTACTGGTTCGTCACCGAGGGCCGACGCGTCCACAAGACCGTCCACCACTACCTGCTCCGATTCCTGGGCGGCGAACTGTCGGACGAGGACCTCGAGGTGACCGAGGTCGCCTGGGTCCCGCTGACCGAACTGCCCTCTCGACTCGCCTACGCCGACGAACGCAAGCTCGCCGCCATCGCCACCCGTCTGATCGAGGACATGAGCAGCGGCAACTCGGGCGCACCCATCCCCGGCGGGAAGTGATCGTGCGGGCCCGGAAGGTCGCTGCCGCCGCATTGACCACGTTCGTTCTTGCGGTGGCTCCGTCGGTCGGCTCCGCAGCACTGGTCCCCACGCAGCTTCCGAACGCCGCGGCCCAACCCGACTCCTCCGTCGGCGATGCGTCCGGCACCACCAGCGCCGTTCCGGACACTCCGATGACGCAGGACGGCAACCCCTTCCTGACGCTGAGCATCGAGACCGTCGCCCCCTCCACTGTCACCACCAGCAGCGACCCGTTCGTCACCGTTCGCGCCACGGTGACGAACACCGGGGACCGCCGCGTCGACGACGTCAGTGTCCGGATGCAGGCCGCTGCCGCCGTCGACACCACCGCGGGCCTGCGGACCTCCCTGACTCTCGACCAGGACCGATTCGAGCGGGTGGGCGATTTCGTCACGGTCGCCGACTCACTGGAGAAGGACGAGAGCCGCCAGTTCGACATGTCGATGCAGCTGCGCAGCACCACCGAACCTTCACTGGGAATCGAGGCGCCAGGCGTCTACCCGCTGCTGCTCAACGTCAACGGCACCCCCGAGTACGGCGGAACCGCACGACTCGACGACGCTCGCTTCCTGCTCCCGGTCGTCGGACTGCCCCGAAACCCGGGTGAGATGGATCCGACCGCACCGGGTGCGATGCCGCTGCCCCCGAACACCCGCAACCCCGTCGCGATGACGGTCCTGTGGCCGCTCGCCGACATCCCGCGCCTCGCTGCCGGAATCCCCGGATCCGTCGACGAGCGCGTGCGACTGATCGACGACGAACTCGCCGGCGAACTCGCCACCGGCGGGCGACTCGACACCCTCCTCAAGGCCGTCGAGTTCGCGACGCAACCCGGCCTCGATCCCGACGGCAGACTGGCGTCGAGCCTGTGTATCGGCCTGGACCCCGACCTGCTCGTCACCGTCTCGAACATGACCCGCGGCTACCTCGTCGTCGACAACCCGGCCGATCCCGCCAGCACGACGCGTGAGGGCACCGGAAGCGCAGCCGCAGGTCAATGGCTGTCCCGACTCGAGACGGTCGCGTCGAGCACCTGCGTGACGGCGATGCCGTTCGCCCAGACGGATCTGGGGGCAGTGGCCGACATCGGCGATCCCACGTTGCTGAGCAGTGCGGTCAGCGCCCCGGCAGACATCGTCGACGGCATCCTCGGCATCACCTCGACGCGCGGTTTCACCTGGAGCACCACCGGTGGCGTGGACGCGGACACCGCCGATGCCCTGCGCACGGCAGGAACCGGCACCGTACTGGTCGCCGACAACAGCATCAGCCCGCCGACATCGGCCCCGACATCGCTGCTGGTCTCGTCCGAGACCCAACCGTCGGACACCCAGCAGACCGAGACGCTGGCCGCCACCCACTACGACGCCGCCACCGCAGCGGCGCTGGCCGGCGTCGGAGACACCCCGTCCACCCCCGCCCTGACCCCCACCGAGCAGCGCTTCGACCTCGCCACCGACTCTCGTACCGCACGCCTGCAGGACGCGCTCGGAGCCGTCAACTTCCATGCGCTCGTCGGCACCGATCGGCCCGGGCGCACCGTCACCGTCGCGCCCCCGCAGTACTGGACCGCGGGGGGCGACGAACCGTCGGCCATTCTGTCGACGGTGTCCTCGCTGCTGCGTTCGGGGTTGGCTACGCCGCGCCCACTGGCCGAGTTGCTCGCCGAGCCCACGTCCGGACCTCCGGTGACCGGCATCGATGCAGCCACCGAACTCGATACCGGCACCATCGGCCTGGTGCAATCGCAGAGCGCCCGGGTCGACACTCTGATGCAATCACTCGTCGAGGACCCGCAGTCGGCGCTGACCCCGCGCCTGTACACCGCCCCGCTGCGCGAGGACATGCTCCGCGCGCTGTCGACGGCCGGTCGCGCAAGTGCCGCCAGTGACGAGACCGGCGTGATGGCGCGCGACCGACTCGCCGCCATTCGCATCGGGCTGGACACCATCTACGGGTCGGTGACCGTGCTGGCCCCTGGCGGGGTCTACACCCTCGCCTCGGAACAGAGTCCGCTGCTCCTCGTCGCCCGCAACGACCTTCCGGTCCCGGTCAACGTGCTGCTCAGGGTCGATGCGCCGCCGGAGATGACGATCAGCGACGTCGGCGTCACCCAACTTCCGGCCCGTGGATCACGGACCATCACCGTGCCGGCCGAAGTGGACGACACGCGCAATCTGTCGGTCGACTTCTCCGTCACGACGCTCGACGGGTCCCGGCTCGGTGAGGTCTCGACGGTGTCCGTGCGATCGAACGCATACGGCCAGGCATTGGCGATAATTACCGCCTGCGCCGGTGCTCTCCTACTGTTACTTGCAGGTCGACGCCTTTGGCACCGATTCAGAGGTCAACCCGACCCGGCCGACGAAGGGTACGAGAGACCATGACAGGCAACGTCCCGTACGACGGCGACCTGCCGCGGTCACGCATGCCCGCATCGCAGGTGTTCCGACGCACGACGCCACCGCGGTCCGCCCCCTGGGAGCGGCAGTCGCGGCCGGAGCTGCGCTCCTACCCGGCACCGCCCTCGCTCGACGGTCAGCCGGCCGCCGACGACACCGTCACGCAGATGATCCCGCGATTCCGGGACGAGGACTACCCCTATCCTTCGTCGAGCACAGCACCGTCCGGAACGGTTCCGCCGACGAGAGTTCCGCCGGGCGGGTCCGACCCGGCACCGCAGCCCGAGCCGCGGCCGCAGAAGTCACTGCTGGCCGCGTCGGGTTCGATCGCGGTGGCGACCCTGGTCAGCCGCATCACCGGATTCGCCAAGCAGGTCGCCATGACGGCCACCCTCGGCGCGGCGCTGGCCAGTGCGTTCACCGTCTCGACGATCCTGCCGAACATGATCTCCGAGCTCGTCCTCGGCGCAGTGCTCGGAGCCATCGTCGTGCCGGTGTTGGTCCGAGCCGAGCAGGAGGACGCCGACGGCGGACGGGCATTCGTGCGACGCCTCTTCACCATCGCAGTGGCGCTGCTCGGAACCGTGGCGCTCGCGGCGACGATCGCAGCCCCGCTGCTGGCGAGGCTGATGCTCGACGGCGATCCGAAGGTCAACGAGGACCTGACCATCGCGTTCACCTATCTGGTGCTGCCCGCGCTGATGTTCTACGGACTGTCCGGCCTGCTCACGGCCGTGCTCAACACCCGGCAGAACTTCAAGCCCGGCGCCTGGGCACCGGTGTTCAACAACCTGATCGTGCTCGCGGTGTTCGCCCTGTACCCCTTCGTCCCGGGCGAGATCACCGCGAACACCATCGAGATGAGCAACCCCAAAATCCTCGTTCTCGGCCTCGGTGTGACCGCGGGTGTCGTCACCCAGGTTCTCGCGCTGATCCCGGCCCTGCGCCGCGAACGCATCGACCTGCGTCCGCTTTGGGGATTCGACGAGCGACTCAAGAAGTTCGGCGCGATGGCCGCCGCGATCGTGCTCTACGTCGTCATCAGCCAGATCGGGCTGATCGTCGCCACCAGGATCGCGTCGGGCACCGACGATGCCAGCAACGTGATCTTTTCGCAGGCCTGGATCGTGCTGCAGTTGCCCTACGGCATCCTCGGCGTGACGGTACTGACGGCCATCATGCCCAGACTCAGCCGCAATGCCGCCAACGGTGACACCCCGTCCGTCGTCGACGATCTGTCGGTCGCGACCCGCCTGACGATGGTCGCGCTGGTACCGATCGTGGTGTTCCTGACCTTCGCGGGGCCGTCGGTGGGCGAGGCGCTGTACGGCTTCGGCCGGTTCGCCGAGGTCGCACCCAGACTCGGCGAGGCCGTCAGCTGGTCGGCGTTCTCCCTCATCCCGTACGCCCTGGTGCTGATTCACCTGCGTGTCTTCTACGCCCGTGAGAAGGCCTGGACGCCGACGTGGATCATCCTCGGCATCACCGCCGTAAAGATCGGCCTGTCGTTGCTCGCCCCGATCGTCGCGTCCTCGCCGGAGCAAGTGGTGCTGCTCCTCGGCGCAGCGACCGGCCTGGGCTACACCGTCGGCGCGATCATCGGCGGATACCTGCTGCACAAGAGCCTGGGCAGTCTGCGGATGGCCAACGTCGGCAAGACGGTCTGGCTGGTGCTCATCGCCTCACTGGCCGGCGGCGCGGCCATGCTCGCGATCGACCGGATCCTCGGGCTCGACGCCATGATGAACGGCTGGGTCGGCAACTTCGCCCGCGTGGCGATCGACGCCGTCATCATGCTCGGCATCACGTTCTCGATCCTATGGTTCGGCAAGATTCCCGAAGTTCTGGCGGTCACCGTGGCCCTGAGCCGCCTCGTCCGCAGGTTCCGCGGAGGATCCGACACGCGGGACGCAGATCTGGCCGCTGCAGAAACCGGCGTTATTCCGGTTATTCGAAGCGAGCCCACATGGGACACTGCGCGGGATCGGCTCCCGTACCCTGGTCATCGGCACCCGGGGGCACAAGCTCATGAGGGTCGACCGTTCGTAGATCAACACGGGGCATATTCGCCTGAAGGAGTGACAGTGACCGACGACGAAGTTGCTGGGGGGCCGGCACAATCTCCAGCAAGCGAAGCCGACCGAACGAGCGGCGGCGTCGAGGTCGACACCCAGGACCGCACCGAGCCCGTGAAGGCCGAGGCTTCTTCCTCCAAGACTCCGAATCCCGCCGAGACGCCGGCGAAGACCGCGCCCGAATCGAAGACTGCAGCCGAGTCGAAGGCACCTGCTCCCGAGAAGGACGTCGAAAAGTCCGCCGACGAGCCAACGGCCGTCGAGCCCGCTGTCGACAAGCCTGCTGCCGCCAAGTCTGCTCCGAAGCCGGCCGACAAGACCGTCTCCATCTCCAAGGCTGCTCTCGCGGCGCGTCCGACCGACAAGACCATCTCGATCTCCAAGGCCGATCTGCCGGTCGAGACCGAAGACGAGAAGTCCACACAGGAGTCGAAGCCCGCGGCGGATGCGGATTCCGAGAAGACCGCAGCAGTACCGGCCACACCCGCTAACGACGACTCGTCTTCCACGGACAACGTCGATACTGCTGCGGCTGCGGCGAGCGCTCCCGGGCGCACGCTCCGCGGCCCGACGCTCATTCCCGGTGCCTCCGTTGCCGGTGGACGGTACCGACTGCTGGCACCGCACGGCGGCGCGCGCGGCCTCAAGTTCTGGCAGGCCCACGACGTCAAGCTCGATCGCGAGGTCGCGCTGACGTTCGTCGACGCCGACCAGCAATCCACCGCCTCGACCGACGACCGCACTCAGGGACCGCAGGCGATCCTCTCGCGCACGCTGCGTCTGGGTCGGATCAATTCGCCCGGCCTCGCACGCGTGCTCGACGTGGTGCGTGGCAGCTCCGGCGGCATCGTCGTCGCGGAGTGGACGCCCGGCCGGTCACTGCGCGAGATGGCCGACACCGTGCCTGCACCCACCGGCGCGGCACGCGCGATCAAGGTCCTGGCCGCAGCGGCCGAGGCCGCACACCGCAGCGGAGGTGCGCTGTCGATCGATCATCCCGATCGCGTGCGCATCAGCTCGAGCGGCAATGCCGTCCTCGCCTTCCCCGCAACACTGGCCGACGCCGACCCCAGTTCGGACGTCCGCGGACTCGGCGCGATGCTCTACGCCCTGATCACCGCCAGGTGGCCCCTGTCCGACACCACCGGCGGCGCCGTCGTATCCGGCGACGCAGCTCCGGCACGCAGCGTCGGCGGTATGCGTCCGGCCGACCGCGACGACAAGGGTGCCCCGCTCGAGCCGAGGCAGGTTCGTCCGGACGTTCCGTTCGAGATCTCCGCCGTCGCAGTGCGGGCGCTGGAACAGAACAGCGGAATCCGTACCGCTGCCACCGTGCAGCACGTCCTCGACCAAGCAGCCGTGGTCAACGACAAGACGGATCTGATGCCGGCTCTGCGATTGGGCCAACGTGCGCCGGGTGCCAGTGGTCATTCGCTCGCCGACCCCGAGGAGATCGCCGCCGAGAAGGCGAAGTCGATGCGCACCAACATCGCCATCGCCGTACTCGGCGCCTTGACGGTCGTCGTGCTCGCGTTCGCGGGCTTCTGGCTGTTCACCTCGATCGCAGGCGACAACACCGAAACTCCGCTCGACACCCAGGACTTCGGACTCACGACTCCGGCCGAGGCACCGCCCGCAGCCGATTCCGCGGCCCCCCCGGCTCCAGCCGGTGGCCCGGTAGCGATGGACGACGTCAGCGTCTTCTCACCCCAGGGTTCCGCCGACAACCCGAGCACCGCGTCCAACGTGATCGACAACGACCCCAGCACCGCGTGGACGACCGACTCGTACTTCCAGCAGTTCCCGGCTCTCAAGAACGGCGTCGGCCTGCTCGTGTCCATCCCGTCCTCGACGCTGCAGAACGCCTGGATCGAATCGACGTCTCCGGGAACCGTCGTCGAGATCCGGTCGGCCCCGAACGACTCACCCAGCCTGAGCGACACCACGCTGCTCGGTGAGGCCACGTTGCAGAACGGCCGAACCGACATCGCCCTCAGCGACGCGGAGCCGACCGGGAACGTCCTCGTCTGGATCACCAGTCTCGGCGAACAGGGTGGCCGCATCGCCACCTCGATCTCCGGGATCGGTTTCGACACCTAATTCGGGCATTCGGTAATCAATACCGGCTCGTTTCGTACTTCACGGTATTCATGGCCTAGGCTCCCCCCAATGCGTTAACACGGGGGGAGCCGTTTTCGTATGACCGAACGTTTCGATTCGGCGCCAGGGGAGCGCACGGATGCGGAGCTTCTGGCTGCTCATGCGGCCGGAGAGCCGAACGCCTTCGCCACGCTGATCTACCGACACCACGAACACCTGTGGCTGACGGCTCGGCGCACCAGCTACACGCCCGAGGACGCCTCCGATGCTCTGCAGGAGGCGTTGCTCTCCGCTCATCGCACGGCCGGGTCGTTCCGCGCCGACGCCGCGGTCCGAAGCTGGTTGCACAAGATAGTCGTCAACGCCTGCCTCGACCGCATCCGCAGGAACAAGGCACGACCGTCGGTTCCGTTGAGCGAGAACGAAAGTCACGAGCCCGTATCTCCCAGGGATCGAATTTCCGAGACGGAGACCAGCATTCTCGTTCGGCAGGCTCTGATGACGTTGCCACCCGACCAACGCGCAGCCGTCGTCATCGTGGACATGGAGGGCTACTCGGTGGCCGACGCTGCCGACCTGCTCGGCGTTCCCACCGGTACCGTGAAGAGTCGATGCGCCCGCGGTCGACTCAAGCTCTCGACGCAACTCGCGTACTTGAAAGATGCAGGGAACCGAATCTGACCCCCTCGCGTCTATACCGTGTGAGAGAGAAAGCAGACTCGGCGAAGGGAGGCAGGATCGTGCCGTCGAGCACCGACGCTCTACAAGCCCCGTTCTCGCCGGAGCTACTCGCCGATCTGCATGCCGATGCACTTCCCGAGGACGTCAGTAGGCGACTGTGGCCACTGGTTCGCCTCGACGAGGATTCGCTGCGGATCCTCGCCGGTCTCGACGCCGTCTCGGCTCGACTGCACGAGTTGGGCGAGGACCCCACCGGGACGTTGTCGATTCCGCCCGACGTCGCCCAACAGATCGATCGCACCCTGCACACGGTCGAGCAATCGACGTCCCCGGTGGACGTCGTCGTTCCGCTCCGTCCGCGCAGACGCCGTATGGTTCTCGGAACCGCCGCTGCCGCAGCACTTCTGACGGCCGGATCGGTTGCTGTCGCGGCGGCCGTGTTCACTCCGGACGAGCCCGAATCGATCGTTGCCGACCCCACTCAGGCTCCGGATTCGTCTCTGGTGCTCGATTCCGCCGACCTCGACTCCGGTTTCGCGTTCGGCATCATCGGCAAGCGGGATCCCGGAGCATTGGCCGATCCGGCCGACCTCGCTGCCTGTCTGCAGTCCAACGACGTGGATCCGGCCACCACCGTTCTCGGATCGAGTCGAGTGCGCGTCGACGGCCGAGACGGAACGCTGCTCATCCTCGCCGGAGAACAGCCCTCACAGTTCATCGCCCTTGCGGTGGGCAACGACTGCAGCACTGCGAACCCGGACGTGCTGACGCGTCGCGATATCGGCTGACAGATCTCTCACCGGGGAACAACTGCCTCTAGGGTGGTGTTGACCAGATGTACGTCGACCGGCGTGTGCGCTGAACACTCGCTTGTCGACTGCACGTATACGCCGCACATGATCGGAAGGTCTGCATTGAGTACCCCCAAGGTTCACGATCTCATCATCGTCGGCTCGGGACCGGCCGGTTACACCGCCGGCGTCTACGCCGCACGGGCGGAGCTGGAGCCGATCCTGTTCGAGGGAACACAGTTCGGCGGTGCGCTGATGACCACCACCGAGGTCGAGAATTTTCCCGGGTTCCGCGAGGGCATCATGGGCCCCGATCTGATGGAACAGATGCGCGAACAAGCGGCGCGATTCGGTGCCGACATCCGGACCGAGGACGTCGAGGAGCTCGATCTGACGGGCCCGATCAAGACGGTGTCCGCCGGCGGCGAGACCTACCGGGCTCGGGCGATCATCCTCGCCATGGGCGCAGCAGCTCGCTATCTGTCCATCCCGGGTGAGGAGAAGTTGCTCGGACGCGGCGTCAGCGCCTGCGCCACCTGTGACGGCTTCTTCTTCCGTGATCAGGACATCGCCGTCATCGGTGGTGGCGACTCGGCCATGGAGGAAGCAACCTTCCTCACTCGCTTCGCACGCAGCGTCACGATCGTGCACCGCCGCAGCGAGTTCCGCGCGTCGCGCATCATGCTCGAGCGCGCCAAGAACAACGACAAGATTCGATTCCTCACCGACACCAAGGTGCTCGAGGTCCTCGGTGACACCAGCGTCACCGGGCTTTCGCTCGAGCACGCCGAAACCGGCGAGAAGACCACTCTGGACGTGACCGGAATGTTCGTCGCGATCGGCCACGATCCGCGCAACGAGCTGGTCAAGGGCCAGGTCGAGCTCGACGACGCCGGCTACGTCAAGGTCGCGTCGCCCACGTCGGCCACGTCCGTCGAGGGCGTCTTCGCTGCCGGAGACCTCGTCGACCACGTGTACCAGCAGGCCATCACCGCTGCGGGTACGGGCTGCACCGCGTCGATCGACGCCGAGCGGTGGTTGGCCGAGCAGGGCGACATCACCAGCAACACGCTCGAACACGCCGACCAGCCGGTCGACGCCGTCAACGCCTGACAGGCACCGAACTTCCACATCGAGGAGATAGAAAATGTCCGACGACAAAAGCACTGTCACCATCACCGACGCGTCGTTCGCCGACGACGTCCTGACCAGTGAGAAGCCCGTCCTGGTCGACTTCTGGGCCACCTGGTGCGGCCCGTGCAAGATGGTCGCCCCGGTTCTCGAGGAGATCGCGGCCGAGCACAAGGACAAGCTCACCATCGCCAAGCTCGACATCGACGCCAACCCGCAGGCCGCTCGCGACTTCAAGGTCATGTCGATTCCGACGATGATCCTGTTCCAGGGTGGCAAGCCGGTCAAGCAAATTGTCGGCGCAAAGGGCAAGGCCGCGCTGCTCAAGGACCTCGAAGGCGTTATCTGACTCACCTGCACACAGTGTGGATTGCAGCGGAAGCCAGTCTTTCTGCGACAATCATCTGATGTGCCGATGCTTCGGCATCGGCACATCAGCCGCAAGGTGTGAGTGCCGTCGGAACGATCGAGAGGCTTTGTCGAGGATGCAGGAACTCAGTCACGGCGATTCCGGACCCGCCGTCGCCGAGGTCCGCGGCACTCTGTCGGCTCTCGGCTTTCTCCACGAAGCGGTAGTTCCGCCCGGTCCCATGGACGACGGCCACTGGACGGCTCCCGGTTCCGTCTTCGACGGTGCCCTCGGAGGTGCTGTCCGCGCGTTCCAACAGCACCGCGGTCTGTTGGTCGACGGCGTCGTAGGCCCGGCCACATATCGCGCACTCAAAGAAGCGTCGTACCGCCTCGGCGCTCGAACCCTCATCTACCAGCTGTCCGCTCCGCTGTACGGCGACGACGTCGCCTCGTTGCAGACGAGACTCCAGGACCTCGGTTTCTACAGCGAGCGCGTCGACGGCTTCTTCGGTCCCCGCACGCACGAGGGACTGTCCTCGTTCCAGCGCGAGATCGGCCTCTCCCCGGACGGCATCTGCGGACCGGCAACTCTGCGCTCTCTCGACCTTCTCGGCACGCGCGTCACCGGTGGATCCCCGCACGCCATGAGCGAGGAAGAACTCGTCCGTAAATCGGGACCGCAGTTGACCGGCAAGCGCATCGTCATCGATCCAGATCTCGGCGGAGCAGACACAGGACGCATTGTCGACGGAACGTTCGGCCGCGTCTCCGAGTCCGAGATCCTGTGGGATATGGCGAGCCGACTCGAGGGCCGCATGGCCGCGACCGGCATGGAGACCTTCCTGTCCCGTGCGCGCGGCACCAACCCCTCGGTAGCCGACCGCGCCGAGACCGCCAACGCCTGGGGTGCCGATCTGATGATCTCGCTGCGCTGCGCATCGAGCACCAGTCCCGTGGCCAACGGCGTCGCCAGCTTCCACTTCGGTAACTCGCACGGCTCCACCTCGATGATCGGTCAGGTACTGACCAGCTACGTGCAGCGTGAAATTGTCGCTCGCACACCACTTTTGGACTGTCGCAGCCATGGCCGCACGTGGGATCTGTTGCGTCTGACCAACATGCCGACCATCCAGATCGATCTCGGCTACCTCACCAACGAGTCCGACGTCGAGGTGCTCAGCGATCCGCGCTTCCGCGACATCATCGCCGAAGCAATTCTGATCGCCGTCAAGCGTCTGTACCTACTCGGTCAGGACGATCAGCCGACCGGAACGTTCACCTTCGCCGAGTTGCTCGCCGAGGAACTCGCTGCTTCCGATCGCCCCTGAACCACCGCGCGGGAACGCGTCGGTGGGTGAGGTGTCACCGCGCCCCGACCGTCGACTTCTGCTCGATGTCGACGACGGAGATGCTGGCTGCGATCAGTAGCTGCTCGAGTGCAGATTCGACGTCCTGCTTCCAGCCGTGATCGCGATCGAGCTCGAGCCGCAGTCTCGGAAATCTGTGGTGGGGAGCAATCACCTCGAACCCGACCTTCTCGAGGAAGTCCGCTTCGATCATGCACGTCGACGCCGAACACATCAGCTGTGCCGTGGCGTTCGGAACCACCGGCGCAGCATCGTCGGCGTTGCGTCGAATGCCGAACGCTTCCAGAGCACGGACTCCACGATTGACGAGATCGCCCACGACGGCCTGGATCAACGTGGCCGAATGCATGTCGGCGTCATCCGGCGAATCGATTCGCAACTGAGTCAGTAGAACTGCATCGTGGCTCACCGGCGACGTCGGGAACGTGCCGGCTCGTGGAACTGCTCGGGGTGGGCAGTAGAGCGCGCAGCCGATGGTCTTGCCGTCGACGGACAGCAACTGTCCGCAGGATCCCCATTCGAGCATGATCGTCGACAGCCATACTTCGTTCTCGAATTCGAGATCGACCGAGGAACTCTCCGACGCGGGATCGAGTACCCAGAAGCTGCACCGCCGCGAATGCGTCGGCAAGTGCTCGAACGAACCGAGCGTCACTCCGGTCACCATCGCCGACACCGCTTACCTCAGCCTTCGTGCACTCGTTCACCGCGAGAATTCTCGATCGGAGCCGATCTGCCCCTCGATCAGGATAGGCGATTGATTCGCTTGACCCGTCGGGTGGAGCCGATCATTCAAATGTGTTGTTTCACAGTACTTTTCGAGCAGATTTTGAGATTTCGGGACCACCTCCGACCGAGCTACGTCACAGTGACGTTTCGACCGGGTATGACTGGTCCTGAAAAATCGTGGCTACTTTTTCTTCTGTGCTTCCATCATCTCGACGATCCTCTGAAGGTCATCGACGGATCCGAATTCGACCACGATCTTGCCTTTTCGCTTGCCAAGGCTGACCGTGACCCGCGTATCGAACGAATCCGAGAGGCGATCGGCGACGTCTTGGAGGCCCGGCATCTGGATGGGCTTGCGCCGGGGCGCCGGTTCCGGGCTCTTCCCGTCCTCTCGGTTGGCGAGGGTGACGGCTTCTTCGGTCGCGCGGACGGAGAGACCTTCGGCGACAATTCGCGCCGCCAATGACTCCTGCGCATCCGACCCCGCGTCCAGAGATAACAGAGCGCGAGCGTGTCCGGCCGACAGAACCCCGGCCGCGACTCGTCGCTGCACGGGAATCGGCAGCTTCAACAGACGAATCATGTTGGTCACGACCGGACGCGACCGACCGATTTTCGCGGCCAGTTCCTCGTGCGTGACATCGAATTCTTCGAGTAGCTGTTGGTACGCGGCTGCCTCTTCGAGCGGATTGAGCTGGACGCGGTGGATGTTCTCGAGCAATGCATCGCGCAACATCGCGTCGTCCGCGGTCTCCCGAACGATCGCCGGAATCGACTCGAGGCCGGCTGCCTGGCTTGCACGCCACCGACGCTCGCCCATGACGAGCTGATATTTTGCATCTCCGGCCGCAGCGGAACCCGACACGAGACGGACAACGATGGGCTGCATGAGCCCGAATTCACGGATCGAGTGGACCAGTTCGGCCAACGATTCGTCGTCGAAGACGTGCCTCGGCTGCTTGGGATTGGCTTCGATTCGATCCGGTGCGATCTCTCGGTAGACGGCACCGACGGGGGAGAGGTCGTCTCCGTTCAGCACCGGCGGGGTCGGTGTGGGTGCCGTCGCGGTCTCCGTGAGTTCATCCGCCGGTGCAGTCCGTTTCGGCTTGGTGGACGTATCCGGCCGGTCCTTGGCGTTGCGATCCGCGCCGATGATCACGTCTGCCGCCGCGTTGCCGAGGCGTGGTCCGGCATCGGGTCCGGTGGGGATGAGTGAGGCCAGGCCGCGGCCCAGACCACCCTTACGTGTGGAACTCATCTGTTCACTTCTTCCGTGCTTCGTCGATGCCGGCCGATCGGGCAGCGAGCTCTCGTCCGGCGTCCAGGTAACTCATCGCTCCGCGTGAACCGGGGTCGTAATCCAGCACCGTCATGCCGTATCCGGGAGCCTCGGACACCTTGACGCTGCGAGGGATCACGGCGCGTAGGACGGCGTCGCCGAAGTGCTTGCGTACCTCTTCCGCGACCTGGTCTGCCAACTTGGTGCGCCCGTCGTACATCGTCAGGATCACGGTGGAGACGTGCAGTTCGGGATTCAGATGCGACTGCACCAGCTCGATATTGCGGAGGAGCTGACCCACACCTTCGAGCGCGTAGTACTCGCACTGAATGGGGATGAGTACCTCGGTCGCTGCGACGAGTGCATTGACCGTCAGCAGACCGAGCGACGGGGGGCAGTCGATGAGGATGAAGTCGGCGTCGATACCGGAGAGTTCCTCCACCGACAGGGCCGTCTTGAGGCGACCTTCGCGGGCCACCATCGACACCAACTCGATCTCGGCGCCGGCGAGGTCGATGGTCGCCGGGATGCAGAACAACCTGTCGCTGTGCGGACTCTTCTGCACTGCGTCCTTGGCGCTCACTTCACCGATGAGGACCTCGTAGCTCGACGGCACACCCGAGTGATGCTCGACGCCCAACGCCGTGCTGGCGTTGCCCTGAGGGTCCAGATCGACCACCAGAACGGTCAGTCCTTGGAGGGCTAGCGCGGCAGCAAGGTTCACGGCGGTCGTCGTCTTCCCGACGCCACCCTTCTGATTGGCGATCGTCAGCATGCGTCGCTTCGCCGGCTTCGGCAGCGACACCGATCCGGGATGCAGAACCTGGCTGGCTCGATGTGCCGCGGCGCCGATCGGGGTGTCGTTCGGAGAGATCGCGTTGGTGTACTCGAACCCGGAGCTGGCCGCCACCCCCGACTGTTTCCCCGAGTTGCTCGACGCGTTCTTCTTGGACGCTGTTTCACGTGAAACAGCGCGATCGGACCCACCCGACATATGTGCTCCTTAGTGCGGAACTGACTGTGTTCAATACGATCGATCGGATCGAGCGCGGGATGTGTGAGCCCACGATCGAAATCAGTGACGACTCAGTCTCCGCGGCTCACGCACCGCTCTGACGACGATGGTGGGAGTGGGCAACAGACCCACTCCGCACTCCACTACCTCCAGCTTGCCAGCACCCATCCGGGTGAGGGAAGTCCGGTCGCGTTCGATCTCTTCGCCGGCGCTCGATCCCTTCAGAGCCAGCATCCGCCCGTGCTCGTGCACCAGAGGGAGCGACCACTTGGCGAGCTTCTCCAATGGTGCCACCGCCCTGGACGTGACCACATCGGCACCGCCGGCTTCCTTCTTTACGCCGGGCTGTTCCGCGCGCCCGCGCACGACCAAGATGTTCAGATCATGTTCCTCGATGAACTCTGCGAGATAGACGGTTCGGCGGAGGAGGGGCTCGACGAGCGTCACCCGCAAGTCAGGCCGCGCGATCGCCAACGGGATACCGGGCAAGCCGGCACCGCTGCCGATATCGACGACGGTCTCGCCCTCGTCGATGAGCTCACCGATCGCCGCGCAGTTGAGGATGTGTCGCTCCCAGAGCCGTGGAACTTCACGCGGTCCGATGAGTCCTCGTTCGACGCCGGCCGTAGCCAACGAGTCGTGGTACCTCCGTGCCAACTCGAGCCGATCA
Organism: Rhodococcus sp. IEGM 1372; assembly: GCF_030056835.1. Lineage (NCBI taxonomy): Bacteria > Bacillati > Actinomycetota > Actinomycetes > Mycobacteriales > Nocardiaceae > Rhodococcus > Rhodococcus sp. IEGM 1372. The sequence goes on along the minus strand of NZ_JASHKS010000032.1, from coordinate 20,324 downwards.
CCGAAGATCTGCTCCGCCACGGCCGTCAACTGATTGCTATCCGAGCCTTCTTGTTCCACGTGAAACATCTTCCCGTGCCCGGGCACGGAACGCCAAACGACATCGCTGTAACTCGATCGAATCGATGTCGAACCGCCGAGATCAGGTACCAACGCGACCGACAGGTGGCCGGCCGCGCGGGGGTCCTCGATGAGTGGATCCGTCGCGATTCTCAGCGCGGGCGGACCATCGGAATCGATCTCCCGTTTGTTTCGGTCCGACTATCTGCCGACTCCGCACGGTTCGACAGACCGCCCGTCCGCCGGCCCCGCCAGTTGGTCCCGCCGCGACTGGGGTGTCTCGATGCCCCGCGCTGTTTCACGTGAAACTGCTTTGCCATTGCCTCACTATCGTCAGTGCCGCGTGACGGCTCGATGACGTATTCAGCGTTGACTCTCAAGGATCTCGACAGCAGGCATCGGTGTCGGAAGAGCGGTTCGTACATGCTCGGACGACAGATAACCGACCTGCACAAACCAGGGACTCGGTCCAACAGGCGTAGTACCGACCGACCCTGTACCGCGAGCGGCTGACGCCATTCCAATCGAACACATTTATGCCTCCGTCCGGCTGGCGAGGTACGACTGATCGGCTCGTGGATGTTTCACGTGAAACTACGTACCTGTACGAGTCCTACGTTTCTGAAAGGTGTTGATCGACAACCGTCAGCCGGTGGAGATTTGAACGAGTCTCTGGCAACCACGAGGACAGTTCCGGGCACCTCGATGCCGTGACACACATAGTCGGAGGACACCCGCAGGCGTGCTTCCATTCTCGGACGCGTCCCCGATCGACCGGGAAATCTTTTCGGTGCATCCGAACTTCGGCCGTCGTCCGGGCTCACGGTGGTCTCGATTTCCCACGAGCTCAGCGGTCCCACACGTTCGTACTCTCGAAGTGTCGTCGTCCAGACATTCGTCATGCCGATTCCAGCCCTCGAATTGAGACTGCCAAGATTCTCGATCGGCAAAAGTCGCGGGAACGTCAGGTCGCCCGCCGCGTTGCCCGGATGAAGACGAACACATCCGGACTTTCGATAGCGCGATCCCTGAAGCTCGATCGCCGCGGATACATCCACCATCGAGATGACATCGATCGGGCGTCGCAAATTTTCCGTACACCGGCAATACCGACCGACGCAGCTTCCATCGACCGTCGGACGAAGAAGTCACGGAATCGTCGACTGCGTGAACCGTAGTGCGTCGCTCGGTAGCGGCGCCGAATCCGACAAGACCCACTGGAGTCAGATTCGATCCTTCCCTGAGTCGGACCACGTTCGACTCGATCGCACGTGCTCGTCGATAGGTCGAGGCATCCATGATCGCCCGCAATGTTTCACGTGAAACTGCACCGACTACAGACCGTGTCGATCCGGCACTCAGATCTCGGAACCTAGGGGGGCTCTGGAGATCGTTCTACCCCGACCCTATAGATAGAACGACAGTCCCCGAATCCAGAACTCACACGGGCGTATCGGCAACAAATTCGCTCACTTCGGATGCCGCCTGTTTCACGTGAAACAAACGCGACCGTGGCGAGCAACAGGTAAGAAAGACACCATCGACTTTGCCGTCACAGTGACGAAAGCGCAGTGCATGACTGATCTCGAGAATCCGGCGAGAAAATCGATCGCACCCGCGCCGACGTCCGCCATGGTCGAGCAAATTACATCGATGACATTCGACCGAAGGATCTACCACATCCGGATACGACGATGGCCCCCACCGAAGTGGGGGCCATCGACTGGGGACGCTCTGTTACGCCTTGACGACGACTACTCGTCGAGCCGGCTCGACGCCGGTGCTTTCGCTCGCGACGCCGTCGATCTTGGCGACCGCGTCGTGCACGATCTTTCGCTCGAACGGAGTCATCGGGGTCAGCTCTTCGCGCTCACCGGATTCGAGTACACGACGCGCAGCTTCGGCACCGAGGTTGCCGAGTTCGGTGCGCCGATTCGCACGCCAGCCCGCGACGTCGAGCATCAGCTTGCTGCGCTCACCCGTCGACTGCTGGACCGCGAGGCGAGTCAGCTCCTGCAGTGCATCGAGAACCTCACCCTTGCGGCCCACGAGCTTGGCGAGATCGTCGCCACCGTCGATGCTGACGATGGCGCGGTCACCTTCCACATCCAGATCGATGTCGCCGTCGAAGTCCAGGACGTCGAGGAGTTGCTCGAGGTAATCGCCGGCGATCTCGCCTTCCTCGACGAGGTAGTCCTCGTCGTCCTCGTCGTCGTCATCCGACTCGTCGTCGGTCTTGTTCTCGACGACGCCCGAGTCCTCGGACTTCTCTACCACGGGAGTCTCGTCTGCCTCCACGTCGACTGCACTCACCTGATCGGCCTCGACCACCACGTCACTTGCTCCATCCCCGGATACCGCCCCAGCTGTCTGCACTTCGTCGTTCTGAGCTTCTTCTACGTCCGCTGCCATGTTCGTCCTTCTCTCGACGCGTCGGTCAGCGCCGCTTGCGCTTGGTCGACTTGTTCCGGTTCGCCTGCGGTCTCGGTTTGGCCGGCGATGCGGCACCGGACGTCGAACCGGCGATACCCTCACCGGTCTCGGCCGTCGCCGAATCACTCGTCGGCGTCATCTTGGAGAGCTTGGGGCGAGCGCCGGGCTTCGGCTTGGTGGTCGACACAGGCTTCACACCGGGCTTCGGCGCATTCTCGGAACGCTTCTCCACTGCGGCAGCGGCCTTGGCAGCTTCTTCCTTGTCGATCTTTCCGAACACCAGGTGCTGCTGCGCGTAGGTCCAAGTGTTGTTGCTGACCCAGTACAGCAGGATGGCGATGGGAAGCAGGGCACCGAACACCAGCACACCGAGCGGGAACACGTACAGGGCGAGCTTGTTCATGATGGCGGACTGCGGGTTCGCTGCCGCAGCGGCGCTCTGACGGGCCACGGACGCGCGCGAGTTCATGTGCGTCATGATCGCCGCGATGATCATCAGAGGAACGGACACCGCGACAATGACCCAGGTGGACGGAATGGTCGCGCCCGGTCCCACGGCGAATGCGTTGAGCTGGTCCTGCGGCATCGTGATCCACGCCGAGATCGGCGCACCGAACAGACGAGCGTCCAAGAAGGACTGCACGTCCGACACGTTGAACGCGTAGTTGGACAGCTCGCGGTTCTCCTCGGGAGTCAATCCGAGCTGGCCGATGCCGGTACCGGTGCGGTTGAACGAGCGCAGCACGTGGAACAGACCGATGAACACCGGCGCCTGCGCCAGCACCGGCAGGCAGCCCATCAGCGGATTGAAGCCGTGCTCCTTCTGGAGCTTCTGCATCTCGACGGCCATCTTCTGCTTGTCTTTGCCGTACTTCTTCTGCAGAGCCTTGATCTGCGGCTGTAGCTCCTGCATCTGCCGAGTGGTGCGGACCTGCTTGACGAAGGGCTTGTACAGAATCAGGCGGAGGGTGAAGACCAGGAAGACGACGGACAGTGCCCAGGCGAACCCATTGCTGGGATCCTGGAACACAAAGCCGAACACCTTGTGCCACACCCAGAGAATCCAGGCAACCGGGTAGTAAATGAAGTCGAGCACGGCTCTATGTACTCCTCTGTTCTTCCACTCGCGCGAGATCGTGGTGTTCTTCGGTTTCGGTCAGCTCGGTGACGGTCGCGCGCCACCTACCGGGTTCGGGCACCGGGTCCCACCCTCCAGAGTGCCAGGGAGCACATTTGAGGAGGCGGACGACTGCCAGCAACGAGCCCTTCGTCATCCCGTGCACCTGGAGCGCCTCGATGGCGTACTCACTACAGGTGGGGGAGAAGCGACAGGTGGGAGGCCTCATCGGGGACACGTACATCCGGTACAACCCGATGAAGTAGACGAGTGTTCGAGCAGGAATGGAACGAAGGTTGCCCATGAATGTCATGACGGCGGACCCTTCGGAGCTTCGAGAAGACCGAGCTTCTTCAATCCTGAACGCAGTTGAATCAGTAGATCTGTCGAGGACGCGCTCGCGGCTCCGGGCAATGCGCGGATCACCACGTCGGTGGTCTCGGGGAGTTCACCGATGACGTCGGTACAGATATGCCGAAGCCGGCGCGCAACTCGATGACGAGTTACGGCCGGCCCGACTGCCTTGCTGACGATCAATCCGAATCGTGGACCACGAACAGTCGATGCGATGTCCTGTTCGTCACGCACGACGGCGTGAACCACAAGATCCGATCTACCCATTCGGCGTCCTCGACGCACCGCTACGGAGAAATCACGTGCTCGGTGTAGTCGATTCGGCTCAGGAAGCATCCCGAGCTCCAAGCTTCGGACGAACAGATATCAGGCTGTGAGTTCTTTACGGCCCTTGCCGCGACGTGCGGAAACGATTGCACGACCCGCACGGGTACGCATACGAAGACGGAAGCCATGAACGCGCGCGCGGCGGCGATTGTTCGGCTGGAACGTCCGCTTGCCCTTGGCCACGGTCAACACTCCTCGAGATTGAAAAGACGCCGTTCGTCGGCGCCTGCTGGAAAGGTACTCAGCGAGTCCGGATGGACTTGCTTGCCTCCCGAGCGAGAAATCCGAGTGAAGACAGACTGTAAGCAGCCAGCAAGCATCGGCCACCTCGCCATTGGGTGACTGTTCGAGAGTACTGATCGAGTCACCGCCGGTCAAACTCGCTCTCGAGCGGACAGTGTCGTCGTTCATGCACAGGCAGCGTCGGTTTCCGGCCGCAGACGGTGTGATGTACGTCGAAATCGCCACCGGACGGCCGCTCGCTCCGACGCACGTCGTCCGATCGCACTACAGACAGTCGACATCGGTGCAGGTCAGACTGGCGTAATTGCCATAGCACGGGCCGGAACGCGTTCTGGGGTCACATCGGTGTCGTTTATCCACACCTGTGGATAATTGTGTGGAAACACAGTTCAGGTGGCATATTCGTACCTTGCGGGGTCCATCCACGGACCCTGGTCTCGGCCGCAGCGACGCACGAACGACGACGCTATCCGACGACGTTGCCGCGCGGGTACGAATCGGCGCGCGGATTCCTGCGTCGAACACCGCCCGAGACCAATGCTCGACGACGGAGGGCCCAACGTGAACGACGATCCGGATGCGCTCGCGCGCATCTGGCCCGAGGTGGTCGCGGAGCTCACATCCGACCGACACAGTGGGTCTCCGCTGACCAAAGGCCAGAAGGCCTGGCTCGCTCTGGTCAAACCGCTGACCTTGACGCAGGGGTTCGCGCTGCTCGCAGTGCCGTCGACTTTCGCGCAGGAAGCGATCGAACGAGATCTTCGCGAACCCATCCTCGGCGCCCTCGGCCGTCATCTGGGACAGGGTGTCGAGGGACTCGGCGTGCGTATCTCCGCTCCCGAGGACGAGAAGATCGACTCCGAGCGATCGACGTATCCCGATGCCGCCAGCTCTCCGACGTACCGGCGCCGCGTCCTGACCAGCAGAGACGACGAGCCGTCGGACTCCGAGACGGCCGACTACGAAGAGGTCGACGACGAACGCGAGGCTCTCGCCAGCGTCCAGAACTCGTGGCCGGCGTACTTCACGAAGCCTCCCGACTCGACGCCTCCGTCCTCGGGTGCCAACAGCCTCAACTCCAAGTACACCTTCGACACCTTCGTCATCGGTGCCTCCAATCGGTTCGCCCACGCAGCTGCGGTAGCGATCGCCGAAGCACCTGCTCGCGCGTACAACCCGCTGTTCGTGTGGGGGGCGTCGGGTCTGGGCAAGACTCACCTCCTGCACGCGGCCGGGCACTACGCGCAGCGCCTGTTCCCAGGCATGCGCGTCAAGTACGTCTCCACCGAGGAATTCACCAACGACTTCATCAACAGTCTTCGTGACGACCGCAAAGTGGCGTTCAAGCGCCGCTACCGGGAGACCGACGTGCTGCTGGTCGACGACATCCAGTTCATCGAGGGCAAGGAAGGCATCCAGGAGGAGTTCTTCCACACCTTCAACACCTTGCACAACGCGAACAAACAGATCGTCGTTTCCTCCGACCGCCCACCCAAGCAGTTGGCCACCCTCGAGGAGCGGCTTCGTACCCGCTTCGAGTGGGGCCTGATCACCGATGTGCAGCCACCCGAGCTCGAGACGCGGATCGCCATTCTGAGCAAGAAGGCTCGGATGGACCGGCTCGATGTGCCACACGACGTGCTCGAGCTCATCGCCAGCCGAATCGAACGCAACATTCGTGAGCTCGAAGGCGCCCTCATTCGAGTGACGGCGTTCGCATCGCTGAACGGACAAGCACTCGACCTCACTCTCGCCGAGGTGGTTCTCCGCGATCTCATCCCCGACTCGTCGAGTCTCGAGATCAATGCGGCGACGATCATGGCTGTGACAGCCGAGTACTTCAACACCTCCATCGAGGACCTGTGCGGGCCGGGCAAGGCCCGAGCACTGGCCATGGCCAGGCAGATCGCGATGTATCTCTGTCGCGAGCTCACCGATCTGTCGTTGCCCAAGATCGGGCAGACGTTCGGTCGGGATCACACGACGGTGATGTACGCGGACAAGAAGATCCGCAAGGAGATGACCGAGCGTCGCAAGGTGTACGACCAGGTTCAGGAGCTCACTGCGCGGATCAAGCAGCGCTCCAAGCGGTAGCCACCGAAGACGGACGGACTCCGAGAAGACGGCACCGAATCCCATCGAGGGTTCGGTGCCGTTGCTGTTTCCGGTCGTTCGTCGGACCGATTCTCGACGCGGATTCGGCGAGTTTTCGAGCCGTCGACCATTGATTCACACCTGTGGATAACCATGTGGACAACATCGAAGTTCTGGGGATGGAATGTGGGCGCCTGTGCACCGATGTGATTCGTCCACAGGCAGCCGCGCGTCAACCGCGTATTGGTCCCGAGTTCATCCCCACGACACCACGCTCGGCCACCAGCGGATCGAACGGTCCGTGCACAGATTCCACAGGACCTATTAATACTTCTGTTTTCTCCTTGAAAGAACTTCTTTGAAAACAGGTGTTGGGGAACGATCCGTTCACAGGCCCTCCGAGAACCCCCGAATCCCACGTTCGACGTGAACCTCGCGCTTTCGTCTTCGCTTCGGAGGGCATACGGTGTGCTTGCGCTGGATGTGCCACACTCGTCGTTGCAGCGGTTCGAGCCGCAACCATCGTGGTTGCACCGCTCCGGCCGTAACGCCGAACACCACCGAACGAGAGGAAATGCCGAGCGATGGAGCTTGGAAGTTTGAAGTTTCGCGTTGCTCGTGAAGATTTTTCCGATTCCGTCGCGTGGGTAGCCCGCAGCCTGCCGTCTCGGCCGCCCGTTCCCGTTCTCGGCGGAGTTCTTCTCGCTGCCGACGAGCAGGGTCTGACGGTTTCCGGATTCGACTACGAGGTCTCCGCTCAGGTCAAGGTGTCGGCCGAGGTTGCCACTGCAGGTCGAGTTCTGGTGTCGGGCAAGCTACTTGCCGATATCACGAAGTCGTTGCCGAACAAGCCGGTCGACGTCACGGTCGACGGAACCCGCGTTCTGGTCAACTGCGGAAGCGCCAAGTTCTCACTGCCCACGATGCCGGTGGAGGACTACCCGCAGCTCCCCGAGTTGCCCAGCAACACCGGCTCGCTGGCCGGTGATGTCTTCTCCGAGGCAATCGCCCAGGTCGCCATTGCGGCGGGCAAGGACGACACGCTTCCGATGCTCACCGGTATCCGCGTGGAGATCGACGGCACCAACGTCGTTCTCGCGGCCACCGACCGTTTCCGGTTGGCGGTTCGTGAAGTGGAGTGGGCTCCCGCCGGTGCCGACACCACCACCGCGGTGCTGATTCCCGCCAAGACTTTGTCGGAGTCGGCGAAGACTCTGGGCGGCAACTCCGGCTCACCGGTGGAACTGGCCCTCGGTTCCGGCTCGTCCATCGGTAGCGACGGTTTGCTGGGCATCGTCAGCGACGGGCGCCGCACCACGACCAGGTTGCTCGACGCAGAGTTCCCGAAGTTCCGTCAGTTGCTGCCCGCCGAACACACTGCGGTGGCGACCCTCGACATCGCATCGCTGGTCGAGGCCATCAAGCGTGTCGCTCTCGTCGCCGAGCGTGGTGCGCAGGTGCGCCTGGAATTCAATTCGGACGGTGTGTTGCTGTCCGCAGGTGGCGACGACGCCGGCCGCGCCGAGGAAGCTTTGCCTGCCGACTTCCAGGGCGAGGCACTGACCATCGCCTTCAACCCGGGATACCTCATCGACGGGTTGTCCTCGCTGCACAGCGAGAAGGTCACCTTCGGATTCACGACGCCGAGCCGGCCTGCAGTGCTGCGGCCGACCTCCGACGAGGAACTCGTGCCCGACGACGCAGGCAAGTTCGCGGCGCCGAAGTCCGACTACACGTATCTGCTGATGCCCGTCAGGCTGCCGGGCTGATCCTGCCTCGTTACTGTTGAATCCGCGAGAATTTTCGCACCTGACACAGACAAGGACGCGTCATCATGCAGCTCGGCTTGGTCGGTCTCGGAAAAATGGGTTTCAACATGCGCGAGAGATTGCGCGAGCACGGTCACGAGGTGATCGGCTACGACCCCCGACCCGAGGTGACCGATACCCCGTCACTGGCCGGGCTGGCGCAATCGTTGACGGCGCCCCGGGTGGTGTGGGTGATGGTCCCGTCCGGTCAGATCACCCGCGACACCGTCAACGGCCTTGCGGATGTGCTCGAGCCCGGCGATCTGGTGATCGACGGCGGCAATTCACGCTTCACCGATGACAAGCCCAACGCAGAGTTGTTGGACGCCAAGGGAATCGGTTACATCGACGCCGGAGTATCCGGCGGCGTCTGGGGTCTGAAGAACGGCTACGGCCTGATGGTCGGCGGCCAGGACGAGCATGTCGCCAGAGCGATGCCGATCTTCGACGCGTTGCGTCCCGAGGGCGAGCGCGCGGACGGTTTCGTGCATGCCGGCCCGGTCGGTGCCGGTCACTACTCGAAAATGGTGCACAACGGTATCGAATACGGGTTGATGCAGGCCTATGCCGAGGGGTACGAGATCCTCGAAGCCGAAGAGCTCGTGCAGGATGTGCAGGGCGTGCTGCGGGCCTGGAGCAAGGGCACGGTCGTGCGGTCGTGGCTGCTCGATCTGCTGGTCGAAGCTCTCGGTCATGATCCGGAGTTCAGTGAGATCTCCGGGTACACGGAGGACTCCGGTGAGGGTCGCTGGACCGTCGAGGAAGCCATCCGTCATGCCGTCCCTGCGCCGGTGATCTCAGCGGCACTGTTCGCCAGATTTGCTTCGCGGCAAGAGGATTCGCCTGCCATGAAGGCTGTCTCTGCCCTGCGGAACCAGTTCGGCGGGCATGCGGTCAAGAAGGCCGACGCCGACGAGACCCTGCGCGCCCCGGCGCCGAAGAACACCGAGTAAGTGTTCGTCCGGTCTCTGCAGCTACACGACTTCCGATCCTGGGACGACCTGACGGTCGACCTCGGACCGGGCTCGACCGTGTTCGTAGGGCCCAACGGACACGGAAAGACAAATCTGCTCGAGTCACTCAACTATCTGTCGACGTTGTCCTCCCATCGTGTGTCCTCGGATGCCCCCATGATCCGGGCAGGTGCCGCCAAAGCATTCGTGGGTAGTGCCGTGGTCAATCACGGTCGCGAATTGATCATCGACGTCGAGCTGCTCGAAGGCCGGGCCAACAAGGCTCGGATGAACAGGTCGCCGCTGCGTCGCCCACGGGAGATCCTGGGCGTGTTGCAGAGTGTGTTGTTCGCTCCAGAGGATCTCTCGCTCGTCCGCGGTGATCCCGGTGAGCGCCGACGCTACCTCGACGAGCTGCTCACCACTCGAATTCCTCGAATGGCCACTGTCCGTGCCGATTACGACAAGGTTCTGCGGCAACGATCGGCTCTGCTCAAGACCGCGAGTGGATCGTTGCGCCGCGGTTCGTCGTCGGGTGACGGCGCCAGCGCTCTTGCCACCCTCGACGTCTGGGACGGGCATCTCGCGGCGCACGGTGCTCGATTGCTGGCTGCCAGAATATCTTTGGTGCACGAGCTGATGCCTTTCGTACAGCAGGCCTACAGTTCGATCGCGCCGGAATCGCGGTTGGCCGCAGTTGCCTATCGCTGCAGTCTGGCCGATGCGCTCCCACCGGAATTCTCCGATGCCGATCGCGCACCCGAACCCGATGACACCGAGGTGCTGGAAGCAGCGTTCCTGCATCAACTTTCGGTGATGAGACAGCGCGAGATCGAACGCGGGGTGTGTCTGGTGGGACCGCACCGCGACGACTTGGAATTGATGCTCGGTGATCAACCGACGAAAGGCTTTGCCAGCCATGGTGAGTCGTGGTCGTACGCACTGTCTTTGCGGCTCGGGTCATTTGCGTTGCTGCGGGAAGACGGTACCGACCCGGTTCTGATGCTCGACGACGTGTTCGCCGAGCTCGACCGCAAGAGGCGCGCGGCGTTGGCGACGGTGGCCGCCGGCGCAGAGCAGGTGCTCATCACCGCGGCGGTACCGGAGGACGTACCTCCCGAACTCGATGCTCGGCGGTACGGGGTCGAAGCGACGCAGAATTCGGATTCCGGTGCAGCAGGACGTATCTCGCGTATCTCGGACCTGTCGGCCGATACCGGCACCGCAGCTTCGGAAGGTGAGGTTCGATGACCGACGACGATGCAGCGCCCACGGGCAACGGTGAGGTACCGGAACTGAAAGGTGTCGATCTGGCGCGTCGAGCACTGGAGGACGCCCGAGCCGCAGCCAAGGCCAGTGGCAAATCGGTGGGGCAGGGACGGTCGTCTCCTACCGGCGGGGTTCGAGCACTGCGGGGGCGTCGTCGACGTGGTTGGTCGGGAGCCGGGCCGGACGACCGTGATCCGCAGGCGTTCGGGGCGTTGGCGAACTCGATCGCGTCCAAGCGTGGGTGGTCGGCCAAGGTGTCCGAGGGCGCGGTGTTGGGCCGGTGGCCCAGCGTGGTCGGCGAGGACATCTCGGCTCATGCGGAGCCGACCGGTCTCAAGGACGGTGTGTTGAGCATTTCGGCGGAGTCCACGGCGTGGGCGACGCAGTTGAGGCTGATGCAGTCGCAGATTCTGGCCAAGATCGCGGCCGCCGTGGGTCACGGCGTTGTGACGTCTCTGCGCATCACCGGTCCGACGACGCAGAGCTGGAGAAAAGGTGAGCGCCACGTGCGTGGGCGGGGCCCGCGCGACACTTACGGATAGTGAGACGTCCCAACGTAGGCTTCTCGAAGCGCCTGGTCCAGGTGATCCTCAACAGATGTTGGGGCCAGTGTTGCTGTGACATGGTCGATGTGCGTAGCGTGATTCGCGACACTCAGCGGTCGGGGGATCGATGAAGATGTTCTACGCGGCCATCGGACGAGGAGAAGTTGTGTCTGCACCAACGAAGAAGGCATCGACGGCGGCCGTCGATGTCGACGGGACCCCCGAAGACCGATTCGTTCTCCATGCCCGGAATGTCGAGTTCGACTGGAATTCCCTGCCGTTGCACTACATGGACGGCAATCCGCTCGCGACGCACCTGATCAATGTGATGCACCTGCTCCTGCCCGAGGGTGAGGAATGGTTCGTGCGCACCTTCAAGGAAGCGTTGCCGCTGATCCACGACGATCAGCTGCGCGACGACGTGATCGGGTTCATCGGTCAGGAAGCCATGCACGCGCAGGCGCACACCGATATCCACGATCAGCTTCGGGCACACGGCATCGATGTCGACCCGTACGTCGATCAGATGAAGTTCCTGTTCGGCCGCGCTTTGGGCAACAGGTCCGGTCACGGTCAGAACAGTCTGGTCGAACGTCTCGCCCTCATCGCTGCCGCAGAACACCTGACCGCCTTCCTGGGCGATTGGGTGCTCAATGCCTCGGAGTTGGACGAGGCCGACGTCGATCCGATCATGCTGGATCTGCTGCGGTGGCACGGAGCCGAGGAGGTCGAGCATCGGTCGGTGGCCTACGAGGTGATGCGGTACTTCGACGTCCGCCCGGCCCGCCGTATTCGTACCTACGTCGTCATCGCGCCCACGTTGGTGTGGTTCTGGACCCGCGGTGTTCGCTTTCTGATGAGCCAGGATCCGACGCTGGCGCACCTGCCACCCAAGCAGCGCACACCGTCGTTCCGAGAATTCCGTCGAGTTGCCCAGGCCGGCCTGTTCCCGACCCCGATGTCGATGGTGAAGGCGTCGTTGCGTTACTTCAAGCGCACCTACCACCCTTCCCAGGAAGGTTCGACGGCGCAGGCAGTGCAGTATCTGGCCACCTCACCGGCAGCTCGGTCCGCCGATCGATGACCAAACGCACGTTGCGGAGCAAGCTCGGCGCAATGGCACAGATGGTGGACTCGTTCCGGGCTGGACGCACCATTCCGAAGAATCTGTACGGCCGTGACGAGCCCGATCAGACCGTGTCTCTGGTGACCGATGCGCTCGACAAATGGTTCGCTCTGCTCGACGGTGACGACTACGACGCGTCGTTCGCTGCGCCGCCCGTGGCTCGGACCCGGTTGCTGACGTTGGTCTCGCGCGAGGTGCTGTGCGTCGACGAGCAGGTGGTCCAACTGACCTTCTCGGCCGCCGACGGTGAGGTGCTGCCCGCGTGGGCACCGGGAATGCATCTGGACTTCTATCTCCAGTCCGGACGTCGTCGGCAGTACTCGTTGTGTGGGCAGCCGGATGCCGACTCGTACTCCATCGCGGTGCGCTTGGTGCCCGACGGCGGCGGTGGGTCGCGTGAGATGCACGATCTGAAGGTCGGCACCGAGGTCGCAATTCGCGGGCCGCGCAACGGTTTTCCGTTCGTACAGTCCGAGCACGCGGTGTTCGTGGCCGGCGGAATCGGCATCACAGCCATCATCTCGATGGTGCGTCGCGCTCGAGAGACGGGGATGGATTGGCACCTCGTCTACTGCGGCCGCTCACGTGAATCGATGCCGTTCCTCGACGAGATCGCCGGCTGGGACGCCGACCGCGTGACGGTGCGGACCGACGATGTGGACGGCATGCCGTCGAGCATGGATCTGCTCGGTGCCGCGGCACCCGGCGGTTCGGTCTACGTGTGCGGACCTCCGCCGATGATCGATCTGGTTCGGGCGTCGTTCGACTCGTTGCCGGCGACGCATCTGCACTTCGAGCGTTTCTCACCGCCGCCGGTGAAGAACGGCGCGGAGTTCGAGGTGCAGCTCGTCGATTCCGGACAGATCATCGCAGTGGCTCCGGACGAGACTGCGTTGCATGCCATTCGGCGTCTGAGGCCCGATGTGGCGTACTCCTGCCAGCAGGGGTTCTGCGGCACGTGTCGCGTTCGAGTACTCAGCGGAACACCGCAGCATCGGGAGAACCGGCTCACCGCCGAGGAGCAGGAACACGAGATGTTGATCTGCGTGTCCCGTTCCGAGGGTGAACGGATCGTGCTCGATCTCTAGCCGAGCCGCCGCATTTACCCTTCATCTTTGTCGCCCGGCACCCTGAAAATGCGCCTGTGAAGCAATCAGAGGCCTTTTAGGGGTGTCATCGTGCCCATGCTGTCGCAGGCAACCAGTACTATGGACCGGTACGACATCAAGCCCGGAACAACGCATGGACCCGGGCGCGGCCGGAATCGACTGCGCTCGCCCCTGCGGTAGCACCCTGTCGGGGTGTGAGCGGGGTAGTGGACGCGTAGAAGGAGAACCAGCTAACCGTGGCTGCCCAGAAGTCAGGTAACAACGAGAACAGCAAGGATTACGGCGCTTCGTCCATCACGGTCCTCGAGGGCCTGGAGGCGGTTCGTAAAAGGCCCGGTATGTACATCGGTTCCACCGGTGAACGAGGCCTGCATCACCTGATCTGGGAGGTCGTCGACAACTCCGTCGACGAGGCCATGGCCGGTTATGCCTCCACCGTCGGCGTCACCATTCACGTGGACGGCAGCGTCGAGGTCACCGACGACGGTCGAGGAATTCCCGTCGCCATGCACTCGTCCGGCGTCCCCACCGTCGAGGTCGTCATGACCCAGCTGCATGCCGGCGGCAAGTTCGACTCCGATTCCTACGCGGTGTCCGGCGGACTGCACGGTGTCGGTATCTCCGTGGTGAATGCCCTCTCGACCAAGGTCGAACTGCAGATCGCGCGTGACGGTCACCGCTACACCCAGACCTACGACTACGCCAAGCCCGGACCGCTCGAAACCGTCGGGAACACCGACGAGACCGGCACCACCGTCCGCTTCTGGGCCGACGGCAAGATCTTCGAGACTCTCGACTACAGCTTCGAGACCGTGCACCGCCGCCTGCAGGAGATGGCGTTCCTGAACAAGGGACTGACCATCAACTTCACCGACGAGCGAGTGGCAGCGACCGACGCCACCGAGGAGGAATTGGGCGAGACCGCCGAGGCCCCCAAGACCGCCGAGGAAGAGCAGGCCGATGCGGCCAACGCGAAGCCGGCCAAGGTCCGCAAGCGGACGTACCACTACCCCGACGGCTTGGTCGACTTCGTCAAGCACATCAACCGCACCAAGACCGCGATCCACAACTCGGTCGTGGGCTTCACAGGCAAGGGTGAAGGCCACGAGGTCGAGATCGCGATGCAGTGGAACGCCGGTTACTCCGAGTCGGTGCACACCTTCGCCAACACCATCAACACGCACGAGGGTGGTACCCACGAAGAGGGCTTCCGCACCGCGTTGACCTCGACGGTGAACAAGTACGCCCTCGAGAAGAAGCTGGTCAAGGAAAAAGACATCAAGCTGACCGGCGACGACATCCGTGAGGGCCTCGCCGCGGTCATTTCGGTCCGAGTCGGTGAGCCGCAGTTCGAGGGGCAGACCAAGACCAAGCTCGGCAACACCGAGATCCGATCGTTCGTCCTCAAGGCCTGCAACGAGCACCTCTCGCACTGGTTCGAGTCCAACCCGGCCGACGCCAAGACGATCATCAACAAGGCGGTCTCCTCCGCGCAGGCCCGGATGGCTGCGCGAAAGGCCCGAGAGATGGTGCGCCGCAAGAGCGCAACCGATATCGGTGGCCTACCCGGCAAGCTCGCTGACTGCCGATCCAACGACCCGAGCAAGTCCGAGATCTACATCGTGGAGGGCGACTCCGCAGGCGGCTCGGCCAAATCCGGACGCGACTCGATGTTCCAGGCGATCCTGCCGCTGCGCGGAAAGATCATCAACGTCGAGAAGGCTCGCATCGACCGCGTCCTGAAGAACAACGAGGTCCAGGCGATCATCACCGCCTTCGGAACCGGCATCCACGACGAGTTCGACATCACCAAGCTGCGCTATCACAAGATCGTGCTGATGGCCGACGCCGACGTCGACGGTCAGCACATCTCGACGCTGCTGATGACTCTGTTGTTCCGGTTCATGCGTCCGTTGATCGAGAACGGCCACGTCTACCTCGCCATGCCGCCGCTGTACAAGCTCAAGTGGAGCCGCGGTGAACCCGACTTCGCCTACTCCGATCGTGAACGCGACGGACTGCTCGAGGCCGGCATCGCCAACAAGCGCAAAATCAACGTCGAGGACGGCGTCCAGCGCTACAAGGGCCTCGGCGAGATGAACGCCAAGGAGCTGTGGGAAACCACGATGGACCCGGCTGTGCGAGTGCTGCGTCTGGTCACCCTCGACGACGCGGCCGCGGCAGACGAATTGTTCAGCGTCCTGATGGGCGAGGACGTCTCCGCACGCCGAAGCTTCATTGCCCGCAACGCGAAAGATGTTCGCTTTCTTGACGTTTAGTCACTTCCCTTCACGCACCGATGAGGTTTCTCGGTGCGTGGAGGTGACCGTTTCTCGAGGAGATTTGCATGTCTGACATCACCGAACCGCCGGTAGGACCCCCGCCGGGTTCGACCACCAACGCCGAGGGCGGAGACCGGATCGATCCGGTCGACATCCAGCAGGAAATGCAGCGCAGTTACATCGATTACGCCATGAGCGTCATCGTCGGTCGTGCCCTGCCCGAGGTGCGTGACGGCCTCAAGCCGGTGCACCGTCGCGTCCTGTACGCGATGTACGACTCGGGCTTCCGCCCCGACCGCAGCTACGTCAAATCCGCACGCCCCGTTGCCGAAACGATGGGTAACTACCATCCCCACGGCGACACCTCGATCTACGACGCACTGGTGCGTCTGGCTCAGCCGTGGTCGATGCGGTACCCACTGGTCGACGGCCAGGGCAACTTCGGCTCACGCGGCAACGACGGTGCCGCAGCCATGCGATACACCGAAGCCCGGTTGACCCCGCTCGCGATGGAGATGCTGCGCGACATCGACGAGGAAACCGTCGACTTCATCCCCAACTACGACGGCAAAACCCAAGAGCCGACGGTACTTCCGTCGCGGGTGCCGAACCTGTTGATGAACGGCTCCAACGGCATTGCCGTCGGTATGGCCACCAACATCCCGCCGCACAATCTGCGTGAACTGGGCGATGCGGTGTTCTGGGCCCTGGACAACTTCGAGGCGGACGAGGAAGCAACCCTCGCCGCGTGCATGGAACGCGTCAAAGGCCCTGACTTCCCCACCCACGGACTCATCGTCGGCGGCCAGGGCATCCAGGACGCGTACTCGACCGGTCGCGGCTCCATCCGGATGCGCGGCGTCGTCGAGATCGAAGAAGACTCCAACGGTCGCACCACGATCGTCATCACCGAGCTGCCCTACCAGGTCAACCCGGACAACCTGATCACCTCGATCGCCGAGCAGGTACGCGACGGCAAGATGTCCGGTATCTCCAAGATCGACGACGAGTCGTCCGACCGAGTCGGTATGCGCATCGTCGTCACGATCAAGCGCGACGCGGTCGCGAAGGTCGTGCTCAACAACCTCTACAAGCACTCGCAGCTGCAGACGAGCTTCGGCGCGAACATGCTCTCCATCGTCGACGGCGTACCGCGCACGCTTCGCCTCGATCAGATGATTCGCTTCTACGTCACCCACCAACTCGACGTGATCGTTCGGCGTACTCGGTACCGGTTGCGCAGAGCGGAGGAACGGGCTCACATTCTGCGTGGCCTGGTCAAAGCGCTCGACGCACTCGACGAGGTCATCGCGCTCATTCGTGCGTCGCAGACGGTGGATCTCGCCAAGCAGGGCTTGATCGACCTGCTCGACATCGACGAGATCCAAGCTCAGGCGATCCTCGACATGCAGCTGCGGCGCCTCGCAGCTCTCGAGCGTCAGAAGATCATCGACGAGTTGGCAGAACTCGAACGCACCATCGCAGACCTGCAGGACATCCTGGCCAAGCCTGAGCGACAGCGACAGATCGTGCGGGACGAGCTCGCCGAGATCGTCGAGAAGTTCGGCGACGACCGTCGCACGCGCATCATCGCCGCCGACGGGGACGTCAACGACGAGGATCTGATCGCGCGGGAGAACGTGGTCGTCACGATCACCGAGACCGGATACGCCAAGCGCACCAGAACCGACCTCTACCGCTCGCAGAAGCGCGGCGGCAAGGGAGTGATGGGAGCGGGCCTCAAGCAGGACGACATCGTCAGCAAGTTCTTCGTCTGCTCGACGCACGACTGGATCCTGTTCTTCACCACCAAGGGTCGCGTCTACCGGGCCAAGGCCTACGAGCTGCCCGAGGCGAACCGAACCGCCCGCGGTCAGCACGTCGCGAACTTGCTCGCCTTCCAGCCGGACGAACGCATCGCCCAGGTCATCCAGATCAAGACCTACGAGGATGCCCCCTACCTGGTGCTCGCCACCAAGGGTGGTCTCGTCAAGAAGTCGCGTCTGACGGATTTCGATTCCAACCGCAGCGGCGGCATCGTCGCGGTCAATCTGCGCGGCGACGACGAGTTGGTCGGCGCGGTTCTCGCGTCCTCGGACGACGATCTGCTGCTGGTCTCGGCGCAGGGTCAGTCCATCCGGTTCTCGGCCACCGACGAAGTGCTGCGCCCGATGGGTCGCGCCACCTCGGGTGTGCAGGGCATGCGATTCAACGGCGAGGACGCGTTGCTCTCGCTCAACGTCGTCAGCGAGAACAAGTTCTTGCTGGTCGCGACGTCGGGTGGCTATTCCAAGCGCACCGCGATGGAGGATTACCCGCAGCAGGGCCGCGGCGGAAAGGGAGTGCTGACAATTCAGTACGACCCGAAGCGTGGCACGCTGGTGGGAGCTCTCATCGTCGACGACGAGGACGAGCTGTACGCCATCACGTCCAGTGGTGGTGTGATCCGGACCGCTGCCAAGCAGGTTCGGAAGGCCGGCCGACAGACCAAGGGCGTGCGGTTGATGAATCTCGGTGAAGGCGACACCCTGCTCGCGATCGCGCGCAACGCCGACGAGATCGAACCGGATTCTCTGGGCACCGAAGACGATGCAGCGAAGGAGTCGTAAGTGAGCACTCCCAACCGGCCTGGTAGCAGGCCCGGCCCCAGCGGTGGACCGGACAGCCGGGAGGCCGAGCAGCCCGCGCGTCCCGCGCCGCCCGAGGGAGCTCGCCCGGGCAGCCGCCCGCAGCCGGCCAATCGTCCCGCGCCCGCCGCGGGTCGTGGCCCGGCCCCGCAGGGGGGTGCTCGTCCTCCGATCAGACCGGCACCCGGAAATCCGAACGGTCCGGCACGCCCGGCTCAGGGACCCCCGCCCCCGCAGCGACCGCCTGCACCTCAGGGACCGCCGGGGGCCGCCACGCAGCGTCCGCCTGCACCCCAGCAGGGACAGGCTCCTGCCGGTCAGTCCCAGCCGCCGCAGGCTCCCGGCCGTCAGCCAGGTCCGGGTCAGCAGGCTCCCGGACGGCCCGTCGGTCCGCCGCCGAACGGCCAACCGCCGCAGCGGCAGGCACCGGCCGGTGAAGCTCCTCGGCAGGCAGGCCCGCAGCCCTCGGGACAGCAGCCCTCGGCCGCGCCCAACGAGACCGTCCGCACACCGCAGGTATCCGCCGACTCGGCTGCCACCGGTGACGGATCTCGTGCATCCGAGCCCGCTCGGGGTCAGGATCAGGCAGCTCGCGCAGCAACTCAGGCGATGCCGGCTCAACAGAACGACGATCCGCAGGCCGGTGCCGGAACCCCGCCCTGGCAGCGCGGAGCCGCTCAGCGGCCCGCATCGCAGGGAACGGACCGGCAGCAGCCGCAGAATCAGCCGCAGACCAACCTGTCCGGACGCGGAGCGGCACTGCCACCGAACGGTGAGTTCGATCGAACCGCTCGTACGGCCGCCGAGCCCACTCAGCGTGAGTCGACGGAGGACAAGACCGAACGGCGAGAAGCTGCCCGGTCGAAGGCTGCGGTCATCGACGGACCGACACGGCACATCGAACGCAAGGATCTGGCGAAGGACATGCCGGACCTGTCTGCCGTCCGGCACCCGGAGCCGTCCCAGTCCGAGCGCGCAGCACCGGCAGCCATCACGGCCGTGGCCAGTGCGGACGGCGACCCCCTGCGGGCGACCATCCAGATTCGCAAGATCGATCCCTGGTCGACGCTCAAGATCGCCCTCGTGATCGCAGTGTCACTGTTCTTCGTGTGGATGGTGTCCGTCGGCTTGCTGTACGCCGTGCTCGACGGCATGGGCGTCTGGGAACGTCTCAACAGTGCGTTCACCGAGATCGTCAACGAATCCGGCGGCGGAGGACTCGTCAGTGCCGGGCAGGTGTTCGGCTACGCAGCGGTGATCGGTGTGATCAATGTCGTACTCTTCACTGCTCTCACCACCATCGGCGCCTTCATCTACAACCTGTCGTCGGACCTGGTCGGTGGCGTCGAAGTGACACTGGCAGACCGCGACTGACCTGCACCATCGAGAGCCGTATCGGGCCGTTTTGGAAGACAGCGGCCCGATACGGTAATCTCATCCCTCGGTTCGAGGAGAGCTTTTCTTCGGCCCGAAGTAGTGATGAGGGCCTATAGCTCAGGCGGTTAGAGCGCTTCCCTGATAAGGAAGAGGTCGGAGGTTCAAGTCCTCCTAGGCCCACACCGAACGAACGAAAAGAGGCAGGACATGAAAATCCTTCTTCTTGTCGCATCGGCGGTGATCGCAGTGCTGACACTATCGAAGGTGCGCTCGCAGCGCAGCTCGGATGGCGTCTGGCACAGCATCCCCACCGCGTGACAATCGCTCGGAGTGGACGTGTAGAGTTCGTCCACGATTACCGGCAACACCCGGGGCCTTAGCTCAGTTGGTAGAGCGCTGCCTTTGCAAGGCAGATGTCAGGAGTTCGAATCTCCTAGGCTCCACAAAGAAAAGGACGTCCACTTCGGTGGGCGTCCTTTTTCGTCTCTCCAGCCGACCCCCCAAGTCCACTCGATGTGACATTGACCCCCGAAAAGTCCACTGGATGATGCTCCTATGTCTGTCAAGGGCTGGGTGTGGGCTTCAGTAGGCCGAATATTTC
>NZ_JASHKS010000097.1:0-295 GCF_030056835.1 Rhodococcus sp. IEGM 1372 | reverse complement strand
CGGGGCACACGGCACAGCTCTGCCCTCGACCTGGACGACATCAGACATCCCGCCCGCAACATGAGAGCACTCGACCTACGCTCGGCAATCCGGCTGAACAACCCAACAATCCCCACTGCAGACAACACACCCGCAAACCGCACACCCTCAGGCCTCTACCTCGGCAACGCCACCCTCGCCGCAGCCCTCGAAGCCGCCATCGCCGCAGACCCCACCCTCGGAAAATCAGTACCCCGCGATCCACTCACCGACCGCGCCCTGATCTACCGACCCGACGCCCTCACCACCGCAGCCG
>NZ_JASHKS010000031.1:0-55673 GCF_030056835.1 Rhodococcus sp. IEGM 1372 | reverse complement strand
CGAAACGATCCGGCCACATCGCCTACCCCAACCCACCCGACAACCTTGAGCCCGACAACCACGAGACCGGACGCCACGAGGACACGAAGCCACCGTTCTAGAAGGTCAGCGCTGGCGGCGCAACAACTGTCCGGTCGACAACTCCGAGCCCGCGATCCACGACCGTCGCACCACACCCGATAGGCCCAGTCGATCGTAAGCAGTCACCGGGTTACGGTGGTACAACTGCGCAACGTCGACGCTGAACTCCTCCTCGGGTGCGAACACCACAAGGTCTGCAGCGCAACCGATTTCGATGCGTCCACGATCTGCCATACCCACCTGATCAGCCGTGTTCGTGGCCATCCACCGCACGATGTCGGTCAGCGCGAACCCACGGGCACGCGCCTCAGTCCACACCGCTGCAAGTGACACCTGCAGCGACGCAATCCCACCCCACGCATCGCCGAAGTCTCCGGTGTCGAACCGCTTCAGGTCGGGCGTACAGGGGGAGTGATCGGTGACAATGGTGTCGATCGTGCCGTCGGACAGACCCTGCCACAACAACTCACGGTTACCGGCCTCGCGGATCGGCGGGCAGCACTTGAACTGAGTCGCCCCGGCCGGAACAGCCTCGGCGTCGAAACACAGATAGTGCGGACAGGTTTCGACCGTCACCCGAACACCGTCCCGCTTGGCCGCCGCAATCATCGGCAACGCATCCGCGCTCGACAGGTGCAGAATGTGCACCCGACACCCCGTCCGCCGAGACAGCTCGATCACCTGCTCGATGGCCCGGTTCTCGGCCGCACGCGGACGCGATTCCAGAAATCCCGAGTACTCGCGGCCCGACGCGGACGGTGCCTCGGCGATCACCTCTGCGTTCTCCGCATGGACGATCATCAGCCCGTCGAACGATGCGATCTCGATCAGAGCCTTCTCGAGCTCCGGAATCGTCAGCGGCGGAAATTCGTCCACGCCCGACGCCAGCAGGAAGCACTTGAAGCCGAATACGCCTGCATCGTGCAGTGGCCGCAGCTGATCGACGTTCCCCGGCACGGCACCGCCCCAGAACCCGACGTTCACGACCGACTGATCCGCTGCCACCCGCCGCTTGATTTCCAGAGCTGCTACGTCGACAGTCGGCGGAATGCTGTTGAGCGGCATATCGACAATGGTCGTGATGCCACCCGCCGCGGCAGCCCGGGTGGCGCTCGCGAACCCTTCCCATTCGGTGCGCCCCGGCTCGTTGACGTGAACATGCGTGTCCACCAAACCCGGCAGCAACACCTCGTCCGAGCCGAGCTCGACCACGATGCCGGAGAGCACCGAAGCACCAGCATCATAGGAGTCGATCGCCACGATCCGGCCGTCCACCACCGAGACCGAAGCGGCGACCTCCCGTCCGCCGATCACCGCTCGCGAAGCGCGGACAACGAGATCCGCCGAATCAGACTGCACTGGAGGCACTCTGAAGCTCGGACGACTTCCACGCAACATCTGCCGCATCGAGAGCCTCGGCGTCGAGTTCACCGAACAATCTCAATCGGGACAGTCCGCCGTCGGGGTACACGTCCAATCGCAGGTGCGTGTACGCGTCGAACTCGTTCAGCAGGAAGCGATGACGCGTATCCGGCTGAACGGCGGTGCGGGGCAGAATCTCGCTCCATGCCGTCGGGTCCGTGATGTGTCGACGACGAGAATCGATGGCGCTGAGTCGAATCCACCCCGGCGCGTTTCCGACGTAGTAGCTGGTGTCGACCTCCACGTGCCGCGGAACACCGGGTGAAGCGAGGGCGAAGACTGCGAAGTCGTTGCCGCCGTTGCGTCGTCGCGAGTTTTCCCAACCTTCACCCATGTTGCGTGCCCGCCCGGGCAGGATGATGTTGGCCGGGGAGGAGTAGAACGCGTCGGAGCAGTCGATCAGCCGAGCTCCGTTCTCGGCGGCCAGCAGATCGACGGTGCCGGCGAGGAACCGCGGATCCTGCACCACCTGGCCGTGCACACGGAACCGGGCAACGCCGCCGTCGGGGTAGATCGACAGACGCACATGCGTCCACCGGTGCCGATCGTCCACCGCATACATGTTCGCAGTGTCACCGGCTGCGGGGGACTTGTCGACGATGCTGTGCCATTCCGCATTCTGCACGTCCTCGATGGACGGGTAGCCCTCGATCGATGCAGCCTCGACGGAGACGAACGGCGGGTAGTTCCCAGTGAAGTGAGCGGTGTCGACCACGACTCCGTGCACGATGCCGGGGGCTCCAAGTCGCACGATCGCCCAGTCGTGACCGCCTTCGTCGCGGCGACGCCGAGTCTCCCAGCCGTCGTACACCTTTCCCTTGTGCCCGAAGTCCTCGGGATCGAACAGCGGAGCGTCCGGCTTGATCAAGTTCTCGCGCTGGGCGAACAGCTCGTCGTTCGCTGCGGAGACGCTGCCGCCGAGCGCCCGAGAAGCAAGGTCGGTCAGCGTGGTGAAATCGGTTCCGGTCATGAAGTTCCTTCCAAAATGTGTGTGGTGGCCAACGTTCGACCTACCTCGTGCAACAACCGAGCCGCGTCACGCATGGAGATCTGCGGGTCCGGCTCCAGGTCGGTCAGCGAATAGGACGCGGTGATACCGAAGGGGCGCAATCGATCCAAGCCGACGACGCTGCGTCCCGCCACGGTGATCACCGAGACCCCCGCCGCGCGCGCTGCATGAGCGACTCCGATCGGTGCCTTTCCGTGCAGGCTCTGCTCGTCCAGCGAACCCTCACCGGTGACGACAAGGTCGGCCGACGCCAGAGCGCTGCCGAAGTCGATCAGCTCGAGCACGGTGTCGATCCCCGGCTTGGCCGCAGCACCGAGTACAGCCATGGCACCGAAGGCGGTTCCGCCGGCCGCCCCGGTGCCGGCGAGACCGCTCATGTCGCGACCGATTGCGTTGCGTACCAAATGCGCCCACTGCCGCATCCCGTGTTCCAGATACAGCAACTCCTGCGGCCCGGCACCCTTCTGTGGGCCGTAGACAGCCGCGGCTCCGGTGACACCGAGCAACGGATTATCGACGTCACAAGCCAGCTCGAACACCGCATTCCGAGCCGACGGCATTAGACCGCTCAGGTCGAGGTGGACTGCACCCCGCAGCGGACCGCCGCCGAGCGCAACGTCGTTGCCGTCGGCATCGAGGATGCGGGCACCGAGCGCGCTGAGCATTCCGGCACCGCCGTCGGTGGATGCGCTGCCCCCGAGTCCGACGACGAGATGCCGCGCACCTCCCTCCAGAGCGTGCCCGATGACGGTACCGAGACCGAACGTACTGGCCCCCAGCGCATCCGGCTGTCCATTCGGCAGCAGCTCGAGCCCTACCGCCGAGGCCAACTCGACGACCGCAGTATCACCACGACGGGCATACGACGTATCGACCGGCTCACCGGTCGGCCCCGAGCAGGTCACTGCCACTCGATCCCACCCGGCGGTGACGGCAGCATCGACGGTGCCGTCACCGCCGTCGGCGACGGGTAGGCACACCGTTTCGAGCGACGAGTCGACCGAGAGCATCCCCTCGGCCACCGCCTGCGCGACCTCCGCTGCCGACAGCGAGCCCTTGAACTTGTCGGGAGCGAGCAGAATGCGCGTCATCTCTAGTCCAGCAGGAGCAGCGCAGTGGGGGCATCGGCCGATGTGTTGGCCAGCTCCTCGAACTCGCCGACGTTGTCGATTTCGGTGCCCATCGAGATGTTCGTGACCCGCTCGAGAATGATCTCCACCACGACGGGGACCTTGTGCTCGTTCGCCAACGTCCTGGCCCGCACCAACGTCTCGCCGATGAGGTCGGGCTCGGTGACTCGAAGCGCTTTGCAGCCCAGCCCTTCTGCCACCTGCACGTGGTCGACGCCGTAGCCCTTCGGGATACCGGGCTGAGCGTCCAAGGTCTCCTGGTGGTTGATGTTGTCGAATCCGAGCTGCACGCAGAAGTCCATGTCGAAGGCGCGCTGCGCCTGCCGGATCAGCCCGAGGTACGAGTTGTTCACCACCACGTGCACGTACGGCAGGTTGAACTGCGCACCGACGGCCAACTCCTCGATCATGAATTGGAAGTCGTAATCACCGGACAGTGCAACGACATTCGCCGACGGATCGGCAGCCACTGCTCCCAGTGCCGCGGGAATGGTCCAGCCCAGTGGGCCGGCCTGACCGCAGTTGATCCAGTTGCGGGGAGAGTAGACGTGCAGGAACTGCCCGCCCGCGATCTGCGAGAGTCCGATGGTGCTGATGTAGCGGGTGTCGCGGTCGAAGACCTTGTTCATCTCCTCGTACACGCGCTGCGGTTTGATCGGCACGTTGTCGAAGTGCGTGCGCCGATGCATCGTGCGCTTACGCGTCGCGCAGTCATCCACCCAGCCCGAGAGATCACGCAGCGTGCCTGCCGCACGACGCTCCTCGGCGACGGCGACGAACTGCTCGAGGGCCGCCTTGGCGTCGGAGATGATGCCGTAGTCGGGTGCGAAGACACGTCCGATCTGGGTCGGCTCGATGTCGACGTGGACGAACTTGCGTCCCTTGCGGTAGGTCTCCAGCCCGCCGGTATGCCGATTGGCCCAACGGTTTCCGATGCCGAGTACGAAGTCCGAGGCCAACATCGTTGCGTTGCCGTAGCGGTGGGCGGTCTGCAAGCCGACCATGCCTGCGGCGAGACGGTGATCGTCGGGGATGGTGCCCCAGCCCATCAGGGTCGGGATGACCGGAACGTCGAGAATCTCGGCGAGCTGCACGAGCAGGTCGGAGGCGTCGGCGTTGATGATGCCGCCGCCGGCCACGATCAACGGGCGCTCGGCAGCCAGGAGCATGTCGATGGCCTTCTCTGCCTGAGCGCGCGAGGCAACGGGCTTGTGCACGGGCAGCGACTGGTAGGTGTCGGGATCGAAGTCGATCTCGGCCAGCTGCACGTCGATGGGCAGATCGATCAGCACCGGGCCGGGCCGTCCTGAGCGCATCAGGTGGAACGCCTGCGCGAAGGCACCGGGAACCTGGGCCGGTTCGAGCACCGTCATCGCCATCTTGGTCACCGGTGCGGCGATCGACGCGATGTCGACGGCCTGGAAGTCTTCCTTGTGCAACCTCGCGACGGGGGCCTGTCCGGTGATGGCGAGGATCGGAATCGAGTCGGCCATGGCCGAATACAGCCCGGTGATCATGTCGGTTCCGGCCGGGCCGGAGGTTCCGATGCAGATGCCGATGTTGCCCGGAGCAGCCCGGGTGAATCCCTCGGCCATGTGCGAGGCACCTTCGACGTGGCGGGCCAGCACGTGGCGGATCCCCCCGTGGTTGCGCATCGCCGCGTAGAACGGGTTGATCGCGGCACCGGGCAAACCGAATGCCGTTGTTGCACCTTCGAGTTCGAGGATCTTCACTGCGGCATCGGCCGCGCGCATCTTGGCCATGTCAGTTGTCCTTGCTCGAGATCGCGGAGCCCGAGAGCCGAGCGACACCGCGGTACAGCGCCGAATGGTCGAGACCGCCATCGCCGTTGGCGCGGGCCGAGGCCATCAGCTGCGCCAACACGGCACCCATCGGAATCACGACGCCCGCCTCACGTGCAGCGGAGGTGACGATGCCCAGATCCTTGTGGTGCAGGTCGATGCGGAAGCCGGGCTCGAACGAGCGGTCCAGCATCTTCTGCGCCTTCTGATTGAGCACGGCCGAACCGGCGAGGCCTCCGCCGAGAACCTCGACCGACGCTGCCAGATCGACGCCGTAGGCCTCGAGGAACGCGATCGCCTCGGCCAGCACCTGAATGTTGCCGGCCACGATCAGCTGGTTGGCTGCCTTGACCGTCTGCCCGGAGCCACTGGGGCCCACATGAGCGACGGTCTTGCCCACGACGTCGAGAATCGGCTTGGCAGTGGCGAAGTCGTCCGCGCTGCCGCCGACCATGATCGACAGCGTCGCGTTCTCGGCACCGGCCTGGCCGCCGGAGACCGGAGCGTCGAGGATACGGAAGCCGCGCGAGATCGCGTCGGCAGCCAACGTGGCGGTGACGTCGGGACGGATGCTGGAGAAGTCGATGATCAGCGCGTCGCGTCGAGCATTGTCGAACACCCCGCCCTCACCGGCGAGAACCTCCTGCACATCCGGAGAATCGGGGACCATGATCGCGATGACGTCTGCGTCGTGAACGGCCTTGGCGATGGAATCGGCAGCAGTGCCGCCTGCCTCGACCAAAGGACCTGTGCGATCTGGGGTCAGGTTGTAGCCGACCACCTGATGGCCCGCCTTGGCGAGATGAACGGACATGGGGCTGCCCATGATTCCGAGGCCGATGAATGCAATGGTGCTCATGAAAAATCCCTACTTGGTAGTGGTGGCCAGTTCGAGCCACGCGAACGGATCCGGCTGGGTGGCTTTGTATTCGAGTCCGACGTAACCGTCGTAACCCCGTTCGGCGAGGCCGGCGAGTTGTCCGCCGAGGTCGAGTGAGCCGGTACCCGGTTCTCCGCGGCCCGGTGAGTCGGCGATCTGCACGTGCCCGATCAGATCGTGGTGGGCATCGAGCGCCGCGGGCACGTCGTCTCCGTTGACGGCGAGGTGGTACAGGTCGGCAAGCAGACGCAGGTTGTGTACGTCCTGTTCACGCGCGACGCGGAGGATGGTGGCGACGGCACCGGCAGCAGACTTGATCGGGTAGGCGGGCGCGCCGCTGACGGGTTCCACCAGCACGACGGCACCGATCCTCGCTGCGGCCTTCCCTGCTGCCGCCAGGTTCTCGATCGCGACCTCGTCCTGGTCGAGCGGGTCGACGCCGTCGATACGATTTCCGTAGAGGGCGTTGAACGCGGTGGTGCCGAGTTGTTCGCCGATGCCGACCGTGGCGTCGATGTTGTCGCGGAACGCCTGCTTCTGCGCTGGATCGGACAGAATCCCGCGATCGCCTGAGGGCATGTCGCCGGCGGCGAAGTTCAGTCCCGTCAGCTGCACCCCGGCATCACGGACCGAAGACACGAACGCGGTGACATCGGCGTTGGACGGCACCGGATTCGAGAACGGCCACCAGAATTCGACGGCATCGAAGCCGGCATCGCGGGCTCGCTGCGGTCGATCGAGCAACGGAACATCGGTGAAGAGAATGGAACAGTTGACGGTGTAGTGGAGCCGAGAGTCAGCGAAAGTGTTCATGCACGGTGCCTTTCAGTTCTGAGGTTGCGGTAGTCCGCGGTAGCGACGCCAACTGCCGGCATAGGTGATGTCGGTCAACTCGTCCGGTTGCGCATCGAGCACCCCTGGCCGCAGGCCGACGCCCAGGACCGACCGCCCGTCCTCGAGCGCCACCACGGTGAGCTCGAGCTCCGGCGGTTCGTCCGGCAGGAAGGCCGTCCGGATGTCGTCGAGCGGAATGTCGTACAGCTCGCCTTCGATGGCCGCACCGGCAGTGTGATCGAGCAACAGCGCCGGGAATTCGTCCCGTACCGAGAAGAAGCGGTAATTCGGGGTGGTGCGCACCGTCCCCACGAACGGGTGGGACGAGACGTTGTGGTGCAGGCTGCCGCCACGCATCGCACCACCGTTGCAGAAAAGCTCCGTCATGAAGTCGTTCCTCTCGGGCTCGAAGGGCAGGACTAAAAGTCCGTATGGTGGAATATGTATTCCGGTCGATGGACCGAGTGTGGCGTGCACCACGTGGATCTGTCAAGACCCGAGTGCACGGTCCGCGCGACCGCAGTGTCCAATACCGCAGTGCAGCAACGCCGAACGGATCGACGTGGATGCCTCGAGATCGACCCTTGACACTGCATGTGATCGGTGTCACGCTCATTTGGTGGAATCAACATTTCGTATTGCGGAATCGGATACGGTCGCTGACTTGAACACGGCCTCCGAGGCCGACGCGGCACGCACACTCTCGCTGTGCCTCGACGTGCCCCGCTGGGTTCGGGAAGTTCTGAACGCCCGGCCGTTCACCGACGTGCAGGCCCTGCGCCACGCCATCCATCGCGCTGCCACACCATTGACAGCCGATGAGGTTCACCGCACACTCGCCGTACATCCGCGCATCGGCGAGACACCCGACGGAGACGACGCAAGCGCTCGGCACGCGAGTAACGAGCAATCCGGCGTCGACGTCTCGGATGAGGGCGTCGAACAGCGGCTGAGAGCAGGAAATCTGGCCTACGAGAACCGGTTCGGGCAGGTGTTTCTGATCAGGGCCGCCGGCCGGGATGCCCACGCAGTTCTCGACGCTCTGCACAGCAGGCTCGGCAACGACCCCGCGACTGAGGCCGTCGTCGTCGAGCACGAACTGCGGGAGATAGCCGAGATTCGTGCAACAGGAAGCCTCGGCGATGTCTGACCCGAGAAGCCATGTGACCGCTCACGTGCTCGACGCGGCGAGAGGCGTTCCTGCGCAGGGTGTCTCGGTAGTCCTCGCCGATCATCACGGTATCCACGTTGCCGACGCCGTCACCGATGAGCAGGGCCGGGTCGGGACGCTCGGCCCCGCCGAACTGGAACCGGGTACCTACCGACTCACCTTCGCCACCGGTGCGTACTTCGCGGCCCAGCACACCGAGTGCTTTCACCCCGAGGTCGTCGTCACCTTCGAGATCACCGCACCCGACCAGCACTACCACATCCCACTTCTGTTGAGCCCATTCGCTTTCACCACCTATCGAGGGAGCTAGAACCCATGACCATCGTGCTCGGAGCAAACCAGTACGGCAAAGCCGAATGCAGACTCGTCCGCATCGACCGCGAGACTCCTCGCCACCGCATCACCGACGTCAGTGTCACCTCGCAGCTGCGCGGCGACCTCGAGGCCGTCCACACCGAGGGCGACAACGCCCACGTCGTCGCGACCGACACCCAGAAGAACACCGTGTACGCCTTCGCACGGGACGGCATCGGCGCGATCGAGAGTTTCGCACTTCGTCTCGGGAAACACTTCACCGGCAACTTCGACTGGATCACCGGTGGACGCTGGGAGATCGAGCAGTATCAGTGGTCGCGGATCGCGAACGGTGAGGACGGACGCGACCACTCGTTCGTCAAGGCCGGCGACGAGAAGCGGAACACGATCGTCACGATCGACGGAGAAGACATCTCCATCGTCTCGGGCATCAGCGACCTCGTCGTGCTCAATTCGACGGCGTCGGAGTTCTGGGGTTACCCGAAGGACCGGTACACCACACTGAAGGAGACCACGGACCGCATCCTGGCCACGTCGGTCAGCGCCCGCTGGCGGTACCTCACCACCGAGCTGGACTTCGACAAGACCTTCGACGACGTCCGTTCCATCATGCTCGACGCCTTCGCGTCCACTCACTCTCTTGCGTTGCAGCAGAGCTTGTTCCAGATGGGTAAGCAGGTTCTCGAAGCCCACCCGGAGATCGGCGAGATCAAGTTCTCGATGCCCAACATCCATCACTTCCTCGTCGACCTCGAGCCCTTCGGACTCGACAACCCCGGTGAGGTCTTCTACGTCGCGGATCGCCCCTACGGTCTGATCGAGGCCACGGTGGAACGCGACGATGCCCCGGACGCGGGCCGCGCCTGGGATACCGTGCCCGGATTCTGCTAGGAGCGAGGCAACATGAAGCTGACGAAGCGCAAGCCGAACAACAACCGTGCGCCGCATGACCCCGCCCGTCCCGAGGACGAGCGTTTGTCGATCGGCAGGTCGTATGTCTATGGATTGCAGCACATCCTGACGATGTACGGCGGAGTCATCGCACCGCCCCTGATCGTGGGCGGCGCAGCGGGACTGACCGGAACCGAGATCGCGCTGCTGGTCTCGGCCGCGTTGTTCGTCAGCGGAGCGGCCACCTTGCTGCAAACCCTGGGAGTGCCTTATTTCGGGGCGAAGTTGCCGCTGGTGCAGGGTATTTCGTTCGCGTCGGTGTCGACGATGGTGGCCATCGCGA
Source organism: Rhodococcus sp. IEGM 1372 (assembly GCF_030056835.1). Classification (NCBI taxonomy): domain Bacteria; kingdom Bacillati; phylum Actinomycetota; class Actinomycetes; order Mycobacteriales; family Nocardiaceae; genus Rhodococcus; species Rhodococcus sp. IEGM 1372. The sequence goes on along the minus strand of NZ_JASHKS010000031.1, from coordinate 45,795 downwards.
GCGGGCCGGGTGGCTTGAACTCGGTGTTCGGTGCCATCATCGCTGCCGGTGCCATCGGGATCCTCATCACCCCGTTCTTCAGCAAGATCGTGCGATTCTTCCCACCGGTGGTGACCGGCACGATCATCACCGTCATCGGTATATCGCTACTGCCCGTTGCGGTTCGGTGGGCGATGGGCGGTGATCAGCAGGCCGCCGACTGGGGCTCGATGTCCAACATCGGGCTTGCGGCCTTCAGCCTCGTGGTGGTGCTGCTGGTGAGCAGGCTGGTGCAGGGCACTCTCTCGCGCTTGTCGATCCTGATCGGCATCATCGTCGGCACGCTGTTCGCCGTTCTCGTCGGCAAGGCCGATTTCTCCGGAGTGGGCGACGGTGCCATCTTCAGCCTCCCCGAGCCGTTCGCGTTCGGAGCCCCGACCTTCCAGATCGCGGCGATCCTGTCGATGGTGGTGGTCATTCTCGTCATCATGACCGAGACCACCGCGGACATCCTGGCCGTGGGCGAGATCGTCGGCACCGATGTCGATGCTCGACGCGTCGGCGACGGACTGCGAGCGGACATGGTCGCCACCACCATCGCTCCCGTGTTCGGCACCTTCCCGGCCAGTGCGTTCGCCCAGAACGTCGGTCTCGTGGCCGTCACCGGAATCAAGAGTCGTTACGTCGTCGCGGCCGGCGGCTCGGTACTGCTGTTCCTCGGGCTCTTCCCCGTCCTCGGACTGGTGGTCGCCTCGGTGCCGCTGCCGGTACTCGGCGGTGCGGGCATCGTGCTGTTCGGCTCGGTGGCAGCCAGCGGCATCCGGACGCTGTCCAAGGTGGAATTCGAGGGCAACCTGAACCTCGTCATCGTGGCGGTGGCCATCGGCTTCGGCGTCATCCCCATCGCGGTGCCGGGCTTCTACGCGGCATTCCCGGACTGGGTCCACGTGGTGCTCGACTCCGGCATCAGCGCCGCGAGCATCGTCGCCGTCGTGCTGAACATCCTGTTCAACGTCATCACCATGGGTCAGAAACCCTCGCCCTCGGTGGTCACCGCTGCACCGCCGGTGGCGACGCGGCATCACCAGTAGTGTTCTATCGAGATCGGTAGAAGCTACGAGCATGCGAGGTGGGACTGTGGCGGCAGGTGGCGGGGTGCAGTCCGTGGAGCGTGCGTTCGAGTTGCTCGACATCATGGCTGCCTCGGGCGGATCCATCGGGATCAGCGAACTGGCCGAGGGTACCGATCTGCCGATGCCGACGGTGCACCGACTGATCGGAACCCTCGTCTCGCTCGGCTACGTCCGCCGGCTGCCGTCCCGCCGATACGCACTGGGCACCAAGCTCATTCGGCTGGGCGACAGCGCCTCGAAGTTGATCGGCGGATGGGCCAAGCCGTATCTGGCGGAACTGGTCCGGATCACGCACGAGACGTCGAACATGGCGTTTCTCGAGGACGACATGGCGGTGTACGTCGCGCAAGTCCCGTCCGAACACGCGATGCGGATGTTCAACGAGGTGGGTCAGCGCGTGTTGCCGCATTCCACCGGCGTCGGCAAGGCGCTGCTCTCGCAGTTGGACGACGACGCTGTCCGTGCGATCGTCGGCCGCCTCGGCATGGCTCCCCGCACCGTCAACACCATCACCACGCTCGACGCGTTGCTCGAGGACCTCGTGGTGATCCGCGAACGCGGCTATGCCATCGACGACGGCGAGCAGGAAGTGGGCGTCCGCTGCTTCGCCGTACCGGTACTCGGTGCCCCGACCCTCACTGCGATGTCGATCGCCGGACCGACTGCGCGCGTCACCCTCGAATCGGCCGAGCAGTTCGTGCCCCTGCTGATCTCGGCCGCCGAGCGACTGGCGAAAGACCTCGCGAGCAACAACCCAGCACCTTGATGTTGCAGCGCCCTAATCCCGCAACACTTTCGCATCACGCGCGAAGGACTGCACTTCCTCCGTCAACCACACGTGCGCCGGAACAGCGCCACCGAGAAGCTCCCGAGCCAGAGACGGCGAATCCCCGATCGGCACATCGCTGCCCGCAATGATGATGTTGCCGTAGCGCCTGCCCTTGAGCATCGCCGGATCCGCGACGATCGCGAGGTGCGGAAAGACACTGCGAAGAGTCGACGCCTCCTGCTTCGCGAGCGACAGATCCCGGCGGTCACCGCAATTGATGACGTACATGCCGCCGGGCGAGAGGACGCGTCGAACATGCTCGGTGAACTCGGCCGTGAGCAGCGGCTCCGGAGTTGTTGCTCCCGCGAACACATCTCGCACGATGAGGTCGCGACTGTTCTCGCTGAGCGTCTCGGTGACCGCCCGAGCTTCGCCGACGCGGATGCGCAGCAGCGGTGCTCGTGGCAGGTCGAACCATTCGCGCACCAGCTCTGAAAGCTTGCCGTCGAGCTCCACCACCACCTGACGCGCCCCGGGATATTCCGCGGTGAACGAGCGCGCCAGGGTGCACGCCCCGCCCCCGAGGTGCAGCGCCCGCAGCGGAAAGCTCGAATCCCACTGCGCACGAACGAGGCCCGAGATCCAGCGCATGTACTCGAACTCGAGCACCGTGGGGTCGTTCATGTCGATGTGCGAACTCGGGACGTCGTTGACGTTGACGACCCACCCGTCGTCCGAGAACGCGTCACGGACCAATTCACATGTGCCCGAATCGATTTGGAACACTCCGGGTTTCAGGGAGCCGGCCGGTGCCGATGCCCGCTTCCTACCCACGTTGGCCCTCGAGTCTGAAGTCCTCGAAATCGAATCCCGGGGTGACGGTGCAGCTGACCAGGCTCGGTTCGTTGCCCACCGGCCGAGCGCGCTGCCACACGGACGGCGGCACGATTTGCTGCGGAGATTCCGGCCCGACCAGCAGCGAAGTCACTTCACCCGGCTCGGTCCCTGAGCCGCCGAGATCGAGCTGCACCGGACTACCCCGGTGGTACAGCCACATCTCGGTGCCGCGGACGGTATGCCACGCCGGCTGCTGACCGGGCATGAGCAGGAACAGGATTGCCGTGCCTGCGGCGCGCGGGCCGGGATAACCGTCGGGCAGAGATGTCTGTGGAATCGTGACCTCGCTGCGCCAGGTCTCCCGGAACCAACCACCCTCGGGGTGGGGTGCGAGGTCGAGGGCCTGAGCCCAGTCGGGCAGCGACGTCATGTACGCAACCCTAGTCAGTCGAAACCTGAACCCGGAACCTGTCGCGTTCGGTGTGCAGGCTCCACAGCTGCTCGGCGAGTGCCTCGGGGCTCTTCTTCGGATCCTTGCCGTCGATGGCGCCACCGATGATCAACTGCGACACCTGGATTCCTTCGCCCGCCAACTCCTCGTTGAGCAGCTGCGCGTATGCGGCCTGGCCTGCGAACGCGATGGAGGTGCCGGTGACCGTACGCCCGGGCTTCACCGCAGAGCCGCCGTTGACGAACAGAATCGTGCCCTTGTTCTCGCCGAGGAACCGCATGCCCGGCAACACCTGATGGACGGCGGCGATCGGTCCGTAGATGGAGAACTCGACCGGCCCGACCATGTCGGCCGGGGTGGTCTCGAGCACGGGCCGCATGAAGTCCTTCTGCGGCAGCGGGCTGTACTGCAGCACCTCGATGGGTCCGAGTGTTTCGGTGACCTGCTCCAAGGCTGCGGCGATCGAGGCCGGATCGCGCACATCGGCGACGAAGCCCTTCGCGGACACGCCGTCGGCGACCAGCTGATCGGCGAGTGCGTCGACGCGGGACTGATTACGAGAGATGAGGCCGACCGAGAAGCCCTGCGCGCCGAACTTGCGCGCGACTGCTGCTCCGAGACCTGCACCTGCTCCGACTATTGCTATCGATGTCATGTCGAATGCAAGGACCGAGGCTCGAAGACTATTCCGACGACCGTCTCGAGCAGGGCCTCCGCAGTCCGATGCAACGCGGTGACATCCCCGGTCCAGCCGAGTACCCGCAGAGCGGCCTCGGCGATTCCGGCCGCGTCCGCCGTCGCGTCCCGGCGGCCGTTCTCCCGATCGGCTCGCGCGTTCACCACGGTCTCCACCAGGCGAAACGGTAGGTCCTCGGTACCCGGCCTGCGCTCGGAATCGAGCTGGACCAACGTGTCCGACGCAATGTCCGCATACAAGCTCATCAGCGTGTACCGATGGTCGCGGAAGGTCTCGAAGCGCTCGCTGCGCAGTTCGGGCAGTAGATAGAGCGCGCCGAGATTCCAGGTGGACGCACCGAGCTGTCCGGCGTCGAAGTAGGCCAGCGCGTACATCTGGGTCGCCGCCTCGGCTCCCGACTGCCGAATGCGCAGCGCGACGGCCAGCGGCGCATCGACCGTGCCGCTGAGCAGCGCGTCGAGTATGTCGTCCTTGGTGGCGAAGTGGTGATAGAGCGAGGCCTGACGCAAACCGACGGCGTCGGCTATGACGCGGGTGGAGGTATTTGTGAATCCGCGAGTGGTGAAGAGCTCGGCCGAGGCGTCGAGAATTTCCTCGCGAGCGGTGTCGCCCGGCCGCTTCTTCGTGCTCAGCCTTGGCCTGCCTGCTCCGGTCATGACTGCATCTTGTCAGGTCGACGTGACGGTGAGATTTCTGTCATCTGATCGAAATAGACGAAACGAGGTTGTTTCACGACGGACACCGCCAGGGAACGGCGGTGCCGAAAACTATCAACTGACAGAAACCCGCCTCGGCGATGCAGCGGGCGGTCACTCACCACCCACCTCGCCCGTAGGAGACTTCCATGAGCTCGACAACACTGCCGGCCCCGGGCTCGGGTTCGGAACCCTCGCCCACCACCGACCATTCCGATCTGGCTTCCCTCGGCTACGACCAGCAGCTGCACCGCAGCCTCGGCAAGTACGCGTCCTTCGCCGCCGGCTTCTCGTTCGTCTCGATTCTCACCACCATCTTCCAGCTCTTCGGACTCGGCTTCAGCTTCGGTGGCCCGGCCTTCTTCCTCACCTGGCCGCTCGTGTTTCTCGGGCAGTTCATGGTGGCCCTGAACTTCGCCGAACTCGCTGCCCGCTATCCCATCTCGGGCGCGATCTACCACTGGTCCAGGCGTATGGGCGGTGAGCTGGTCGGGTGGTTCGCCGGCTGGTTCATGATCATCGCGCAGATCGTCACCGCCTCCGCCGCCGCGATCGCACTGCAGGTCGTTCTCCCCAGCATCTGGGGCGGCTTCCAGCTGATCGGCGAGGACACCGCGCTCACCTCGCCGAGCGGAGCCGCGAATGCCGTTGTGCTGGGCTCGATTCTGCTGGTGCTCACCACCACGATCAACTGCATCGGCGTGAACTGGATGTCGCGCATCAACAGCATCGGCGTCACCTGCGAGATCGTCGGCGTCATCGCGCTGGTGCTGGTGTTCTTCACGCACGCCGAGCGCGGACCACAGGTGGTGTTCGATACCGGAAGTGCCGGAGCCGATCCCGGCTACATCGGTGCCTGGATCGTCTCGGGCCTGATGGCGGCCTACGTCATGGTCGGCTTCGGCTCGGCAGGCGAACTCGCCGAGGAAACCCGCAATCCCCGACGCGTCGCGCCGCGCACCATCCGTCTGGCCCTCTCCGCATCGGCACTGGGCGGTGGCCTGATGATCGTCGGCGCACTGATGGCCGCACCGAGCCTCACCGACGGTCAGCTCGCAACCCAGGGGCTTCCGTACGTCATCGACTCGATCCTCACCTCACCGTGGGGCAAGGTCCTGCTGGTCGACGTCGCCATCGCGGTGTTCATCTGCACCCTCGCCATCCAGACCGCGGCATCGCGGCTGATGTTCTCCATGGCCCGCGACGGACGCCTGCCCGCCTCGACGGCTCTCGCGAAGGTCAACTCGCGCACCGGAACTCCCATCGCACCCTCGGTCCTGATCGGTCTGGCCTGCGTGGCGATCCTGGCCGTCAACGTCGGCAACTCCGCGATCTTCACCACGCTCTCCAGCGTCTGCATCGTGCTGATCTACCTCGCGTACATGATGGTCACCGTCCCGCTGCTGATCCAGCGACTCAAGGGCTGGCCGCACGGCGGCGTGCAACACGACTCCGACGGCCAGAAGCTCTTCACCCTCGGACGCCTCGGCCTGCCGGTCAACATCGCCGCAGTTCTCTACGGCGGCCTGATGGTGGTCAACCTGTCGTGGCCGCGGGCCGAGATCTTCGACCCCACCGGCGAATTCCCACTGCTGCGCTGGGCCGCACCCCTGACCGTCCTAGCCGTGATCGTCGTAGGTATCGCCTGCCTACCCCGCGGCAAAGCCCACCCCAAGCCCGTCACGATCGGAGCCTGAACCAGTATGAGCACGGCAACTGCAACCACCCACTCCGCCAAGGAACACGCACGCTCCCAGGCGACGGTCGCACCGGCACCCACTGCACCGGAGGGCATCTCGGAGCTCACTTGGGCAGAATCGGTCCCCGGCGGCAGCTACACCACCAAGGTCCTCGCTCGCGGAACCCGGCTACGCCTCGTCGACGTCGACGGTGATGCCTGCGCCAATCTGCTGCTCTACCGCGCCGACGCCCCGTGGGAGCGACTCAACACCGCCGACACCGTCAAGGTGCCGTGGCAGGCGTATCTGAGTGCCGGCCATCCTCTGCTCTCGGATCAGGGGCGCGTGCTGGCGACCATCGTCGACGACACCTCCGGCCACCACGACGCCCTGTGCGGCACCACCTCCACCGCTACCAACACCGCGAAATACGGAGTCAGCGGACCACATTCGTCCGCTCCCGCAGGCCGCGAACTGTTCACCCTGGCCGCGGCGAAGCACGGACTGGAACCACGCGACGTCGCACCGTCCCTGTCGTTCTTCCACGGCGTGAGAGTCGACGCCGACGGGGCTCTTGTCGGCACCGGCTCGGCGGGAGCGGGGAAGTCGGTGGACCTGCTGATCCACCTGCCGGTGATCGTGTTGCTGGCCAACACCGCTCACCCGCTCGACCCGAGGTCCGAGTTCCCTACGACGGCCCTCGACGTGCTGGCGTGGCGAGCACCCGAGGAACTACTCACCCTCGACAACACCGAACCGGAATACCAGCGCGCAGTACAGAACACCGAGAACGCATGGAAGGCAGCGCAATGACCGCCAGCACCCTCGAGACCACGATCGTTCGTGACGAGATCGCCCCCGCATTCGGCCCGTGGTCCGCCGTCGTCGAAGCCGGTGACGTACTGACGATCGTCGATCTGTACGGCAATCAAGCCGTCGACACCCTGATGTACGGCGCGCACGATCACTCGATCCGTTACTCCGCCCCCGCCACCGTCACCGCTCAGCAGAACCTGTTCCTGACCACCGGAACCGTTCTGCGCAGCGATGATTCGACTCCGATCATGACGATCGTCGACGACGAGGTCGGCAACCACGACACCGTCGGAGGTGCGTGCTCCAAGGAATCGAACACCCTGCGCTACGGCCACCACACTCAGCATCAGCACGCGTGCGTCGAGAACTTCCTCATCGAGGGATCCAAGTGGGGACTCGGCAAACGGGACCTGGTGCCCAACATCAACTTCTTCATGAACGTCCCCGTCGACGCCGACGGCACGCTCGGCATCGTCGACGGTCTGTCGGCTCCCGGCAAGAAGCTCTCCTTGCGTGCCGAGATCGACACGCTGGTACTGGTGTCCAACTGCCCCCAGATCAACAACCCCTGCAACGGATTCGACCCCACCGCGGTGCGGATGATCGTGACGCGAGAGCCGGGCGGTCGAGCATGAACGCGACCAAGATGACCGTCCAGCGACCCGGCATGATCACCACCGTGCAGGACTGGCCGGGTCGCATCGGGTACTGGAAGGTGGGCGTACCGCCGTCGGGGCCGATGGACGACCTGTCGTTCCGGCTCGGCAACGTCGCGCTCGGCAACCCCGAGGGTGCCCCGGGCCTCGAATCCACCATGGCCGGGCCGGCATTGACGTTCGACGCCGACACCTACGTCTGCGTCACCGGCGCAGCGGTACCGGTTCGCATCGACGGCCGATCGGCCGCGCAGTGGAAGCCGGTGCTGGTTCCCGCCGGCGCCACCCTCGATGTCGGCACCACCACCGGGCACGGGCTACGGGTCTACGTTCTGATCCAGGGCAGCCTCGAGGTCGACGACTATCTCGGCAGCGCAGCAACGTTCACTCTCGGTAAGTTCGGTGGACATCGCGGCGGCACCCTCGGTGAGGGCGACGTCATCGGCCTGGCCGGACGCTCGGACAACTCCGAGATTCTCGGTCCGATACCGATGGAACACCTGCCGGTGCTGACGTCGAACTGGGACATCGCCGTCACCGAGGGCCCCCACGGCGCACCGGAGTTCTTCACCCGCGAGGACATCGACACCCTCTACGCCACCCGCTACGAGGTGCACTTCAACTCCGATCGCACCGGGGTCCGGCTCATCGGGCCGAAGCCGCAGTGGGCTAGGACCGACGGCGGCGAAGCCGGACTGCACCCGTCCAACATTCACGACAACGCCTACAGCGTCGGCGCACTGGACTTCACCGGCGACACCCCGATCCTGCTCGGACCGGACGGCCCGAGTCTGGGCGGATTCGTCTGCCCCGTCACCGTTATCGCCGCCGAGCGGTGGAAGCTCGGCCAGCTCCGCCCCGGGGACACCATCCGCTTCGTACCGGTGCGAGCCGCGGCCACCGCGCCGTTGGGATCACTCGGACTCGCTCGGCGCGCTTCTCTGCCTGCAGTGTTCTCCGCAGGCGGCGACGGGGACGACGGCGTCCTCGCTCGACGCGACGCCGATACGTGCGTCACCTACCGGCGCTCGGGAGACGACAACGTCCTCGTCGAGTACGGCGACATGAAACTCGACCTGGCCCTGCGTGCCCGAGTCCACGCCCTGCACCAGCGCGTCGAGGCACTCGCCCCGCGCGGGTTGGTGGACCTGACCCCGGGCATCCGCTCGTTGCAGGTGAAGGTGAATCCCGATGTGCTGTCCATCGACTCGTTGATGGGTCTGCTGTCCGAGGTGGAGGACGATCTTCCCGCGGCCTCGGAGCTCGTGGTTCCCAGCCGCCAGGTTCGGCTTCCGCTCTCGTGGGACGACCCCTCGACCCGCGAGGCGATCCAGCGGTACATGCACGGTGTGCGCGCCGACGCTCCATGGTGCCCCTGGAACATCGAGTTCATTCGGCGCATGAACGGACTCGACTCGGTGGCAGACGTGTTCGACACCGTCTTCGCCGCCGACTACATGGTGCTCGGACTCGGCGACGTGTATCTGGGCGCTCCGGTGGCGACACCACTCGATCCGCGACACCGCCTGGTGACGACGAAGTACAACCCGGCGCGAACCTGGACGCCGGAGAACGCCGTCGGCATCGGTGGGGCATACCTGTGCATCTACGGCATGGAGGGTCCCGGCGGATACCAGTTCGTGGGTCGCACCACACAGGTGTGGAACCACAGCGCCGCCTACAGTGACGGCCCGTTCGAGGAGGGCACCCCGTGGTTGCTCCGGTTCTTCGACCGAATCTCCTGGTACTCGGTCGAACCCGAGGAACTGATGGATCTGCGCGCCGATCTGGCGGCCGGCCGCGGCGGCGGCGTGGACATCACCGACGGTGAATTCTCGCTGGCCGAGCACGAGAACTTCCTGGAGACCAACGCGGACTCCATCGCCGAGTTCCGCGCGACGCAAGCCGTTGCCTTCGGTGCCGAGCGCGATGCGTGGTCGGCAGCAGGCGAATTCGATACGACGAAGGGCAAGACCGATGCAGCCTGAGGTGCGAGAGCGAGTTCTGCAGGCCTACAAGCGGATCGCCGAGGTGGATCGGCCCGAGGTCTGGATCACCCTGCGTGACGAGAACGACGTGCTGGCCGAGGCAGTCGCCCTCGAGGAGGCGCTCGCGGCCGGTGCGGAGCTACCGCTCGCGGGCACACTGGTCGCGGTCAAGGACAACATCGACGTGGCCGGTCTGCCCACCACCGCGGCCTGCCCCGAGTTCGCCTACACCCCTTCGGCATCTGCTGTCGCCATCGAACGACTGACCAGCCAGGGCGCACTGATACTGGGCAAGACCAACCTCGACCAGTTCGCCACCGGATTGGTCGGCACTCGCAGCCCCTACGGCGCGGTGCGGTGTGCCTGGGATCCCACGCTGGTCTCGGGAGGCTCGAGTTCCGGGTCCGCCGTCGCGGTGGCACTGGGCATCGCGGACATCGGAATCGGAACCGACACAGCAGGATCGGGTCGAGTACCCGCAGCCTTCCACGGAATCGTGGGCATCAAGACCTCACTGGGTATCGTGCCGAACACCGGTGTCGTTCCCGCCTGCGCCGACTACGACTGCGTCACCGTCCTCGCCCGTGATCTCGACAGTGCCACTGCGGCCATGAAAGTCATGACCGGCCCGACTGCCACCGATTCCCGCAGCCGGGCCTGGCCCGCCGACGTCGGACTGGCCGCATCCCCGCAGCCCCGTGTGGCCGTCCCACGAGGTGAGGATCTGACGTCGCTCAGCCCGGCGTACCGTCGAGCATTCGAGGAGACGGTCGCCGGCCTGGCCGACAAGGGAATGTCCTACGCCGAGGTCGACATCTCGGCGCTGCTCGACGCGGCGACACTGCTGTACGACGGAGCGATTGTGGCGCAGCGCTATTCGGCCGTGGGGGAGTTCCTCGACACCGCGCCTGCCGGTGCCGATCCCACGGTGGCCGCGATCGTCCGCTCGGCCGCAGGGCCGTCCGCGCACCGATACGTGGATGATCTCGACACCCTTGCGCGAACGAAGACAGCAGCCCGCACATTCCTCAGCGAGTTCGACGGCCTGCTGTTACCCACCACCACCGAACATCCCACTATTGCAGCGGTGCAGTCGGATCCGATGAGCATCAACCGGCGACTGGGTACGTTCACCAACTTCTGCAACCTGCTCGACATGGCCGCAGTCGCCGTTCCCGGAGCTCCGACGGCGGACGGCACTCCGTTCGGAGTCATGGTCGTCGTACCCGCGTTCGAGGATCAGATCGCAATCGACCTGGCGGCACAGTTGAGCGGAATCGAGTCACCGTCGTTGATCGACGACGGCATCGAGGTACTGGCCGTCGGCGCACATCTGCGCGGTTTTCCGGTGCATCACCAGTTGACCGATCGCGGTGCGCGATTCAGCGGCGAGGTGACGACCACGGCGGACTACCGGCTGGTGGATCTGCACACCACCCCGCCCAAGCCCGGCCTGATACGGCGGGCAGGCGACGGCGCTCCCATCTCCGGAGAGCTCTATCGCATGTCCGCTGCGGCGCTCGGGACCTTCCTCGCGGGGTTGCCCGCGCCGATGGGTCTGGGTCCGGTCGAATTGTCCGACGGTCGCTGGGTCACCGGATTCTGCTGTGCGCACGACGCGGCCGAGGCGGGAACCGACATCACCGAATTCGGCGGCTGGCGCGCGTACAGAGCTCACGCCGGGACCGGTTTGCCCCCGTCGGTCGCCACTCGTACCGCGAGCAGCCCGAGCACCGTGCCCATGACGTAGCGCTGCACCCGCAGCCACGTCGGGCGAACGGCGAGGAACCGCGCGATCGATCCGGCGAGCACCACGATCGCCAGGTTGACCGCTACGGCCACGGCGATCTGCACCCCGCCGAGCGTGAATCCCTGCAGCAGAATGTGTCCCGCTGCAGGGTCGACGAATTGCGGGATGACCGAGATGTACATGATCGCGATCTTCGGATTCAGCAGGTTGGTCACCAAGCCCGTCGTGAACAGCCGGCGGTTCGAATCCTGTTGCAGCTCGGTCGGTTCGAATGCCGACACCGTCCCGCGCACGGCCTGCACCGCCAACCAGGCGAGGTAGGCCGCGCCGGCGAGCTTGACCGCCGTGTACAGGGCGGGCACGGCCGTGAACACCGCGGCCAGGCCGAGATTGGTGGCCGTCAGATAGATCAGGAATCCGATCGCGACGCCGGCCAGCGATACGAATCCCGCCCGTCGGCCCTGCGAAATACTGCGCGAGACAAGGTAGATCATGTTCGGCCCCGGCGTCAGAACCAACGCGAGAGCCACTGCGAACACACCGAGAACTGCGGAGTACGAGACCATGCGGTCAAGACTTCACGTCTACCGGCCTGCAGGAGAAGAGCCAGTTACGGTGTCGTGGTTCCCTTATCCGGCACGCACTGCCGAGGCCACCGCGGCACCGATCGCCGCCATTCCCGCCGCCGTCGGATGCAGGGGTGCCGCAGGATTCTGCGGGACGACCCCCTCGAAGTACCGCTGATCGGCAGCCACGCACACGTCGTGGCCGACACTCAACGGCTCGGTGTCGACGAACTCTGCACCGTGTTCTTCGGCCTGGGTCTGCAGGGCGTCGTTCATGGCGGTGATGCTGCCCTGGATGTAGTCGGCGTCCTCGGGCAGCATGGGTTGAGTGGGGAAGCAGCCGCCGTCCGGCAGATAGGTGCCGTAGCCGACGACCAGAATTCGAGCATCGGGCGCACGCTCGCCCACCGCGTCGAGCATGGCACCCCAGCTGGGGGCCTTGTCTTCGATGGCAGCGGCGACGGTATCCACGCCACCTGCGGTGAGCCGGTCCTTGCAGACGTTGGCGGCGGAGGTGTCCGCGAAGGTGAGGCATTGCACGGCTGTCGAGACCAGCCCGATGTCGTTGCCGCCGATCGTGACGGTCACCAGATCGGTTTCAGGGGTCAACGCGTCGAGTTGCACAGGAACCTCACCGCTGGAGGTTTCCTGCGGAGTGGAGAGGATGTTCTCGGTGACGGCACCCGAGCAGGTGACGTCGACGAACGAGCCGACCGCCAGATCCTCGGCGAGTACGTGCGGGTAGTTGGCATCGGACTGCTGGCATCCCGGTACGCCGACCTGGTTGGGGATTCGCGGGCCCGATGCGGCCGAGTCACCCAACGCGACGTAGTTCACCGAAACCGGGGCCTCCGACGGCTGAGCGGGCGCTTCCGATACCGAAGACTCCGACGAACAGCCCGCCAGTACGCAGGCGGACACAGCAAGACCGACGAGAATTCCCTGGCTCCTCACAGCTTCGACGCTACAGCTGCCGGTAACCTCGACCGGGTTGTCCAGGACAGAGCGTCCATCGCATCGAACAGAGGAATTTTCATGATCACCGCGTTCATCAACCAGATCCTCGGCGGCTTCGGCTCCATTTCCGCTGGCAGCAGCGGCTTCGAGCTGGCACCGGGAACGCTGCCCTTCGGGCTGTAGAGACCTCCGGAACGCCCGCCCGTGCGGGGCCGACGATTGCATCGGTTCCGCGCGGGTACCCCGGGGTCATGACTACCCACAACAACGACTCGAAGAACGACGACACCGCTCCCGACGCCAAGGAAGACGTGACCTCCGATCCGGCCGCGGCGGCGGAAGACAACGATTGGTCGAGCGAAGGCGGAGCAATCGAAACCGGTCCCGCGACCGACGACGAGCGAACCGACAGCAACTAACCGATCAGACGGCGGGGAGCGGCCCGCAACGTGCGGACGTCGCCGTCGGCGACTATATGCTCCACCGTCTCGCCTCGGGTGCGCATCGACTCGCCGACGGTGAAGCTCACGCGAGCGTCACCGAGCCAATCGACGCCGACGACGATTCCCACGGTCCCTTTGGGAATTCCGCTACGCCATCGCACATGTCCCAGGTTGCGGACCGTGATCACGGTCTCGCCGATCTCGAAGTGCCCCACACGCCCCCCCGGCTCGATTCTTACCGACCAGTAGACCTCGAGTGAACGCCCTGTTCAAGCGGTAGATCCGCGCTTACATCGACCGCTGGCCGCCTCGATGCCAGTCGGCACGATCACAATTCGGCACTAGGCCGGGTATGGGCGTTCGATCCCGTCGTGCGGTATTTTTCGATTCCACCATTTGCTGTTGTGGCAAGTTTTCTTGCCAACTGTTGGGCTGTGTCGGACACTCTCCCCATGACTACAGACACCGATCGACACACTCCGGTCGACGCGATCATCGTCGGCGGCGGAGTCGCCGGACTCAGCGCCGCCGTGGCCCTCGGCCGTTCCCGACGATCCGTCGCGATCATCGACGCGGGCGATCCCCGCAACGCTCCGGCAGCGCATTCACACAACTACCTCACCCGCGACGGCGAGTCGCCTCTCGAGCTGGTTCGCCTCGGCCGAGACGAGGCGCTCCACTACGGCGCACGCATCGTCGAGGGTGTCGCGACGTCCGCGAGTCGAACCGAAGCCGGGTTCGAGGTGACTCTCGCCGACGGTTCCGTCGTCCGCGGACGCCGCCTCCTGGTCACCACCGGCCTCACCGATGTACTGCCCGACATCCCCGGCCTCGCCGATCGGTGGGGGCGCGACGTACTGCACTGCCCGTATTGCCATGGCTGGGAGGTACGCGATCGCAGGATCGGCATCATCGGCAGCGCCATGATCGGACATCAGGCACAGATGTGGCGTCAGCTCACCGAGCACGTCACGGTGTTCGCCCACACGGCAACACGATCGGCCACCCAAGAACGCGAGCGACTTGCCGCACGTGGCATCGAGGTCGTCGACGGGGAGATCGCTCGGGTCGATGTCGAGGGCGACGCGATCGTCGGAGTGACGCTCGCGAGCGGCACGCAGATCCCGGTCGACGCATTGGTCGTCGGACCCAACTTCACCTCCCGCGCAGACGTCCTGTTGTCGCTGGGGCTGGCCACGACCGAGATGGTCATGAACGACCATGTTCTCGGCACGTACGTCGAGGCCGACCCCGTCGGTGCCACATCCGTGCCCGGCGTGTGGGTTGCGGGCAACGTGTCTGCACCGATGGACACCGTCGTGGCGGCGTCCGCGGCCGGAGTCAAGGCAGGCGCGGCGATCAACGGTGACCTGATCGAGGAGGAGGTTCGCCTCGCCGTCGAACAGGCGAAGGCCATCGCCTCCTGAATGCCCGGAGACTGGCGCCTGTGCGCTGTCACAACATCTGTTGAGCTTCTCCGGCCTCCGGGTCGTCTTCGGCCCCGTGTGCGCTGCGCAAAGACGTATATTCACCCATGGAGGCGCCGCGAACAGGCACGCGAACGCTACGAGCGAGAAGGAAGTAGGTCCTTCGATGAATACGAAGGTCGCTGCGCCCTTCGCCATGCACACCGTACGAACCGTCGGCCTGGGTGCAGTGGTCGTCGTCGCGGGCACCGTCTTCGTTCTCGGCGACGCCGGAGTGCGGGCCGGTGTGCTGGCCACCGTCGCAGTCGGATCGGTACTGGCCATCAGCGCCGCGATCCGTAGATACCGTCCCGACGACTCTCGATGCTGGTGGGCACTGTTCGGTGCCTCGGTGCTGTTCATGTTCGGGGTCTCGCTCCGCAGCGATCCCACCGCTCTGAACCATTCGTTCCCGCTGCTGCCGGATCTGTTCACCCTGACCGGGTACGCACTCGTCGGGTACGCACTGTCGCGGTGGATTCGAGATCGCCGGTCGATCGACGACATCACTCCGCTCGTCGACGCCGGCCTGATCTTTCTCGGCACCCTGTTCCTGTCGTGGTTGCTGTTCATCTCTCCGGCCCTGGGATCTCCCCGTTCGTCGGCATCGACGGTGTTCAACGGGCTGTATCCGGCGATCGACGCGGCACTGATCACCTTGACCACCTACCTGCTGTTCTCGTCCAAACCCCGTACCCCAGCGCTGCAGTGGGCTCTGATCGCACTCGTCGCGACACTCGTCGGCGACATCTCGTACGCCTTCGCGGCCACCACCGACGACGCGCCGTCCTCGGGATTGCTCGACGGCATCTACCTGTTCGCGTATCTCGCCCTGGCGATGGCCGCCCTGGATCCGTCGATGCGCACCGTCTCCCAGCGGCAGACTCCTGCACCGGCGCACAGCAGCCGCCGCGTCGTGTTCGTGGTGACGCTGCTGGTCGTCTGCGCCACGGTCCCGCTGCTGGGCTCGGCCGTGTCCACCGGAGATCTGATCGTGCGGTCCCTGTTGCTCGCCTCGATCCTGGTGGGGGCCTTCCTGCGCGGCGAACGCGCACTGACCCGAGTGCAGGTCGGCGAGGAGCACGCGAAATACCTTGCCGCTCACGATCTGTTGACCGGCCTACCGAACCGCACGATGCTCGACGAGGAGTTCACCCGGCTCGAGCGCACCGAGACTCCGGGGCGCACGTGCGTCCTGTTCGTCGACCTCGACAACTTCAAGATGGTCAACGACTCGTACGGTCACCGCGTCGGTGACGAACTCATCGTCGCCGCAGCGCGACGCATCCGCGCCGCCGTCGGTGCCGCCGACACCGTGGTCAGGTACGCCGGTGACGAGTTCGTCGTGTTGACCCGCCGCGATCGCGGCGGAGCAGAAGCGTTGGCCCGCCGCATCATCGATCGGACCAACGAGCCGTTCCCTCTGAGCGCCGCAACGGCATACGTCACGGCCTCGGTGGGAATCGCGGACGCGGACCGACTGCACGACGCCATCCGAGAGGCCGACACCGCGATGTATCACGCGAAATCTCTCGGCGCGGCGCGCTACGCGTCCTTCGACGAATCCCTGCGGGCCCGAGCGACATCCGCGATCGAGACCGCCACCGCGCTGCGCGGCGCGATCAGACGCGGCGAGCTCGAGGTGTACTACCAGCCTATCGTCGAGACGACCTCGCGCACCACCGTCGTCTACGAGGCACTCCTGCGCTGGAACTGGCAGGGGCGAGTGCGTACCCCCAACGAGTTCATCCCGATCGCCGAATCCACCAATCTCATCAAGGAAATCGGCGAATGGGTGCTGCGCACCGCGATGTCGGATCTGGTGACACTTCGTTCCAACGGGCAGGACGTCACCATGTCGGTGAACGTGTCCCCGATGCAGTTGCGTGACGATTCGTTGCCGGTGATCGTCGCGCGACTGCTCGACACGTACGGCCTCGACGGAGCAGATCTGGCCCTCGAGATCACCGAGAGCGTGCTGATCGACGACATGGGTACGGCGAAAAGCGTTCTCGACCGACTCGCCGCGATGGGTGTGCTCATCGTTCTCGACGACTTCGGTATCGGCTACTCCTCGTTGAGCAGGCTGCGCGCGATGCCGATCGCACTGCTCAAGATCGACAAGTCGTTCGTCCACCAGATCGGCACTTCGGAATCCGACACGCAGCTGATTCGCGCGATCGTCGCCATGGCGTCGGCGCTGCCGGTGGCCACGGTCGCCGAGGGCGTCGAGACCGAGGAGCAGGCCGCGATCATCGAGGCTCTCGAATGCCGCTTCGCGCAGGGCTTTCTGTTCGGTAGACCGGCACCCGTCGCGCATTGGCTTCTCGAATCTGCCGAGACCCGTGCCGGCAGGTGAGCCGGGTGTTAGCGTCGGGCGGTGTCTGTAATCGGAGTGCACCGCTCGACTGTCCTTGCGTGTGCCCTACTGCTGGTGCCGCTCGCCGCGTGCAGTAGCAGCGAGAGCACCGATCCCGACCCCGCGTCCGAGAACAGCTGTGTTCTCGGTGCCAGCGGCGGCACCCCGGTAGAGGGGACGCCGAGTGCGAGTTCGGGTGACATCTCCACCAATCCCGAAGTGGCGACCGGGTATCGATCCGACATGGCTCCGGTGGAGACGGCCTCGTATTCCGTCTCGACGGCCAACCCGGTCTCCACCGAGGCCGCGTGCGCGGTCCTGCGTGACGGTGGCACCGCGACCGACGCGCTGATCGTGGCGCAGACGGTGCTCGGCCTCGTCGAGCCGCAGTCCTCCGGCATCGGCGGCGGGGCCTTCCTGATGTACTACGACGCGGCCACCGGTGAAGTACAGAGCTACGACGGCCGCGAGACCGCCCCGATGAGTGCGACCGGCGACTACCTGCGGTACATCGACGACGTCGATCGCACTCTGCCGCAACCCGATGCCCGTTCGAGCGGCCGATCGATCGGCGTCCCCGGGGTGCTGCGGATGCTCGAGCAAGCCCACGACGATCACGGCACCAAGCAGTGGGGTGAGCTGTTCGACCCCGCAATCGGTCTCGCCGACAACGGAATCGAGATCAGCCCGCGCATGGCATCGTCCATTGCCGACTCGGCACCGAAGCTCGCCCTCGACCCCGCGTCCAAGGACTACTTCCTGCAGCCGGACGGCACCGGCAAGCCGGCCGGGACGGTGCTGAACAACCCGGCGATGTCGAAGACGCTCTCCGCCATCGCAACCGACGGTGCGGACGCCTTCTACACCGGTGACATCGCGCAGGCCATCGTCGACGCCACCGCGGACACCACCGCCGGCCGTACCCCCGGACAGATCACGCTGGAGGATCTCGCCGCGTACGAACCCAAGACCCGCACGGCCGTCTGCACCGAGTATCGCGACCACGACATCTGCGGTATGCCCGGCCCGTCCTCGGGCGGTATCGCGGTGGCGTCGGCGATGGGAATTTTGTCGAATTTCGATCTCGCGCAGTACGCCCCGACGGGAATGGACGCCAACGGCGGAACCCCGACGGCCGAGGGCGTGCACCTGATCGCCGAGGCCGAGCGCTTGGCCGACGCCGACCGCGACAAGTACGTCGCCGATCCGGACTTCGTACCACTGCCCGGCGGATCCCCCGATGCACTGCTCGATCCCGAATACCTCAGTGAGCGAGCGGGACTGATCGACGAGGGCAGATCCATGGGCACAGCGCAGCCCGGCGACTTCGGCCCGGTGCAGTTCGCCTCGTCCACCGATCCCGAGTTCGGCACCAGCCACATCTCCGTCGTCGACAGCCAGGGCAATGCAGCCTCGATGACGACGACCGTCGAGTCGGCCTTCGGCTCCTTCCACATGGTCGACGGCTTCCTGCTCAACAATCAGCTCACCGACTTCTCGGCATCGCCGGTGGCCGAGGACGGTACGCCGGTGGCCAATCGCGTCGAGCCGGGGAAGCGTCCGCGTAGTTCGATGGCACCGACCCTGGTCTTCGACCGAAACGACGACGGCACGCGCGGAGATCTGGCGCTCGTCGCCGGCTCTCCCGGCGGTTCGGTGATCATCCAGTTCGTCGTCAAAACACTGGTGGGACTGCTCGATTGGGGCATGGATCCGCAGCAGGCGGTGTCGATGGTCGACTTCGGTGCGGCCAACACCCCGTCGACCAACTATGGCGGTGAGCACCCGAACGTGATGGGCGAGAACGATCCGGTGGTCGTGCAGCTCCGCGAGATGGGCCACCAGGTGTCGGTCGCCGACCAGTCCAGCGGACTGAGTGCGCTGCAGCGGACCGACGGCGGTTGGATCGGGGGAGCGGACCCACGCCGCGAGGGTGAGGTACTCGGTGGATAGGTGCGAGCGCGGTCAGCTCACAAACCGGTAGCCCATACCGGTTTCGGTGATCAGATGCACCGGGGAGGCCGGATCTCGTTCGAGCTTCTGCCGCAGTTGGCCGAGATAGATTCGCAGATAATGCGTTTCACGCTCGTGCCCGGGTCCCCACACGGTACGCAGTATGTCCTTCTGCGACACCAGCTTGCCCTCGTTGCGCACCAGTAGTTCGAGAACCCCCCATTCGGTGCGGGTCAGGTGCACGTTCTCGCCCTGCCGTACAACGGTTTTGGCGGCGAGGTCGACGGTGAAGTCCTCGGTGACGACAACGGGGTCGGCGACGGAGTGCGGTCCACGGCGCAGCGCGGCGCGCAATCGGGCCAGCAACTCGTCCATGCCGAAGGGCTTGGTGACGAAGTCGTCGGCACCGGCGTCCAACGCCTCGACCGTATCGGCCGAATCGGTGCGAGCCGAGAGCACCAGGATCGGTACGTCGGTCCAGCCGCGCAGACCGCCGATGACGTCGATTCCATCGATGTCGGGCAGTCCGAGGTCGAGAATCACGATGTCCGGGTGGAAGTTCGCGGCCACCCGCAGCGCCTCGCCGCCACTCGCCGCGCTGACCACCTCGAACCCACGGACATTGAGATTGATCCGCAGTGCCCGCACGATCTGCGGCTCGTCGTCGACGACGAGCACCCGCACCTTCACCTACTCGCCGCCTTCAACTCGACCGTCATCGTCAGCCCGCCGCCGACGGTGTTCGATGCCGTGACGGTACCGCCCATGGCCCGAACGAATCCGCGCACCACCGACAACCCCAGCCCGACGCCCACCGAGTTGTCGCGATCACCGAGGCGTTGGAATGCGTCGAACATCGTCTCTTCGGCTCCCTCGGTGATGCCGGGGCCGTGGTCGGCGACGGAGATACTCGCCCACTCGTCGTGCACCGCCGCACTGACGATGATGTCCCCGGTGGGTGCGTAGCGGGCACTGTTGTGCACCAGGTTCGCCAGCACCCGCTCGAGCAGACCCGGGTCCGCCAGCACTTCGACATCGCCCACGTCCACTCGAACCCGATCGTCGGCTCCGATCAATGCGCCGCCCAACACGTCGTCGACGAAAACGGGTCGCAGAGTCGGCTGAACCACGCCCGCCTGCAGCCGCGAGGAATCGAGCAGATTGCTCACCAGAGCGGTCAGCTGATCGGCTGATTCGTCGATGGTGGCGAGCAATTCGTCGGTGTCCTCGGGCGAGAACTGCACGTCGGTGCTGCGCAGAGACGAGGACGCCGCTTTGACCGCCGACAGTGGCGTCCGCAGATCGTGGCTGACGGCGGAGAGCAATGCTCGACGCAACGCGTCGGCCTCGGCGAGCGCGTTGGCTCGGCTGGCTTCCTCGGCGAGACGCGCCTGCCGGACCATGCCGGCCGCCTGATTGGCCACCGCCGCGAGTACCCGCCGATCGTGCGCGCGGGTACGTTCGCCGACGAGCAGCAACGTGAAGTCGCCCGCGTCGACCTCGGTATCGGCTGCGGCACGATCAACAGGAGCCTGCGCACCGGCGCTGCCCACGATGGATCCGGACTGGTTGTCCCACAGCGCAACGCCTGTCTGCCGATAGGTCTCACGGGCGCGTTCGAGGAGTGCGGTCAGATCCGCTCCGCGGAGTACCGATCCGGCGAACAGCGTCAACAGCTCGGCTTCCTGGGTGGCCCGGCGTGCCTGACGCGTCCGCCGGGCGGCGGCGTCGACGAGGGCGGCGACGGCAACGGCGACGAGGAGCAGCACGACGGTGACGACGAAGTTGTCGGGCTCGGCGATCGTCAGGCTGTACCGGGGTGTGGTGAAGAAGTAGTTGAGCAGGAAGCCCGCGATCAACGCCGAGAGTGCCGCCGGCGCAACCCCTCCCAGCAGCGCGACGCACAGCACCACCATGAAGAACAGGGCGCTCTCACCGCTGGAGTCGAAGTCCGGTCCGACCGTGCTCAGTACGGCCGCGGCCAGGCACGGCACCAGGACGGCAGCGACCCACGCGATGATCCGTCGACGACCCGAATCGACCTGCATGCCCCTGCGGGTTGCCTGCTCGGCGTGGGTGACCATGTGTACGTCGATCTTTCCCGAGTTCTGCACCACCGCCGCGCCGATGCCCTCGTCGAGGATGCGGGCGGCACGTGACCGTCTCGAGGTGCCGATCACCAGCTGCGTCGCATTCACCCCGCGGGCGAAGTCGAGCAGCGTGGTCGGCACGTCGTCGCCGACTACACTGTGCACGCTGGCACCCAGCCCGGCGGCCAGCTTGCGAACCGAACCCATCTGCGGTGCCGAGACACCCATGAGCCCGTCGCCGCGGACGATGTGCAGCACCATCAGCTCGGCACTGGACTTCGAGGCGATGCGACTGGCGCGGCGCAGCAACGTCTCCGATTCCGGGCCACCGGTCACCGCGACCACCACGCGCTCGCGGGCCTCCCACGTGTCGGTGATGCGATTGTCCTTGCGGTACTTCACCAGTGCCGCGTCGACCTGATCGGCGATCCACAGCAGCGCGAGCTCGCGCAGGGCGGTGAGGTTGCCGCCGCGGAAGTAGTTGCTCAGTGCGGCGTCGACCTTCTCGGCGGCGTAGACGTTTCCGTGCCGCAATCTGCTGCGCAGCGCCTCGGGGGTGATGTCGACCAACTCGACCTCGTCAGCGGCTCGAACGACGCTGTCGGGCAAAGTCTCTCGCTGCGGCACTCCGGTGATCTGCTGCACCACGTCGTTGAGCGATTCGAGATGCTGGACGTTGAGGGTGGAGATGACGTCGATGCCTGCGTCGAGCAGCACTTCGACGTCCTGCCACCGCTTGCCGTGCACGCTGCCCGGGGTGTTGGTGTGCGCCAGCTCGTCGACGAGCACCACCTGCGGCTTTCGGGCCAGGACGGCGTCGAGATCGAGTTCCTGCGCCGAGGACCCCCGGTACTCGACGGTCGCCATCGGCAGCACTTCGATGCCGTCGAGCGCGTCGATCGTCCGCGCTCGGCCGTGTGTCTCGACGACCGCCGCCACGACGTCGCAGCCCCGGCTGCGCAGTCGATGCGCCTCGCCGAGCATGGCGAAGGTCTTGCCGACGCCCGGTGCTGCGCCGAGGTAGATCCGCAGCTCACCCCTGTCCGCCACAGCCTGTCTCCTCACCCGGCCGGTATGTGTCCCGTAGTGCCAGGTTCAACTCCGGAACGTTCACCGCTTCGGCACCGAGTACACCGTACTGCGGCCCGTGCGTGTACTCGGCGACCAGAGCCTCGACGTCGCTCACCGACGCCCCGTTGGCCTGAGCCACTCGCGCGATCTGGATGGCCGCGTAGGCGGGGCTGATGTCGGGATCGATCCCCGAACCGGACCCGGTGACGGCATCGGCCGGTACCGCAGCCGGATCGACGTTCTCCCGGGCCGCGATGGCAGCGCGGCGCTGCTCGACGAACGACGCCAGCACCTCGCTCGACGGCCCCTGGTTGGTCGGCAGCGCCGCAGCCGGATCCCCTGGAGCGAACGCGTCGTCGTCTGACACCGAGCCGGTGACGCGGGTGTGGAAGAACGGATCCGGCTCTCCCGGAGCCACCTGCGGATCGACGCCGATCAACGAGCTTCCGACGACGCAGCCCCGGGCGTCGCGCAGCGGCGAACCCTCGGCGGAGTCGGTCCCGATACGGCTGATGCCCCAGACCACGGCCGGGTAGCCGATGCCGAGAACGACCGTCAATGCCAGCAGCACTGCGAAGCCGGCCACGACCTGGCGAAGAAATCCCTGTACGAAGCGCATGATCAGCCAATCCCTGGAATGTGTCGAACGAGGAGGTCGATGAGCCATATGCCGACGAACGGGCTGATGACGCCGCCGACGCCGTACACCAGCAGGTTCCGGCGCAGCAATGCTGCCGCCGACGCCGGGGTGTAGCGAACACCTTTGAGCGCCAACGGGATCAGTGCGACGATCACCAACGCATTGAAGATCACCGCAGACAGGATCGCCGATTCCGGCGTCGCCAGACGCATGATGTTGAGCCCACCGAGCTGCGGATAGACGGTGGAGAACATCGCCGGCAGAATCGCGAAGTACTTCGCCAGATCGTTGGCCAGCGAGAACGTCGTCAGCGCGCCGCGGGTGATGAGGAGCTGCTTGCCGATCTCGACGATCTCGATCAACTTGGTCGGGTCGGAATCGAGGTCGACCATGTTGCCGGCTTCCTTGGCGGCCGAGGTGCCGGTGTTCATCGCGACACCGACGTCGGCCTGGGCGAGAGCCGGGGCGTCGTTGGTCCCGTCGCCTGTCATCGCGACCAGCCTGCCGCCCTCCTGTTCCTGCCGGATCAGCGTGAGCTTGTCCTCGGGCGTCGCCTCGGCGAGGTAATCGTCGACCCCGGCCTCGGCGGCGATGGCCTTGGCGGTGAGCGGGTTGTCGCCGGTCACCATGACCGTCCGAATTCCCATGGCGCGCAGCTGTGCGAACCGCTCGGCGATGCCCGGCTTGACCACGTCGGAGAGCTCCACGACACCGAGAGCACGAGCAGCAGAACCGGTTTCGCGTACCGCCACCACCAGCGGCGTACCGCCGTTCTGGGCGATGTCGTGCACGGTGGCGTCGAGATCCGCCGTGCCGCCGCCCTCACGGATCCAGCTGTAGACCGAATCCGCTGCACCCTTACGGATCTCCATGCCCGGAAGGTCCAGCCCGCTCATCCGAGTCTGCGCCGTGAAGGCCACGAACTCGCCGCGCTCGGATTCGCCTTCTGCCATCGAAGATTCGAAGTCACGCTCGACCAGTTCGACGATGCTGCGACCCTCGGGGGTGCCGTCGGCGAGTGAGGACAGTCGGGCTGCCCGAGCCAGTTCGACGGCGTCGACGCCTGTGGCCGGGTGCAGTCCGGTCGCGCGTCGATTTCCGAACGTGATGGTGCCGGTCTTGTCCATCAGCAACGTGTCGATGTCGCCTGCCGCTTCCACTGCGCGTCCGGACATCGCCAGCACGTTGCGTTGCACCAGGCGGTCCATGCCCGCGATGCCGATCGCCGAGAGCAGCGCGCCGATCGTGGTGGGGATCAGACAGACCAACAGTGCGATCAGCTGGATCGGATCCTGCTGCTGCCCTGCGTAGTTCGACATCGGACCGATGGCGACGACGGCGAAGAGGAACACGATCGTCAGGGACGCGAGCAGGATGTTCAGGGCGATCTCGTTCGGTGTCTTCTGCCGAGCCGCGCCCTCGACGAGTGCGATCATTCGATCGACGAACGTCTCACCCTGCGCTGCAGTGATTTTCACGACGATCTCGTCCGAGAGCACGATGGTGCCGCCGGTCACCGCCGATCGGTCGCCGCCGGACTCGCGCACCACGGGGGCCGATTCTCCGGTGATCGCCGACTCGTCGACGGTGGCGATACCCTCGATGACGTCGCCGTCACCGGGAATGACCTCACCTGCCGAGACGATCACCTCGTCGCCGACGAGCAATTCGGCACCGGCGACCTCTTCCACTCCGGATGCAGTGCGACGTCGGGCAACAGTGTCCTG
The DNA here is from genome assembly GCF_030056835.1 of Rhodococcus sp. IEGM 1372. NCBI lineage: Bacteria > Bacillati > Actinomycetota > Actinomycetes > Mycobacteriales > Nocardiaceae > Rhodococcus > Rhodococcus sp. IEGM 1372. Next base: position 21,073 of record NZ_JASHKS010000031.1, on the reverse strand, counting down.
CTTGACCTTTCGCAGGCTGGCGGCCTGGGCCTTGCCGCGGCCCTCGGCCACGGATTCGGCGAGGTTGGCGAACAGCACCGTGAACCAGAGCCATCCGGTGACGAACCAGGCGAACACCGACGGCTGGGCGATCGAGAGGACGGTGGTGACGATGGAGCCGAGGAAGACGACGAACATGACCGGGTTGCGGGCCAGGTGCCTCGGGTCGAGTTTGCGGAACGCGCCGGGGACGGCCGTTCTCAGTGACAGGTTCATTGCATGGCCTCTGCTATGGGTCCGAGAGCAAGTGCGGGGAAGAACGTGAGGGCAGCGACGAGAATCGCGGTGCCGATCAGCAATGTGCCGAACAGCGGCCCGTCGGTGGGGAGCGTGCCTGCGTTGGGTGCGCTGCGTTTGGTCGTCGCCAGCGATCCGGCCAGGGCCAGCACGAAGACGATCGGCAGGAAGCGGCCGAGCAGCATCGCGACACCGAGGGAGATCTGGAACCAGTCGCTCGTCACCGTCAGTCCACCGAAGGCGCTGCCGTTGTTGTTGGAGGCCGACGCGTAGGCGTAGAGCACCTCGGTGAAGCCGTGGATGCCGGGATTGCCCTGATAGCTGGTCGTCGATTCGAGCATCACGGTGATGGACGTGCCGACGAGCACGAGGATCGGCATCACCAGTACCGACAGTGCGGCCATCGTGATGGCGCGTCGACCCAGCTTCTTGCCGAGGAACTCGGGAGTGCGGCCGACGAGCAGGCCACCGACGAACACGGCGATGACCGCGAGCACGAGCAATCCGTACAGGCCGGTGCCGACGCCGCCGGGCGCGATCTCGCCGAACAGCATGTTCAGCAGTACTGTTCCGCCACCGAGTGCAGACATACTGTCGTGCGCGGAATTGACTGCACCGGTGGATGTTCCGGTGGTGGACACGGCGAACAGCGCCGACGCCGGAATGCCGAAGCGGACTTCCTTGCCTTCCATCATCGCGCCCGCAGCGGTGGCTGCGACGCCCCGGGTTCCGGACTCGGCGAACAGCGTGACCGTCAGCAGCGTGGCCCAGAGCGTCGCCATGACCGCCAGCAGCGTCAGGCCCTGCTTGCGGTTGCCGATCATGGTGCCGAACGTGCGGGTGAGCGCGACCGGGATCAACAGCAGCGAGATGATCTGCACGATGTTGGTCAGCGGGGTCGGGTTCTCGAACGGATGCGCCGAGTTGGCTGCGAGGATGCCGCCGCCGTTGGTGCCGATTTCTTTGATCGCCTCCTGAGAGGCAACGGGCGCAAGCGCATTGGTGACCGTCTGCCCGTCCAGTCCGGTGGAGGTGAATCCGGTCGAGAACGACATGATGGTGCCCTGAGTCAGCATGATCACGGCCACCAGCAGCGCCAGCGGCAACAGAATGCGCAGTGTCCCGCGAGTGAGGTCGACCCAGAAGTTGCCGAGCTCACCGCCGGTGGAGACACGCACGAAGCCACGGATGACGGCGATCGCAACCGCGAGACCGACTGCGGCAGAGACGAAGTTCTGCACCGCGAGACCCAGCGGCTGCGTCAGGTTGGACAGCGTGGTCTCGGGGACGTACGACTGCCAGTTGGTGTTGGTGACGAACGACGCGGCGGTGTTGAACGCCATCGCCGGGCTGACTCCGGACAGGCCCCCGTTCAGCGGCAGCACACCCTGAATTCGCTGCAGTACGAACAGGAACACGACGCCGGCGAACGAGAACCCCAGCAGACTGGTGGAGTAACCCACCCACGTCTGTTCGGAGGCGGAGTTCACCCGAGCCACCCGATAGAGCAGACGTTCGACGCGCGTGTCGTGGGACGAGTCGAACACTCGGGCCATGTAGTCGCCGAGCGGTACGTACGCCGCAGCCAGCACGACGATTACCACCGCGATCTGCAGGCCCGCGACAAGCGCAGGATTCATGGCGGCGTCAGAACCTCTCCGGATCGAGGAGAGCGACGAACAGGTACACCGCAACACATGCGGCAACCACGAGACAGAGCAATTCGGTCATTGCTCGATCCTGAATCCCGCGACCGAGCCGAACCGCGTTCCTTACGCTTTCTTACGCCGTCGACCAGCGGTCATGACGCAGTTTTTACGTCAGCGCTCCTCGATGTCGTCGACGCGGATCTCCACGACATCGCGTCCGAGGGTGGTGCCCAGCAGATCCGACACGGTGTCGATCGCGATGGTCGCCAGCTCGTCTCCCGCGGCCTGCAGGTCGTCGCCGTACACCCCGATCACCGCGACGAACAGGCCGATACAGGCATGGTCGTCGAGGTCGAGGTCGATCTCGGTCGGCTGCGCGCCGCGTACGCCTGCGAGTGCCCGCCGGAGCGTCGTCTTGACGATGTGATCGCTGATCCGCAGCGAGTCCGCCGGTCCCGCCGTGGAGCCGAGCGGATACGCGCTGTCGATAGGCCACGTACGCCTGGTGGTGTTACGTACTTTCGTGAGGATGGACGCGCTGATGTCCACCCAATTCGGTTCCTGCGGTGCGTCCCGAAGTTCGGTGGCAGCACGCGCGAGAACCGAATCCGGATCTACTGGGTTCGCCATGTTGCCAACCTTTCGCTCAATGTTGCTCGTGCTCTGGTCAACTGACCACGTACTGCGCCTGCGGACAACGTCATGATCGCGCCGATCTCGGGATGCGTCAGGCCCTCGACCTCGCGAAGCAACCAACAGGCCCGCTGGCGGTACGGCAGCTCCGACAGCGCGACGCCCAGCTCGGTCATGAAGCTGTCGGCCTCGACATCGGCCTCTGGATTGCTGCCCGCGCCGGTGCTCTTGCGCTCGAACAACCAATCTTCGGCGGGTGGAACGCTGCGCTTGCGGCGATGGTCGATCACCTTGTGCGAGACCAACGAGAACAACCATGTTCGCAGAGCCGAGTCCCCACGGAAATTGTCGAGGCCCTTCCACGCTGCCACAAAAGCGTCCTGCACCACCTCCTCGGCGGCACCTTGATCGGACAGCATGTTGCGCGCATAGCGGAACATCTCCGGGCCGTAGCGCCGGACGATCTCCTCGAACGCATCGGTCTCGCCCAGCGCCGCAGCGCCGACGAGAACGCGGTCCGACGCGTCAACCCACTCCATCGGGCCCCCAGTTCGCTTCATCGTGGTCATCGATCACGCAAGTCTTTCGATACCGGTTTACCAGTGGACGTAATCTATGACGTAGGTCACTTTATTCGGACGTGCGTTTCACCGATCGAGCTACGACCAACTCCTGTCACACACTCTGCACCGAAGACACACAACGAAGAGAGGCATTCATGAGCTCCACGACGGACACCAAGGCAACCGTATCCGCAGCAGGCGAAGGAAAGACCGACATCACCACCAAGTCGGACTCCGTGCTCGTCAGCTCGCAGGGCCGCACCACCATTGCCGATACCGTCGTCTCCAAGATCGCCGGCATCGCCACCCGTGAGGTCCAGGGAGTGCACGCCGTCGGCGGCGGAGCCAGCCGCGCAATCGGCGCTCTCCGCGAGCGCATCCCCGGTGCCCGCGTCAACCAGTCGCAGGGCGTGTCGGTCGAGGTCGGCGAGCGTCAGGCAGCGGTCGACATCGACATCGTCGCCGACTACGGCGTTTCCATCGCAGACCTCGCAGCGGGCATCCGTCGCAACGTCATCAACGCCGTCGAGCGCATGACCGGCCTCGAGGTCACCGAGGTCAACATCGTCGTTCACGACATCTACCTCGACGACGGCTCGGACGACGAAGACACCACCAGCGAGCCCGCCACCACCCGAGTGCAGTGACCGACCCGCACATGACGGAACGTGACAGGTCCGAGGACATCGCCGACGCCGTACTGGCGATCGACGGTGTCGTCGGGCTGCACGGCGGCATGTTCGGTGAGGCCGCTACGTATCTGCCCGGGCGTCGTATCGCCGGCATCCGAATCGGTGAGGACGGGACCGAGGTCCACGTATCGCTGGAGTTCGGAGTCGCAGTCCGCGAGACGGCCGACGCAGTACGACGCACAGTGGCGACGATGGTCGACGGGCCCGTGCACGTCACCGTCGAGGACATTGTGCGAGTCTGACCAGGTGAACCAGCACGCAGCGCACGACCGAGCCGCCGAGTACAAGGCGGCTCGGCGCGCTGTGGCACGCGAACACCACCCCGACATCGGCGGCGACCCGGCCCGGTACATGGCCGCACTCGCAGATGTCGACCGAAGATTCGCGGTGCTGCCCTCGGCCCCTGTCAACGCAGCGAGCACACCGACGGTATTCCGTGCGTCCTCGATTCCGTCCCCGCTACGCACACTTCCCAAGCGGATCGCTCGTATCCGCAAACGCGTCACCAGGCGCAACTACTTCGAACTCTGAGTGGAGATCAAGACCATGACCACTGCAACCATCGGTTTGTTCGTGGGACTTCTGCTGGCCATCGCCGCAGCGGCAGGCGGCTTCACCGGCTTCCTCATCGCCATCGTTCTCGGCGGCCTCGGATTCTTCGTCGGCCGCTACATCGACGGCGAACTGGACCTGAACTCGATCATGCGTGGTCGCGGTCGTGACTGAGACAGCTGCGACCGACACCCCCGAGGACGCCGGCGAACGCGGATCACTGGAGATCAAGCACAAGGCCGTCGAGCGCCTGGCAGTACTCGCTGCCCGCAGCACCGACGCCGTTGCCGATCCTCAGCCGGGCCTGCGCGTCCTCGGTGGGCGTGACCTACCCAAGGCCGACGTGACGATCAACGGCTCCCGCGTTCGCGCCCAGGTCGCGGTGGCGGTCACCTGGCCATCGCCGCTGGCGAAGGTGGCCGCTGACGTTCGTGCCGCCGTGGCCCGGGATCTGTCCGAGCTGGGCATCTACACCGTCGATCGAGTCGACGTCACCGTCCAATGCGTACCCGCCGAAGCCACCGTCGAAGAAGGGAGAGTGCAATGACCGCGAAAGCGACGAAGAAGCCGGTAGCCAACCCCGCCGCCGCCGTACCCGCAATCCTGTTCGCACTCGTCCTCATCGGAGCCGGTGTGGTCCTCGGCCGAGAAGCGTTGCTGAACCTGGGTGCCATCGACGGCCCCGAGTGGGTCGGTCCCGCTGCCACGAACCTGGACGGGCTCACCGCGCAGAGTTGGATGCTGCCGGCCGGGATTGCCGCTGTCGTCGTCGGATTCATCCTCGTCCTGCTCGCCGTCAAGCCACGCCGGCGGACCCACCGTGCCCTCACCGAGCAGGACGTCTGGCTCCGCAAGGGTGACGTCGCCGCTGTTGCTCGCACCGCCGCTCTCGACAACGCCGGAGTCGACTCCGCGACGGCCAAGGCCGGCAACAAGAAGGTCACCGTCGCCGCGTCGACCGTGACGGGCACCGACACCGCAGCGCTGAAATCGTCGATCGCCACCTCCGTCGACGACGCTCTCCGCCCACTCGCGCCGGCACCGAAAGTCCGCACGCGAGTGCGAACGACAGGACAACCATCGTGAAACGCGCAACTGCCTCGGTCGACCGAACCAGTACGGCGGTCGTCGGACTCGCACTGATCGCCCTCGGCGGCGGAGCGATCGCGTGGGAACGTGGCCAGTTCCCGGGCCGCGAGCGCATCGATGCCGCGTTCGTCGACACCACCGTCGACGCCGGCTGGTGGCCCTGGGCTCTCGGAGCAGCCGCGATCGTTCTCGTACTTCTCGGATTGTGGTGGTTGCTCGCGCACCTGCCCCGCCGTTCGGTCGGCACCGTCGCGTTTTCGTCCACTGCAGACTCGGATGTCGACGGCAGGCTCAGTGTCGATCTGACCACCGCCGCCAAGAGTGCTGCCAAGTCCCTGGCAGCCCACGAGGGCGTCGTGTCTGCACACGGCCGATCGGTGTCGGACCGCGGTCAGCGAGTCGTCGAGATCACCGCGACCATCGATCCGGCCGTGACGACACTCGACAAGGTCTCCGCGGTCGCGGCACAGACGCGCAACGACATCGTGACGTCACTGGACGGTACTCCCGCCGCAGTGCGGATCCTGTTGCAGTGCGGAAAGTCTCGAAAGCAGTCCGTTCGCGTGAGCTGACTTCCGCTCGAACGCTCAGGAGAACTCGATCTCCCCGATCAGGCCGTGATGGTCCGATCCGGGGAGATCGATTCTTTCCAGCGACCGCGCATGGCCGGAGTTGGTGAGGATGTGGTCGATCCCGACGACAGCGGGCGTGCCTTTGTCCGTGGGATAGGTCGGGATCAGGCCCTTGCCCAATTGTGCTGCGGCGTCCGAGTATCCGACGTCGAGTAGGTTGCGGAACTTCTTGTGCGAGTACGTGGTGTTGAAGTCCCCGCTGACGATCACCCGGCCGGTGCCTGCCACCGCCTCCAAATCGTTTCGGAGCGTGTCCAATTCAGCGGTCCAGATGTCCGCCGGGGTGATGTAGGCGGGACCGGGATGCACGGCCAGCAGCGTGACCGGCTCGGAACCGGGGACCTCGACCTCGGTGGCGAGATTGACCGGGCCGTATCCGTCGAGCTGCCGGTTGTCCGAGATCGGGAATCGGCTGTAGATTCCGGCCCCGCCGCCGCCGGTCACGTGCGGCTCGAGGTAGCTGTAGGGAAAGAGTTCGTCCATACCGGCGTCACGGAGACCGACCACCGACGCGTCGGTCAGTTCCTGGATGGTGACGACATCGACGGCACTGTCGCGGGCCTGACCGACCACGGCAATGGGATCGGCCAGCCCGATCATCAGATTCGCCTGCATGACGCGCAACCGCACGCCCTCGCTGCCCGTCGCGTCCTCGGGTGCCGCGTCCGCCACGTAGAGCGGTGCGTAGGCCACTGCGCCTGCAGCGAGAACCAGTGCGGAGACTCCCGCCAGAACCCAGCGTCGACCGATCAACGCCACCAGGGCACCGACCACCACGGCGATGAACATCAGCGGAACGAACGACGCGAGCGCGATCAGGACGTTGACCCGGGTGTCGGTGTAGTAGACGCCCAGTGCCACGAGCCCAGTAGCGATGCCCAGAATGGCGATCGAGCCGGTGAGTATTCGTATCCAGGTTCGCTGCATCCGCCCTAGAGTAGCTACGCTCGCACGCCGCCGACCAACGCTCGGATGGTCGTCCAGGTCATCGACAACAAACCGCGAACCGCCGCGAACGAGAACGCAATGGACCACACCGTTCGTGTCGACGGTTCTTCGACCGGCACTCCGGCGAATCGATCGGACAACCAGTTCAAAGTCAGAGGCGCACCGATCGGGTGCAGCGACAGGTGTTCGCTCAGCCGATCCCGCAGATAGGTCACGTGGGCTCCGGCCTCGATGTACCGATCCACCTGCCCGTCGACGTCGTCGACGGCGATGATCTGATCGTGCACCGACTGAATGACCAGCAGCGGTGCCGTCGGGGCGGTGCGCCCGGGCTGAATATCCAGGAACACCTGCACGATCTCGGGCAGTGCCAACAGATCGGCCAGCGGAACGTCGATGTAGTGGTCCAGGTCGTGCCTGGCCAGTTTGGTCACGGCGCGCACTGTCGTCATCGACTCCACGGAATCGAGAATGCGCATTCCGTCCTCGTCGACGTGCTGACGGATCACCCGATCGAGCTCGGGGTAGGTCCGCCGCAGGCCGGCCACCACCAGTGTCGGCAATGCTGCGTGCAGCGTCGCATTGAGCCGGGTGAACGCCGAACCCGGATCGCCGACGGGGGAGCCGAGGGCGGCACCGACCAGCTCGATCTCCGGTGCGTATTCCGGAGCCATCTCCGCTGCCCAGGATGTTGCGAGCCCGCCGCCCGAGTAGCCCCACAGCGCGACCGGCGTGCTGTCGTTCAATTCGAGCGGCTCGAACGACAACGCCGCGCGGATGGCGTCGAGCGTGCAGAACCCGGGTTCCTGCGGCGAACCCCAGTGGCCGTCGGGTCCCTCGTGATCCGGGATCGAGATGGTCCACCCTCGGCGCAGGGCGTGCAGTACCAGCAGGAACTCGAACTGTGGGACCGCGCCGAACGCCCGCGAGCCACGCCGAAGCGCGTAGGACGGGAAGCACGAGGATGCGACGCCGTCGATCGCACACTGATACGACAGAAGTACCGGCTCCGCGTCCCGCGGGCGCAGCACCGTCGTGACGCTGGCCTGGGGATACCCACCGAGATCAGCGGTTCGATAGAGCAGCTGCCATGCATCGACTCGCTGGCGCACACGACCGAACATCGCGACCTCGACCGGCCGTACCTTGAGAATCGTCCCCGGTGGAGCCGCTTCGTACCCATCGGGCGCGGCGTAGAAGGGGTCGTCCTCCGGCCTGGTCGCGTCGCTCCGGCTCGGTGCTCGTTCCACCGGCCAGGGCTGTTCGTCCTCCATCGATCTGTCGACGCTCATGTCCCACCGCTTCTTGTCCGAGTCTCGCCGTCACACTAACTTGCCCTCAACGACTCCATTTCATGCAGCCTGCTGCCAATTGGTGATCAGGACGTCGGTCGCGTAGCTGAGGTCGAGGCCCTCCCCACCCCAGTTCGGGATTATGGCGTCGGGCGCGATGCCTTTGTGTCGCCGCCTGAGTTCGTCCGCGTCGCCGGACATCGTCGGCGCGTGAATCATCTCCATTCCCGAAGGATGGTGAAACGAGAAGCGTTGATCGTCGAGGGCTTCGATGAAGAAGTAGCCGTCGTGCAGCGCTCGATGGTGTTCGCCGCACAGCAGGACCAGGTTGTCGAGCGTGGTCTTGCCTCCCTGTGAGCGGTAGGTGACGTGATGGGCATGCAGAAATCGAGTGCGCCCACACCCGGGCACCGTGCAGCATCGATCCCGAATGATCAACTGCCGCAATTGGGTTCGGCTCGGCGCTTTCGCAGTCGAACTCCACCGCACAGTCTTGCCGAGGCGGCCGTGGCCGACCGTCCGCATGACCGCAGAACACAGCACCTGAGCCAACGTTTCGTCGTCCAGACCCGGGCCGTCGTCGAAATGGGCATGATCGTGACCCGCCTCGTCGATGCCGCCGAGGTGGACCAACACTTCCGCTGCCGGTGAGACCACCGGCGAATCCATTCCGGCACAGACCATCTCGGCCATGGCAATCATCGCCGGCACCGGGTTCGACGGTGCCGGAGCCGCCCGGTCACCCTCGGATTCGCCCTCGGTTCGGGTGCGCTCGTACTCCGCCCTGGTCAATGCAGCCAGAAACCGCTTGCCGTCCTCGGGCCGAAAGCGCGCCGTCAGCACGAGCGAGCCGTCGTCCTCGTCCCAGCGCCACCGCCCCACGGACGGATCGGCATCGACTCCGTTACCCCTGGTCGGACGCATCGCTTTCTTCAGGCCACGGCACAGACGCTCGATGTGGGCAGCAGGTGCATCGAGCGCCTTCTGCAGCAGCGACGCCTCGTTGTCGACCGTGGCCACCCTCGTCATCGCCCGAACCTTCGAGTAGGAAACCGTGCCGCTCAGGTACGCCGAGGTGATCAGCGGCAACTCCCGCATCGCCTTGGCCACCCGTACCTGCTCACGGGCCGTGTGCAGGTCGACTCCCGCACGCCACGACAACCAGTGCGCACAGGACCGCACTTCCCATCCCGCCCATCCGCGTCGAGCATCGAACTCACCCACCAGAATCAGATACTGCGCCGACGCCGCAGCGATCTGACCGGCCAGAGCGCAGATCTCGGTCTCGATTTCTCTCGTCTCGATCCGTCCCGCCTCGGATCCTGCCTCTTGCATGTCGCTCATGAACGCCCCCATTCATCGAATGCATGTTCGACGAAGCGTACGACGCGGTACCGACAAGAACTTCTCGACGAGGTCCGACGCGTCCCCGCGGGGACGTTCCGGGCTTGCTTTCTCGCTGTCCGGCCCGATACTGACACCGGATGCTGGTTCCGAGCGGAGGGCGGTAGGCGCACGTGAGCGACGACCCGCCGGTACCCGAGCAGGCCACGAGACATCCGGCACCGACTGGGCAGCGAATGCCCTACATGGCCGACGTCCGCAATCCTCTCGCGCGCTTTCGCAGTCCGCTGCGCAGCACGTGGTTGACGTCGCTGTTCGGTGCGGTGCTGCTCGTCGCGCTGCCGATCATCACGGTGACGGGGCTGCTCTCGTACAGCGCCTACGGACCGCAGTTCGGCCAGGCCAGACCCGGAGCCGTCGGGTGGCTGCGGTTGCCGTACTTCGACTGGCCCACCAACCCTGCCTGGCTGTACCAACTCACCCAGGGCCTGCACGTCGGGCTCGGGCTGATCATCGTGCCGCTCGTCATCGCCAAACTGTGGTCGGTGATGCCCAAGCTGGTCGAACTACCACCGGTCCGATCGCCGGCACATGCGCTCGAACGACTGTCGCTGTTGGCACTGGTCGGTGGCCTGCTGTTCGAGATCGTCACCGGCGTTCTCAACATCCAGTACGACTACGTGTTCGGTTTCGACTTCTACGCCGCTCACTACTTCGGTGCCTGGGTGTTCATCTCCGGATTTCTCGTGCACCTCGGTCTCAAGGTTCCGCTGATGTGGCGCACCCTGAGGTCCGAGTCCCTGATGGACGTGTTGCGGGCCCGCAACGAAGCTCCGGACCAGCAGTGCGACGACAGCCCCCCGTCGACCATGAGTCGACGCGGTGCCATCGGATTGGTCGCTGCCGGAATGGGTTTCGTCGCGGTGTTGACCGTCGGCCAGACGCTCGGAGGAGTGCTGCGCAAGGCCGCGATTCTGCTGCCTCGCGGACGCTCGTACGGTGACGGCCCCAACGACTTCCAGATCAACCGAACCGCCGAAGCTGCGGGGATCACCGAGGCGCAGACCGGGCCCGACTGGCAACTGACGATCAGCAGCGCAGCCGACGACGCCGTCCCGGTGGTGCTGTCTCGGGGCAGGCTGCTGTCGATGCCGCAGCGCACTGCCGAACTTCCGATCGCGTGCGTAGAAGGATGGTCGACCACGCAGACGTGGACCGGCGTCCCGTTGGCCGAACTCGCCGCGCTCGCAGGCGTACCCGCACCGCGATCGGCCGAGGTCACTTCGCTCGAGCAGAACGGTGCATTCACGCGCGCGGTACTACAGGGAAATCAAGCGAGCCATCCGGATTCGTTGCTCGCGTTGCAAGTCAACGGCGTGGATCTCTCGCTCGATCACGGATTTCCCGCGCGCGTGATCGTGCCTGCGCTGCCGGGCGTACACAACACCAAATGGGTTGCCACCATCGTGTTCCGTTCGTGACTTCCGGCTGTGCGCTTTTCAAACCTCCGTGAATGGTAAAGAATCTTTCTTCGGTGGCCCGTGGGGCTGCCGACGAGGGTGTGTTCTCTCGCCTCGATGAGTTCCGAAGGTCATGCCACGATGCTTGCTTTGTCCAGAGGCCTCCTCGCCGCAGGTGCAGCGCTCACGCTGCTGTTCGCCGCAGGATGCTCGTCGTCCGAATCGGGCAATGCCGTTGCCGCAGACACCACCACCTCGTCCTCCACGTCCGCCGCGGCCGGCACCACCGATGACGTATCCGGCCAGGAAGGCATCGACGCCGGCGGCTCCACCGACATCGACGTCGAGATCGGTCAATGCGTCCAACTCGGCGGAACGATGACGGCCGCCACCATCGAGAACGCCGAATGCGGCAGCATGGAATCGAACTACAAGGTCATCGCCAAGGCCGAGCAGAACGAGCAGTGCCCCACCGACGTGAATCAGACCTACTACGAGACACTCGACGGTGTGGAGCAGGGGGCACTGTGCCTCGACGTCGACTGGGTCGTCGACGCTGCATGAGCGTGCCCACCGTCGGTATGGACGAGCCCTCACGAGTCGACTGCAACGACCCCACCGCGACCGACGTCGAACAGGTCACCGAGATCAAGACCGGTACCGCCGATCCCAACGAATGCCCCGAGGGTGGATTCGCCTACGATTCAAGGCAATTCGTCGTCTGCACCACGACGATCTCCTAGTCGAGCTGCGCCGTCACCATCTGCGTGACGTAGCGGTAGTCCACGTAGCTGTGGCGGGCGATGGCCGCGTGTACTGCGCCCAGGACCTCGCCGCGGCGCACGTCGTCCAGGGCTAGATGGCTCGAGTACGTGGCGGCCATGGCGCAGAATTCATCTGCGGAATAGCGCTGAACCCATTCGTATGTCGAGGTCGTCCACGGACCGAAGCCGGCAGCGCGGGGCACGTTCGACTCCGGTTGCGCACCGAGAGAGTGCGCCAACAGTGGTGCCGCTGCCGGCTCGGTTGCGTCGTAGGCCGCCCTGACCGCTTCCCATGCCGGGCCCTCTAGGTCGCCCGGCATGTTCCACCACAACCGAAGGACGCCGCCGGGGACCAACGCGCGGGCCGCTACTGCAGCTCCTTGCTCGTGGTTCACCCAATGCCAGGATTGGGCGGCAACGACTACATCGAACGACGCCGCCGGGACTGCACAATCCTCGAACCGTGACACCTGCACTTCGACGGCGAGATTCGCGGTGCGACGCTCGACGATGTCGGCCATACCCAAATCCGGTTCCACCGCAACGACGGACGCACCGAGTTCGGCCAAGGCGACGGTGGCTTTACCGGTACCTGCTCCCGCCTCGAGCACTCGCAGCCCGTCGCCGGTCATGATGTCCGCGTACAACTCGGCGGGGTAGCCGGGACGGGCCCGGTCGTAATTCCCGGCAACCTTGCCGAAGCTCAGTGCACGCGATGACTGCTGTCCGTCGGTCACCGTATCGACGGTACCGAGCGCTGACTTGCCAGGAACCGTACGTTTCGTAAAGAGTGAGACAGGTCACTGAGCAACCCCCGGCGCACGAGGAGAATCGATGACCGAGACCACTGCACCTCCGAAATGGAAGGTGGTCGGCCCCGGACTCGTGGTCGCCGCAACCGGCATCGGGGCTGCCGACCTCGTCGCGACTCTGGTGGCCGGCTCGCGCTACGGCTACGCACTGCTCTGGGTCATCATCGTCGGCGTCGTCATGAAAGTCGTTCTGGTGGAAGGTGCCGGCCGCTACACGTTGGCGTCGGGCAACACGATCTTTCAGGGCTGGCGTTCGCTGGGTAAGTGGACGACGGTCTATTTCGCGCCGTACATCGTGATCTGGGGATTCGTCTACGGTGCTGCGGCGATGTCGTCGAGCGCGTTGCCGATCGTCGCGCTGTTCCCGGCCTTGGATCTGAAGGTTGTCGCCATCGCGTCCGGGCTCCTCGGGTTCGCGTTGATCTGGCTCGGTAGCTACGGGTTCTTCGAGAAGATCATCACCGTCTTCGTGGGCATCATGTTCGTGACCGTGATCGGTGCTGCGGTAGTAGCGGTTCCGAACGTTCCCGCCATCGTCAAGGGCATCGTCCCCACCATCCCCGACGGCTCCATCGTGTACGTCCTCGGCCTCGCAGGTGGCGTCGGCGGCACCATCACGCTCGCCGCATACGGCTACTGGCTGCGCGAGAAAGGCTGGATCACACCGAAATTCATGCGCGTCATGCGCATCGACAATTCGATGGCCTACGTCATCTCCGGAATCTTCGTCCTCGCCATGCTCATCGTCGGTGCCGAGCTGCTGTACTCGTCGCAGATCGCGATCTCCACCGGCGATCAGGGCCTGATTCAACTCTCCGACGTGCTCGCCGAGCGCTACGGCACGGTGTTCGGGTACGTCTTCCTCATCGGATTCTGGTCGGCGTCGTTCTCGTCCCTGATCGGGGTGTGGAACGGAGTGAGCCTGATGTTCGCGGACTTCGTCGGCAATCTGAAGGGGCTCGAACAGGGCCACCCCGAAACACGCGTGGGCGGTAAGTACTTCCGCTGGTACGTCGCATGGTTGACGTTCCCGCCGATGGCGCTGCTGTGGCTGGACCAACCGATCGGACTCGTGCTCGCATACGGCGTCCTCGGGGCGGTCTTCATGCCGTTCCTGGCGGTGACGCTGTTGATTCTGCTCAACAGCGATCGGGTGCCACAGCAGTGGCGCAACGGCTGGTTCACCAACCTGACGCTGGGTATCTGCGCATTCCTGTTCGCGTGGCTCGCCGTCGACCAGGTCTTGGACGCACTCGACAAATACGTGTACTAGTCGGCCGCTTCCAGGCGGGCGCGCAGCGTCGACTCCGTGTGCTTGATCGCCTGACCCACAACGGGTTCGACCACAGCGCCGAGCACCTTGCCTGCAATTCCGCCGGGAAGGCTGTAGCGGAACACCACATCCAGACGGGTACCGCCGTCCGCCGTGTCGGAGAACGACCACGTGGACGAGTTGGACAGGCCCTCGACCGATTCGAGCGTGAGCCTCTCGTTGTGGACCCATTCGGTCACGTGCACAACGGAGGTGAGAGCCTTCGGACCGATCTGCATCGTCGCGTCGTACGTGGCTCCGAGACCGGACAAAATGTCGCTCCTCGGCTCGAACCGGGTGATGCCGAACATCCACTGCGGGACGTTTCTGAAGTCGTCCATGTAGGCGAATGCCGCATCACGACTGGTCGACGCCACGGCCGAACGATTGATTTCACGCACTCGTGCACCCTAGTACATGCTACGGCGTGTTACGCATACTTTGGCGGTCCGTTTCAGCGGCGTACGTATCCCGCCTGCATATCAACCACGTTGACCAATGCCGAACCGCGGACGTATCGCTGCAGATTGTCCTCGAACAGTGCCCACAGACGCTCCGCGAAATCGTCGGAGTCGCCCGCCAGATGCGCGGTCAGGATGACGTTGTCCATGTCCCACAGCGGGCTCGTGTCCGGCAATGGTTCGACCTCGAACACGTCCAACACGGCCCACCCGATCGCTCCGGATCCCAGGGCATCGCACAGGGCCCGCTCATCGACGACGGGACCGCGGGCGATGTTGACCAGGCCTGCATCGGAACGCATGGCCGCCAGCACCGCCGCGTCGACGAGTCCGCGCGAGGCATCGGTCAGCGGTGTCGCCAACACGATCACGTCGTATTCGCCTGCATACGAGGGCAATTCTCGAAAGTTTCGGATCCGCGAGAACTCCGAATCGCCCGGTCGCTCGGACGTTGCCGCCGCCTCGACGCGCATACCGAGCGCGCCGAGTACGCGTCCGATCTCGCGTCCGATCGAACCGGGACCGACGACGAGGGCGGCGCGACCGTGAATTCCGCCGGCAACTCTGTGCTCCCACACCCGCTCGCGCTGACGAGCAAGCGCCCGGGGCAGCTTCTTGACCGACGCCAGAATGCCGGCTGCGACGTACTCGGCGATGGCACGGTCGAGGATGCCACCGGAATTGGTCAGCGTCCACGGACTCTCGCGCAGAACCGGATCCAGCAGTCGATCGACTCCGGCACTCGACGCGTGGATCCAGCGAAGATTCTCGGCACCGGGCCACACGCCCCGCAGATCGGCAGTCTCGAAGGTCCGAAACAGCAGCACCTCGGCCCACGACACCGCGTCGGCGAGTTCGTCCATGAGGCAGCTTCGGAAGTCGACTCCATCGATCAGGGGGAAGGTCCTCCGGTCCGAACCGCTCTCGACCACAAGCACGTTCACCACAGAACTCGCCACCTCCGTACCATGGCACCGTGCTCACCGTGGAACCCGCAACTGCCGCCGACGCGGCAACGATACTCGGCCTCCGGCACGCCGCCGAGGACTGGCTCTCGGATCGAGGAATCGATCAGTGGACGCCACGCGAGGTGCCCCTCGGCACTGTCGCAGCGCAGATCGAGGCAGGAGAGTTCTACGTCGCCCGACGCGATCCCGGCGGCCCGATAGTCGGAGCACTGCGCTTGATCGGATCCGACCCGACCATCTGGCCCGAGCACGACGAACTGGCCTGCTACGTACACGGATTGGTGATCGACAGAAGCGAGGCCGGTACCGGCCTCGGCGCGTCGCTGCTCGAGTGGGCGTCGGAGCAGACTCGCCGGGAAGGACGCTCGCTGCTGCGTCTGGACTGCGCCGAGACCAACGGTGCGTTGCGCAGCTACTACCTCGATCAGGGGTTCCGCTACGTCGGCCGCCGCGAGTTCGCCGAGGGCAGTGCATGGTTCAGCGTTGCCCTTTTCGAGAAGCCGACCGATCGGTAGTGTCTCGTCCATGGGCGAGAACCGGGATCGTATGCTGCGCGGAGAACTGTACCGAGACAACGATCCCGAACTGGTGGCGTCTCGGGTGGCGTGCGGCAGGCTATTGGACCGATTCAACGCAACCGACGCAGACCGGAACGAAGAGCGTCGGGAGATTCTCGGCGAATTGCTCGGATCCTTCGGAGACGATTCGTGGATCATGCCCAGGTTCCAATGTGATTACGGCACAAACATTTCCATCGGATCGAACAGTTTCCTCAACTACGACGCGATCCTGTTGGACTGCGCGCCCATCACCATCGGCGACGATGTGTCGATCGGACCACGGGCACAACTACTGACGCCGCTGCACCCCATGGAGGATCACGAGGCGCGCCGAACACGCTGGGAGAGCGCTCTTCCCATCGTCATCGGGAACAACGTCTGGCTGGGCGGCGGAGTCATCGTGTGCCCGGGCGTCACGATCGGCGACAACTCGGTGATCGGTGCAGGCAGCGTCGTCACCCGGGACGTGCCGTCGCGCACCTTCGCTGCCGGCAACCCGAGTCGGACCATTCGCGCCCTACCGTGAGATCACCTCGTGCAAGATCTTGTCGGAGTCACCGACGAGGGTGCCGACGGCCATCCGGGCGCCCCACCAGATGCCCAACCACCCGATAGCCGCGGCCACGGGAACGGACAGGTACGCGAACGCACCGGGCAGGAGCAGTGCCAGCAGCAGACCGGGCACCACCGACACTCCGAGTACGACCATCGACAGCAAGATCAATGCGAACGAACCTCCGTTGAACGACCCTCGGGTGTTCAGCGAAAAGGCCTTGGTGGGTTCGGGGACCGGGTAGGCGGCACGGACCGAGATCACGACGATGAGCCCTGCACTGACCCCGAGCATCGACAGCGTCACCGAAATGGGGACCGCCAGCCGGTCGAGCCCGAGGTCACCGAACACTCGGACCACCGTCGTCGACACGATAGCGAACGGTGCCGCAACCATCAGCCACGCGATCTGCCGACCACGGACGTCGTCGCGCAGAGCCTGCGGAATCATCACCAGATGCCACATCGAACCGCCGTCGAGGCCGTACAGATTCGATCCCGCGCCCATCGCCATGTAGATCACCATCCACGCACCCCACTCTGCGGTGAACGGAATCGAGTCGGTCAGCAACGGCTGAGACATCGCCACGGTGACCACCCTGGACAGCGTCACGAAGAGTACGACGGTCGCAGGCCAGGCCACCAGGGCAAGCGGAAGTGCTGCGAGAGAACGGGACACGGCATAGATCGGGATCGACGCGGTCGCGATGGCTGTCAACGGCACGAGCATCCCGTACGCCGAGGTGGCCAACAGGGCACGCGCCAGGCGTGAGGGTTTCACCGACAGCATCTGGAAGTGGCGGGGCTGGATGTTGTCGTCGGAGATACCCGAGAGCACCGGGAACAGCACCCAGCTCAGACCGATCAGTGTCAGCCCGAGGCTCACGGTGCCGCCGACCAACACCTGCGAGGCTCCACTGCGCGCAGACAACACACACGCCAATACCGCGAAGACCAGCCCCAGCAACCCGAACACGCTTTTCACCACTGCTTGGCCGCCCCTGAATTGCCTGCGGTAGAGCGTGATTCGCATCTGAAAGACGGTTCGACCGAGAGACGTCACGAGCGCATCCAGGACAGGCCGTCGGGGTTCTGTTCGCGGGTACCGACCAGGCGAACGAAGGCGTCGTCCAGACTTCCGCCGGCGCGGACCTCGTCCACCGTGCCCGCAGCCACGACTCGGCCACCGGTGATGACGCCGACGTGGGTACAGAGCTGCTCGACGAGTGCCATCACGTGACTCGACAGGATCACCGATCCGCCGGACCGGACGAACTGGACCAGAATGGTGCGAATGGTGGTGGAGGAGATGGGGTCGACCGCCTCGAAGGGCTCGTCCAGCACCAACAGCCGGGGGCCGTGCAGCAGCGCCGAGGCCAGCCCGATCTTCTTGGTCATACCCGCTGAATAGTCGGCGATGACGGTTCCCCCGGCGTCGGCAAGATCCAATGCGTCCAACAGCTCGTCTCGACGCTGCGCAATCACGTCCTCGGGCATTGCGCGCAGTCGTCCGAAGTAGGTCAGAAGCTCGTGGCCGGTGAACTGGGATGGCAGAGCGAGCCCGTCGGGCAGTACTCCGAGTAGCTCTTTCGCGGCGATGGGGTCGGCCCAGACGTCTCGTCCGAACACCAGACTTCGGCCGTACTGTGGCCTGAGCAGACCGACTGCCATGGACAGACACGTCGTCTTGCCTGCGCCGTTGGGGCCGACGAGCCCGAACATCGAACCGGGTGGAACCATCAGCGACAGGTCGTCGACTGCAACTTTGGGGCCGAAAGCCATACAGAGGTGCTCGATCAGCAGGGCAGCAGAATTCGTTTGCACGGGTAACAGACTAACCGGTATGGGACGGTTCGTCATCCGGTATCGATCAGCCGTCCCGGTACCATCTGGGCATGAATCGCACGGCAGTGGTCACCGGAGCTTCGTCGGGTATCGGACACGCGGTTGCGCAGGCGCTCCTCGCCCGGGGGTATCGAGTGATCGGCACCTCCCGCAATCCGGACTCGATGACCGACGCGCAACGGGCCACCGGCGTCGAGTATCGCGCTCTCAACCTCACCGATGCCGACTCGATCCGGAACTTCGTCGCCGATCTCGGTGTCGTCGACGTGTTGGTCAACAACGCCGGTGAGAGTCAGTCCGGGCCGTTCGAGGAGCTGCCGACCGATGCCATCGAGCGGTTGTTCCAGTTGAACGTCTTCGGTGCAGTGACGCTGTCCCAGGGCGTCATTCCCGGTATGCGCGAGCGTGGCTACGGCCGCATCGTGATGATCGGATCGATGCTGGCGAGCTTCCCGCTCGCCTACCGCTCGTCGTACGCGTCGACGAAGGCCGCCATCAAGGGCTTCTCCGATGCCGCGCGCCTGGAACTCTCGCCCTTCGGCGTGTGGATGACCACCGTCGAGCCGGGCTCGATCAACACCGGAATCAGTGAGCGTCGGACCAAATACATCGCACCGGATTCGGTCCACCGAGACGACTTCCACACCGCGATCTCGTCCCTGGACCGCAAGGAGGGAACCGGCATCTCCGCCGAGCAAGTCGCGGAGGTGGTGTTGAAGGCCATCGAGGCAGACAAGCCGAAACCGTTGTACGCCAGAGGAAGCAACGCACCGGTCGTGTTCATGGCGCGGCGATTGCTCCCGGCGACCTTCATGGAGAAGACAATTGCGAAGATGTTCGGGCTGAAGAGATAGTTTGAACCTCTGACCTGGTGGAATACAGCCGGGTGAACTATTTCCCTCTCGACTTACCGTGATAGAAACTCTCGGCTTGGTCCTGGCCGCCACGGGTCTGATCGTCGCCGCACAGGTGATCTCGAAGAAGACGACGCTGCCCGCGGCCGCGTTGCTGACCCTCGCCGGCCTGGCGGTCTCGGCATCGGCGTTGCCCGACATCGTTCTCGACCCCGAGGTCGTTCTGACCCTGGTAATTCCGCCGCTGCTCTACAGCGCTGCGCTGAACTCTTCACTGATCGCCATCCGCCGCAACGTATGGACGATTCTGAGCTTGTCCGTGGCCTTGGTGGTGGCCACGGCAGCACTGGTGGGAGTGGGCCTTTGGCTGCTCGTGCCCGGCATCACGTTGGCGGCCGGTATGGCGCTGGGTGCTGCCGTGGCACCACCGGACCCGGTGGCGGCGCTCGCGGTGGGTCGACGCGCGGGCATCCCACCGAAGCTGGTGACGCTCATCGAAGGCGAGGGACTGCTGAACGATGCGACCGCGCTGACGATGCTGACCGTGGCGATCGCCGCGATCTCGAGTCAGGACATGACAGCCGCCCATGCCGCGGGATTGTTCGTGCTCGCCGCAGCAGGCGGCATCGTCGTGGGCCTCATCGTTGCACTACTGATTCGATTGGTGCAGAGGTTCGTTCACGATTCGCTACTGCTCAATATCGTGTCGCTGTCGACGCCGTTCGTCGCGTACCTCGCGGCCGAAGAAGTGCATGCGTCCGGGGTGTTGGCGGTCGTCGTTGCAGCATTGGTGATCGGTCACCACACCCGTCACGCCATCTCCGGAGCCAGCCGCCTACAGACCAGCGCGGTGTGGCGATTGATCGATCTTCTGCTGGAAGGCTTTGTGTTCCTGTTGATCGGCGAGCAGTTGCCCACCGTGGTGGGCGGCCTGTCGGCCTACTCGGGGACGACCATCGCCCTGGCAGTCACGGTCACGCTCGCCGGCGTCCTCCTGCTGCGGCCGCTGTGGTTGCTGACCACGGGGCTGTCCGCCCGCGAGGCGGTGGTGATGAGTTGGGCAGGCACTCGCGGAGTCATCACCGTCGCCGCCGTCTTCACGTTGCCGCTCACCATCGACTCGGGCGAGCCGTTCGAGAGCCGAGATCTGCTGCTGTTCTGCGCATTTCTCGTCGTGCTGGTGACGGTGATAGGTCAGGGGCTGACATTCGCGCCACTGGTACGCAGGTTGAACGTCGTGGCCGATCCCGCAGAGGAGGCGCGACTACGGAACGAAGCGCGCGAGGGTTCGACGAAAGCTGCTCTGTCACAGTTGGATCGAATAGCCGACGAGGAGAACCTGGACGACGAGGGTCGGGAGATATTGCGGCACGAGTTGGAACACCGCATCGACCGCTACCACCGCCGGCTCGATCACCTCGACGAATCCGAAGTGGGCGATTCGGTAATTTCACCGGAGCAGATCGCCGCGATGAGTACCCGGCGACGCATCCTGGCCGTCGAGCGTGAGGAGTTGCTGTGCTGGCGAGACGCCGGCCGGTTACCGGACAACAGCATGCGCAGCCTCGAACACGAACTCGACCACGAGGAGCACTCCTTCCGCCCGCACCGAGAAACCGACTAACCGGCGATCGCCGCGTGCATTTCCCACACGATCACTTCGGCTCCGGTTGCGGTGCTCAGTTTCTGCCCGCCGCCTCCGGAGATCCGCACGGCGTCGCCCTCGGCAAGTACGCCGACACCCTCGAGCATCGCTTCACGACGGGTTCACGTGGTCGTCGCAACGAGCAGTCGTTTGTTGTACTCCTCGAGTGG